>JAJJPK010000184.1:0-2680 GCA_032907565.1 Cyclobacteriaceae bacterium | reverse complement strand
CCTTCACTCCATTCCATATCGACAATCTCAAACCCGCCCTTTGCCCGGAGGCCGCGCACGCTTCCCGAAGGCCAGTCGTCGGGCAGCGCGGGTAACAGGTGCACGGCATCGTAGCCACTCTGCATGAGCATTTCAGCGATACCGGACGTACAGCCGAAGTTACCGTCGATTTGAAACGGCGGATGTGCGTCGAAGAGGTTATTGTACGTGCCGCCACCTCCGGTATTTGTACCCGCAGGCGTGAGTTGATCACGGATAAGTTTCATCGCATGGTTGCCGTCCTGCAAGCGGGCCCACCAGTTCACCTTCCACCCCATGCTCCACCCTGTGGAGACGTCGCCGCGTTGTAACAGCGTAGTCTTTGCGGCGCTAAGCAGCAGCGGTGTACGATACGGCGAAATCTGGTTGGAAGGAAAGAGTCCGTACAGGTGGGATATATGCCGATGACGATCTTCGGGATCATCGAGGTCCTCCAGCCATTCCTGTAACTGTCCGTGCCGGCCGATATGCATCGGTGGCAACCGGTCGCGCATCGAGCGGAGGGTGTCGGCAAAGGCTGCGTCTACATTCAGGATTTCTGATGCGCGTATGACGTTCGTGAAAACGTCAAAGACGAGTTGGTTCGTCATTGTTGCACCGGCAACTAACGTGGATGTCGGGTGTGCCTTCGGCGCATTCTCCGGCGACATGTCGGGATTTACTACGAGCCAGCCATGCTGTGGATGCTCCACAAGAAAGTCGACGTAAAACTCGGCGGCACCTTTCAGTATGGGATACACCGAAGCGAGGAAGGCTCTGTCACCGTTGTACACGTAATGTTCCCACAGGTGCTGGCTCAGCCAGGCGCCGCCCCCGGTCCAACAACCCCAGAAGGCTCCATCAATGGCCCCTGTGACGCGCCAGAGGTCGGTGTTGTGATGCGCCACCCAGCCACGGGCACCATACATCACTCGTGCTGTCTGCCGTCCCGTCACTGCGAGTTCACGCACCATCCGAAGCAGTGGTTCGTGCAACTCTGCCAGGTTGGTTCGTTCCGCCGGCCAGTAATTCATCTCCGCGTTGATGTTGATGGTATACTTGCTGTCCCATGGCGGGTTCATCTTGTCGTTCCAGATGCCCTGGAGGTTGGCGGGCTGGCCACCAGGTTGCGATGATGAGATGAGCAGGTAACGACCAAACTGGAAATACAACGCTGCGAAGTGAGGGTCGCTGGTCGTGGCGAAGTTCTTTAGCCTTTGATCTGTTGGCAACGTTGCAGCTTCCGTGATGCCGAGATCGAGGACGACGCGGTCGAAGTATTTGCGGTACTCGCGTGCGTGTCGTTTTTCAAGTTGTGAGAACGATCGCGGATATGCGTCGTTCAGCATTACCGCCGCCCTGTCTTGCTCGTTCCCGTTGAGGTCATTATACCAGTTGAAGTTGCTGGCAATGGCCAGGTAAATAGTGGCTGCTGTTGCATCAGTTACCGTCAGTGACGTGTCGGTTGCCGTAAATGTTCCCCCGCGAACTTTCAGGCGTGCGATACAGTGGAAGCGCACTTTTCCGTCCACCCCTTCGTGGGCGGTGGTAGTTCCCCTGAGGATCAGTTCGCCTTCAGGCGTGGTGATTACAGCGGAGGCCGGTTGTGGCGACGCCAGCCGTGCGGTGAATGAGATGCTTTTCTTTTCGCTTGCCGTGAGGTGAATAACAGCAACCCGGTCGGACAGGGAAGCAATCGCCTTTCTTGTGTAGGTTATTCCGCCAACGCGGTACGTTGTCGTGGCTACGGCGTTTTGCAGGTCGAGCTCACGACGGTAGTCCGTGTAGTTGTCGTGACCGGGGAAGTCGAGGTGAAGGTTTCCTACAGGTTGGAATTTCTGGCCGTGTGATTTTTGGGATTGGATTGCCTGGTTCGCGAGTTTGAGTGCTTCTTCATGCTGCCCATCGAAAATCATCCGTCGGATATCCGGAAGCGCAGCCAGCGCTTGGGGATTGTCGTTGCGATTGGGACTTCCGCTCCAGACGGTGTGTTCGTTGAGTTGAATGGTTTCGTGGGGAACGTCGCCGAACACCATGGCGCCAATTCTGCCGTTTCCAATTGGCAGGGCGTTTTCCCAAACACCACCAGAGGGTGCGTTGTACCATAACTTCAGGGACGTGTCTTGTGCTACAGCGTAAATGGCAGCGCCAGTTACAAGCAAAAGGATGGTTATCACCCGTTTGCCGAAACGATGCCAGCGCATTGCGACAGTGAGTTGATTCATTTGAAACACGAGTTCAGGGCAGCATGCAAAATGTCAAATCCCAACCTTATTTCATAGAGAAAATGCCTTGCCAGGCCCCGTGTTGGGCCTTTCCCTCTTTTGTGCCCTTTCATGACGTAAATCATATACCAGTATCCTTTCGATAGGTTACTTTGCGGTGGCATTCGGATCGAAAAAAGCCGTATGTTTCGGTATGAGAAGGATTGTTAGCCTGCTTATTCTAACCAGCATGATGCTGCACAGCGCTAGCCGGCTTGGCCTTCTTTCCCGCCTTTACGAGGAACGACACAGTATTGCCCTTACAGTTGGGCTGATTGCCGAAATTCCCATCGCATCGTGTAGCAGCGACTACGATTTCAATACAGGCCTCCACGTGCAGTATGACGATGAAAATTCACCCGCGAGAGCGCTTGCGCAGGCTCATGAAATTAACCTGT
>JAJJPK010000183.1:0-40173 GCA_032907565.1 Cyclobacteriaceae bacterium | reverse complement strand
TTTGATGCTGTTCTTGGTGGCCCGTTGCCGTTACGCAAGGTTGCGTCCGATAATGCTGACGCGCAGGTTCTGTAGCTTGATCTTGGATGCAAAGGACAAAGGCACATCATAGCCGAGAGATACTTCGCGAAGAGACACCCAGGAATTTTCGAATATGGAGTACTCGCGAATACCAGAGGACCATTGTGTGAGGTTCTCATAGTAGAACAGTGCCGGTATCGGCTTGAGGTGACCCTGGGCTACGGCGTCTGCATACGACATGCCACCCAGATCAATGTCCGGGTCGAGGATCGACTTTATCCCGTCAGCCAGAACGCCTTCAGGAATAATGCCGTCGTTTTGGGTTACACCGTTTTCGTCGACGTACTGTACGCCACCGTGTTCTGCATCACGTCCGAACAGGCTGTTCTTGAGGCTGCCGTTCGAGCTGCCGTACTGATGCGTGGCGGAAGCCATGAGGCCACCAATCTTCGCATCCACCTGGATGTTCAGCGTGAAGTTTTTGAACGACAGGGAATTGATGTTGCTCAGGAGGAATTTCTCCATCGCTGTGCCGAGTTCTTTCGCTCCCTGTCCATAGGCTCCGCTCCTCAGGTAGGTGTAATATCCACCTGTACCGCTCGCAGCGCCAAGTACGCGTTGGCCGTTGCTGGGGTGATCGATGGGATTTCCCTGGGCATCGCGCTTCTGATACGTTGCAAAGGCGTACGGAGAAGCGATGGTTGCATACTCCAGTCCGGGCTTCGCGATAGAATACACGTCAGCACCGAACGCCAGGCTCAGCTGTTGAGATGTAACGCCTTCGGGCAACTCCAGGACGGTATTCCGATTGCGCGTGAAGTTGAACATTGTGTTCCATTCAAACGTCCCTGTAGAAACCGGTGTCGCGCTCAGAATGAGTTCGATGCCTTTGTTCTCAATCTCACCACCGTTGACGATGCGGGCGCTTACGCCTGACTCCGAAGCGACGGGCAGGCTGAAGATTTCATTGCGGGACAGCTTTTGATAGTAGGCCACATCGAGTCCAATGCGATTGTTAAAGAATCGCAGGTCGGCTCCGATTTCCCATTCACGCGCTTCCCTGTTCTTAAGTCCCTTGTTGGGCAGGGTACTGTCGCGGAATCCGGAATAGTTGATGGATCCACCCGGGAAGAAATATTCAGGACGTGTAGCGTATGATCCCGTTTCGTTGATGATCCAGGGGTCGGTATCGCCACCGGTGATCCCGAAGTTGGCGCGCAGCTTTCCGTAGCTCAGCCACTCAGGCAGGCTGCTTTGGAGTGTTTGGGTGAATGTCCAGGCAAGGCCTATGGCCGGATAGCTGTAACTCCAGTCGCCACTTCCGTCGGCGTACGCGAGCGTCGAAGAGTAGTCAGTGCGGTAGCTGAAGTTGAGGGTAAGCATGTCGAGATACGTCAGGTCACCGTACACGTACCAGGCATTCTTGAGTCGCGAGGGATTCAAGCGGGTGTCTATACCCGGTGTGTTGATTGAGTTCGCGATAGAGAATTCGCCGGGCACTTTCAGGGAGTTGTCTTCACCGCCGCCGGCATTTCGTGTAAACACGCGATAGTAACGGCCGCCGTTGAGCTTGTTTGTTTCGCCACCGAGTGTCAGGCTAAGGAAGAATCTTTCACTGAGTTGCCGGTTGGCGGTTAGCAAGGATTGCACCCTGTATTGCCAGTTGTCGGACGTGGTCTCGTGATACTGACCGCCGGCAAACTTCGGTTGGTTACCCAGCCTTCTGCGCTCGCCCCTGTAAAGTTCGTTCTGCACGTTTCCACGGACGAGCAGCGACAGCCAGGGCGTGATTCGCGTGGTGAGGTCGAGGTTGGTTCGGAATATGCTTTCGCGTTGTTCGGTAACGTCCTCGAAGGTATCCCAAAGGAAGTTGGTTATCGAATAGGGATCGTTGACGCCGGTTTTCCGGCCGCCGTTGGTCTCATCGCGATAGTTGTTCATCCAGTACCCGATGTCCATGCTTCTCGGACGGTAGTACACCATGGCGAAGACAGGGTTGAAGTTGCCGCCCTGGCGGATGGGGTTCTTGATGAGGTTGTGTGTGTAGTCGACAACGGCGTCGAGATCGAAGATGGTTCCAATCTTCTGGGTGGCCCGGATGCTGAAGTTGTTACGGGTCATCTCAGTACCGCTGGGCATGATCGTGGAGTTGGTGAGGTTCGAATAGGATGCCCGGAACGTAGAACGATCCGTTCCTCCTTCAACTACGACGTTGTTGTTGATGAATTTTCCGGTTTCATAGAAGCTCAGCGGGTCGTTGGCAACCCAGGGAACCATCCGTCCGTCGAGGTCGCGGACCATTCTTCCGTCGAGCCTCGGTCCGTAAGAATAGAACCAGTTGTTAGGATCGACGATGGGTGTGCCATCCGGGGTCGTCTCGAACTCGGGCGAAATGCCGGCACCGAACTCGTTCTGTACGTCGATGAACCGGTATGCCCTTTCGAAAGATGAGGTATGGTTAAACGACACACCGAGTCCTTCGCGTGCAACCCCGGTCTTCGTGGTAATGAGGATCACACCATTGAGTGCGTCGGAACCATAGAGCGCGCTGGCGGCGGAACCCTTGAGGACGGTCATCGACTCGATGTTGTCAGGGTTGATGTTCTTCATAATGTTCCCGTTGTCCTGGGCGGCTCCCCATGAGTCGGCACCCGAGACGGAGGGGCGGATCAGGACGCCGTCGATTACGATCAGCGGCTGGGTGTTATTGCTGAGGGAGGAGTTGCCGCGCACCCGGATACGGGATGAGGACATCGGGCCGCCCGTGCCCTGGTCGATGTGCACGCCGGCGACTTTACCCTGCAACGCGTTTACGACGTTGGCGCTGTTTGCGCGGATCAGGTCGTTCCCTTCAACGTTCTGGACAGCAAACGCGACGCGTTGAACTTCCTTTGCTTCGCCGAAGCCGGTCACGACAACTTCATGGAGTTGCGTGATGTCTTCGGTCATGGTAACGTCGATGACCGTTCGGTTTTGGACGGGGATCTCCTGTGAAGTAAATCCAATAAAGGAGAACACGAGAACGGCGTCACCGGAACTCACGTTGATCACATAACTGCCTTCGGAATCCGTCGTCGTGCCGACCGCAGTGCCTTTCACTAACACGGAGACGCCGGGCAAAGGCGCTCCGTCTTCTGCGGAAGTAACTCTTCCGCGTACTGTCTGTGCACTTGCCAAACCTGCTGTCAAGAGCAAGACAAAACTCAGTAAACAGTTCCTCATGTACTGTGGGGTTTAATTGAATTTGGGTTCGTTATACTTTGAGAGCGTCCGAGGATAATGAAAGACGAATCTAGCGAATGCGCCTTTCTTCTCCAAGCAAAATCGCGCGTCGTTTGCGCACACGGCGCAACCGTGTACGTAAACGTAAAATCCCCCAGTTGAGGTGATAAATCCACAATAATTTTTTTGAAAAGCCGGTTTTTGATGTCGTTTCGGCATTCACTCGTGCACGAACGCACGGTGAAGACGGGGGATTTGCAGTCCTAAAACACTGCGAGATTGTGTGCTTTTGTTTTTTTGTTCAGGCTGCCCGATAATTGTTCGTAGGGATGAAGGGATTCGCCATGAAAAGAAGTATCGGATTGGTTTTGATCAGCATCCTGACCGTGCTGTATGCTAATGGTCAACACATGACGGAGCTGCGTGACGTTCCCGTTACGGGTCCCGATGGTACCGCGACTATGCTCCGTCTAGCGGAAGACCGGCCTTCTGTAATTTTGATATTGGGTCCGGACTGTCCGATCAGTCAAAAGTACATTCCCACGATCAAAGCCTTGCACCAATTGTTCGGGGCGAAGGTGAACTTCATTGGGATCTTCCCGGGATACTTTACCGCGGCGGAGGTCACTTCATTTGCGGAAGAATACGGACTGACGTTCGACTGGTATGTTGACCACAACATGTCAGCGATCAGCGCCCTGCACGCGACAGTCACGCCAGAAGCATTCCTTTTAGCGCCCGACCTGCAACGCCAGTACTCCGGCGCGATCGACAATTGGTTTTACGACCTGGGCAAGTATCGCCAGAAGGCCACCGAGGCCTACCTGAAAGAGGCGATTGAATCGGTGCTTGCCGGAACGCCGGTAAAGACAAACGAAACGAAGGCTATCGGTTGTGTGATTCAGCAAGGCCACCACTCAGACGGACATGACCACAATCATTAAGTGTCGCTACTACACTGGCGTCGCAGGATTCTTTGATGCTAACGACCCAGCGGAAAGTTTGCGGGCAATGCGGAACCCTTCTAAATTGTAAACCAGAATATCCCAACGCTACAAGGACCTTCCGCTTTTTAAGAAGCCACAATAGAATGGAATGAAAAGAAAGGTCAGAATCAAGGACATAGCCAGGATGGCCAACGTTTCAGTGGGAACGGTCGACCGGGTGATCCATAAGCGGGGTGAGGTTTCGGAAGAGTCGTTCCGGAAAATCATGGCTATCCTTGAGAAAACGGGTTACGAACCCAACCTCATTGCGCGGTCACTGAGTTCCGGAAAAACATTCAGGATCGTCGTTCTCATCCCCAATCCTTCCCAGGATGAGTATTGGAAGATGGCTGAGGAAGGCGTGCGCCTGGCGGAAGAGGAATGGGCCCACCATCGGGTGCACATTCACATTTCGCATTTCAATCTGTACAACAAGGGCTCTTTTAAGAAGGCGGCTCAGGCCCTGCTCAAAACCAAACCCGACGGGGTGCTGACGGCGCCCATCTTTCACCAGGAAGCGCGCGACTTCTTCGCCGCGTGCCAGAAAAAGAAGATACCATTCGTGTTGTTCAACAACAATATCACCGAAACAGAAGGACTGGGTTACGTTGGGCAGGATCTTTATCAGAGCGGACAGGTAGGCGCCGAACTCCTTCAGATCGACCAGAAGGAACCCGGAACCTACGCCATCCTCCATATCTACGATGACATCAGCAATTCCACGCACCTCAAGGAAAAGGAACGGGGATTCAAGGACTATTTCCTCCAACTCAACGGGTCAAAGAACAAGGTTACAAGCCTGGACCTTAACATGACCCACCGGCAAACGCTGGAGAAAGACCTCGTGAAATTGCTTAAGGAAAGGAATCTGAAAGGATTGCTGGTAACGACCTCAAAGGGCGCTTCCGTGGTCTCGCACGTACTGGATAAGCACGGTAAGAATGGAGTCCGCCTTGTGGCGTACGACCTGCTGCAGGAAAACCTGCACTACCTGCAGAAGGGTATCATCGACTTTCTAATCAATCAAAACTCGCGGAGCCAGGCATTTACAGGTGTAGGGCAGCTGGCCAATTACCTCGTATTCAAGAAAGAACCACGTGTTCCCTATTTGTTCCCGCTGGAGATCATTACGCGGCAGAACCTGAGCTCGTATCTTAATTCGATGCAGCACTAGATAGATGCAGATGCAGCCGAAGTCGGCCACTGCGTCTGCGTCTGCCCCTGCATCTGTTTCTTATTGTCCGAGACTTACGATGTAGTCCAACAGAGATTCTATTTGTTGTTCAGAAAGTCCATCAAGCAGGCCCTCATACATGAGCGATTTCTTTTCATTCTCCGCCGTGCGGATCTCAGAGCGCGGAATTTTGACGACCTGATTGCCTATGAGCATCAGAGAGATTTCATTCTCATCCGAGCTGACCACGCGGCCGATGAGGACCCGGTTGTCGGTCTTGGTGATTCGCATACCACCCATGCTGGGCTTTATTCGCAGTGAAGGATTGCGTATGTCGTCCAAAATTTCTTCTCTCGACATTTGCGTTCCGATGCCGACGAGGCTTGGTCCAAGCAGTTCGGTCCCGCCGTCCACCGCGTGACAGGCCAGGCAAGCATACTCTGCATAAAGTTGTTTGCCCGCTTCAATTGAGCTTTCGGTAAGTGCAGCAGTAACCACCTGACGTGCTTTCGCAGGAGATGGCGGACGGTTAGGATCATAGACGAGTTTGTAGAATGCACCCTGGTCGTCATAGACAGCATTGTACCAATAGTCGGACTTTCCGTGCTGGGCGACGTAAAGCGAGCCATCATTCCCAAATGCGAGGGCGGACAACTTAGGGATGTCGGCAACCGGAAATTCTTCATAGGAGTATGTGTCATTGGCATTGCGTTGTATAACGACGCGCCCGATACCGCCACGTGACCAACGCTCGCCGGCGCCATAGAATGAAACAAATAAGTTACCCGCAGTACCGCCGAAGTCGTTGTCCGGACTATTGAAAAGAATTCCCGAGGGAGCGATTTCAGTTTCGAGAGTGAAGTCGGGTCCGATCACGGAATCGAACTTGTATTTTGCCGGGTTGTGTCCGTAAAATCCGTTCTTCACGACCCGATTAAGTTCTTCGTCGGCATTACCACCACCTTCATTGTCGATGAAAAGCAGGTCGCCAAAAGAGTTGAAAGCCATGCTAAACACAGATCGTATACCTGTTACGACAATCTCAGCCTGCTTGCCGTCCGGTGAAATGCGGATGATGGAACCACGATAGCCGCGCGGGTCCGGAGATGGACCTGCATTCCACGAGTCAGTACTCATGGCAGCATAAAGCCAGCCATCTGGTCCGAAGGTCAACGCGGAGGTCCATTCATACGGGTGGTCGCTGTGCGGAATGTCGTCGAAGAACACCCAACTGGTGTCAGCCTTGCCGTCGTTGTCCAGATCGCGGAACGCGCGGATTTGTTGCGCTGTGCCGACATAGATCGTGTCGCCTTTATGCGTGAATCCGCCAGGCGATCGCAATCCGAACTCCGTGACATTGCAATACAACACGCCCGTGTCTTCAAGCCCGTCGCCGTCTGCATCGCGGAGGCTGTAGACTTCGCCGGTCTGATTGCACGCATACAACACGCCGCCGGGCCCCAGGGCCAGTTGAATGGGATTGCTGGGTGTGACACCCTTGTTCAGCGGAAGTCTTATCGCTGCATATGGGCCGTAGACGGATGCCGTCGTGTCGACGTAACTGGCAAAACGAAACTCCGAAGGTTTGCTGCCGCAGGCGGCAAGAATGAGCATCATCACTAACGCCAATGCGATGGACATCCGCCTGGCCGGCCGCCGGGATGGGGTGGTAAGGGGGTACATAAGTTCAGGTTAGCGTATTAAAGATAGAATATTTGACGCAACGTCAACGCTTTATTTCGGACGCCGCGGCCGTGTCGAGCATCACGATGCAGTTCGCATGGCTACGCAGAATGGTCGCGGGGACGTCAGGGGTAACAGGGCCTTCGAGGGTTTGCTGTACGATGCCCGCCTTGCGATCGCCGCTGGCGATAAGAATGACTTTTCGCGCCTCCAGCAAATGTTTCAGCCCCAGTGTAATTCCCTGTGTAAGCGAGGTTTGTTGTTTGAAATACTTTTGCCCGACCGAACGGGTTGTTGCGTCGAGGTCGACCACGTGTGCGTAGCTGTCCGCAGGCGTGCCCGGCTCATTAAAGCCAATGTGTCCGTTCATGCCAATTCCCACCAGCATCAGGTCGATACCGCCATTCTTTCGGATTGTCTCGTTCATCTTGTCGCACTCCGCTTGTAGGTCGGGAGAAAGTGCGTCAAACAAATGGATTTGGAATGCTGCCAGGGACAAGGGTTTAAACAGGTATGTGTGAAGGAACCAGGCGCAGCTTCCTTCGTTGTCGGGCGGGACGGCTATCCATTCGTCGAGGCCGACAAATGTGCACCGGGAAAAGTCGACCCCTTCTTGCGCGACCCGGGTTGTAAGCGTTTCGTAAGTAAGTCTGGGCGTATCACCGGCGGCCAGGCAAAGGATGGAATCTGGCTTGCGCTGCACCTGTTGGAGGATTTCGTCCGCCGCATGACGCGAAAGGGTCTCGTAATCGTGGTACACGTTCACTGGCATGGCGCAAAATAACCTGAACATGGAAAATTCACCCCATATAGTAGAGGAGCGGTGAGGTCGCATATTTCTTCAGGGCGGCCGGCCGAAAATTTGCTCGTTCAGGATGATCAGCAAAATTGCAGGATATTACAGTAAAGCCTATGACGGATGTTTTGATTGTGGGTGCGGGTATTTGCGGGCTTTCTGCTGCTCGCGAGTTGGCGTTGCGGAACCGGTCGGTGACTGTGCTGGAAGCCCGCGACCGGATTGGGGGGCGCATTCACACGTTTAATGGCCAGTTTTCAACCCGTGTCGAGCAGGGCGCTGAATTTGTTCACGGGAAGCCGAATTATACGCAGGCTTTAATTGAAGAAGTGGGTGTGAAGGAAGTGCCCACCGACGGGGATACGTGGCAGGTGCGCCAGGGGAAGGTACAGCGTACTGCCATGTTTCCCGAAACGCTCGATGCTGTTTATGAAGCACTCGGCACGTTGAACGGCGACGTCACGATGAAGGAGTTCATGGATCGGCATTTTCCGCGTGCTGACTTTCCCGAGGTGTGGGAGGATGTGCGTCATATCATCGAAGGTTTCGACGCTGCTGACCTGGGGCGTATCAGCGCGAAGGCGATTCGCAGCGAGTGGTCGGCCGACTCCGAATTTACCGGTTCGCGAATAGCAGGCGGTTATTCACAACTGTGTGAGTTCCTCGCAAAGCAGGCGACAGACCATGGTGCTGAAATATGGGTGGCATCTCCCGTGGCCGCCGTGACGTGGACGACTGGTAAAGTTGAGGTTATAACGACAGATGGGGAACGATACGAAGGGCGTCAGCTGATCATCACCGTTCCAGCCAGTGTGTTGAGAACGGGTGCGATCACGTTCAGTCCGGGCATTGACCGCTGGCAGGATGCCGTATCCCAAATTGAAACAGGAGGGGTGATCAAATTTCTTTTTGAATTCCGGCGCCCGCTTTGGGAAGAAAGGCTGCGCGATGCAGGATTTGTTTTCTCTGACGCGCTGGTACCCACGTGGTGGTCACAACTGCCAGCCAACCATCCGATATTGTCCGGTTGGCTGTCGGGTCCTGCTACGCTCACTGCGCCCCGAGGGGATGGGCTGACCATGATGGCGGTGGAGTCGCTGGCTTACCTTGTTGGATGTTCGCGGGAAACGATCGTCAATGAACTGCGGGCGGTTGAAGTCGCGGATTGGTCGCGCGATCCTTTTTCACTGGGGGGCTATGCTTACAAGACACCGAGCACTGCATCCGCGCTTGAGGTTCTGACCACACCGGTGTATGACACGATTTATTTTGCGGGTGAGGCGTTTAATATCGGAGAAGAGATGGGCACAGTTGAGGCGGCCTTGCAGAGTGCGTCACGGGTAGTGAAAAGAATGAGTGAAGGAATTTAACTATAGACCGCAGTCCCCCAGGCGATATTGGTCCACCAACATAGACACGTAAACACATAAACACGTAAACACGTGGACACCTGGGAGCGCATCAGGTAACTATGGGCCATTTGAATGTCGATTGCAACGCAATCCGCTTGCCTTCTTCCTGTGACTTTCTTGCGGCTTCGATGATCTCGAGTACGTGCAGGGAGTGTTCCACGTTGACGAGGGGTTCGACGCCGGTAGCCAGGCTCTTCGCGACCACGGAAGCACCTTCCTGCCAGACGTACGTGCCGGTATCTTCCGCGTAACGAATCGTTCTTTCGTCGTGATCGCGTGTGGCCATGTCGACGCCGAACGGCGCCCAGTCGTAACCAATCAGGTGCATGTTCCCTTCTGTTCCCCAAATGGAAATGGTGGGCTTGTCCTGCCCGGTGCCGCCGTGGCCATAAGGGTCGAAGTAGTTGAAGCCGCTCTGTACATGTGAAAGCGCTCCGCTGGCGTGTTCCATGAGCACCATGGCATTATCTTCTGCTTCAACCTTGATCGGCTTGGATCGGTTATCTACCGTGCGGGTAGGTGTGATGATGTTGAGCATGGCCACGACCGACTTCACTGGTCCGAGGAGACCGGTGAGGCTTGCCATATTGTATACACCCAGGTCGGGCATACTGCCTCCGAGCTTTTCGTAAAAGAACGCTGACCAGGTAGGGCCGAGGTGTCCGTAGTGCGCGTGAGCGGCGGCGATCTTGCCCAGCTTACCCTCGTTGATGGCTTTGGCCATGAAGGCAAACTGAGGACTGTTTACGACGACTGGTGCACCCCAGATTCTGACTCCTTTTTGTTTAGCGAGGTCGACGAGCTCTTTGCCTTCCTTGTACGTGTTGGCAAGTGGCTTTTCACTCCACACGTGCTTGCCTGCCTGAATGGCCATTTTGTTGAGACGTCCGTGTTCCTGCATATCGGTGGTAACGACAAGCAAATCGAACGGTGCGCCGGCCAGCATTCGTTCGATGTTGGGATAATGATTGGGAATACCATATTCTTCGGCGGCTTTCTTAGCGCGCTCTGGTATGATGTCGCATGCGCTTACGAGTTGCACGTATGGCGACTTCGACAAATGGGGAAGGTACTGCGTGGACACACTCCCGCAGCCGATGATCCCCACGCGGATCTTCTTTCCGTCCTGCATCAGGCCTTTTGCAGAACTTGTGATCGACGCAACAGCCGCTGCCACGCCGAGCATGCCGGCCTGGTGAAGGAATTTTTTCCGAGTAATGAGCTTTTCCGGGTTCATGGTGTGATCGAATTAAGCACTGTGTCTGCGGTTTCCTAACCCACAGCATCAAGGATCGGGTTGCTTCAGGTCGCGCGGACAACCATGGGTAAAGATAGCATTGAAATTGGTTGGGAGTGTGCTTTTTCGGACATGCCCTCCGTCGCCGGAGCCTTTTTGCTCTGTACGGTGTAACACGCCTCCCTGGTTTCGCGTCTATGGAGGGGAAAGGTGATGGCCCACCCGATCTGACCGTTCTCAGTTGAAGAATAAACACAAGTCATGCTTCGAAACTACCTCAAAGTCGGCCTAAGGAACCTTGGGCGTCATAAAGGATTTTCAATCATCAATATTGTCGGTCTCGCCATCGGGATGGCGTGCAGCATCCTAATTCTTCTGTGGGTGCAGGATGAACTGAGTTATGACCGGTTCCATAGCAATGCCGAACACATCTACCGGATAAATGCTTCGCTACCTGAACTGGATGTTCACGCGGGTATAACATCCGCTCCTATTGCGCATGCGGCGCTGACGGAGATACCGGGCATCAAGAATGTTGTCCGGTTGAGTGGACACCACTCAAGCCTCTTCCAGGTTGGTGAAAGGATGTTCCAGGAGGATGGGCTCCTTTTCGTTGACTCGACGTTCTTCCAGATTTTTTCTTTTCCGCTTATCGCGGGAAATCCGGAAACGGCACTTCGAAATCCAGATGGAATCCTGATCACGGCCTCGATGGCGCGAAAATATTTCGGAGACGAACCAGCTCTTGGACAGACCATTCGAAAAAATCATCAGCACGATCTTGTGGTGACGGGGGTACTCGCGGATGTGCCCGGCAACTCGCACATTCGTTTCGACCTCCTTCAACCCATGACCAATCTCGCGCGCACGAATCGCGACTTAATCGACAACGATTGGGACAACTTTAACTTTTCCACTTATGTGTTGTTGGATGAGGGTGCCGACACGTCGCCGGCGGCACTCAAGAGCATTGGCGATCGCATCCAGGCTATTTACAAGGCCAACGAGCCTGTACTGAAGGTCGCTTTTGCACTTCAGCCGCTTCGTGATGTGTACCTGCATTCGAGTCACCTCATGGCTGACATGTTCGCGCGCGGGAACGTGCAGTACGTGTATATCCTCGGGATCATCGCAGCGATTATTCTGGCCGTTGCCTGCATCAATTTTATGAATCTCGCAACGGCAAGGTCGGCCAGAAGGGCCAGAGAAGTAGGGCTTAGAAAAGTTGTGGGAGCAGTGCGCATGCAGATCATAAGGCAATTCCTCGCTGAATCCGCACTCGTGGCATTTTTGGCGCTTGCGCTGGCTGTTGTGCTTGTTGCTACAGCACTTCCGCTCTTCAACGCCCTTACCGGAAAGGATTTAGTCTTTGATTTCACCGACGGGAGGCTGCTCTCAGGCTTGCTAGTGATCACATTGGCTACGGGTCTGATCTCAGGAAGTTATCCCGCGTTGTTTCTGTCAGGGTTTCTGCCGTCCAAAGTCTTAAAAGGCAATGCGAGTGTTGGTGCAGCAGGCAGTACTTTCCGCAACACGCTTGTGGTTGTTCAGTTTACGATTTCTATTGTCCTGTTGGTCGGTACAGGTGTTGTGTACAACCAACTGCGGTACATTCAGAACAGGAATCTCGGCTTCGACAAAGAAAACCTTGTGTATGTACAGATGACCGGCGACATCTGGTCGAAGTATCAGGCGCTGCGAACAGAACTGGAACAGAACCCGCATACGTCACAGTTTACTGTCGTATCGGACCTTCCAACCAATCTCACGAACGGAACTGTTAATGTAGTTTGGGAAGGCAAGAATCCGGAAACTCAGCCTTTGTTCTGCAACCTGGCGGTCGATGAAAATTTTATGGATGTCTTCGGCGTTACGCTTATCGACGGCAGGTGGTTCAGGGATTTTGCCGCTGACAGTGCGAATTTCGTTGTCAATGAAAGCGCCCTCAAAACGATGGGTATGGATGTAGAAGACGCGGTGGGACAGCCGCTTGAGTTCCAGGACGTCAAGGGGACTATCATCGGTGTTGTAAAGGACTTTAATTTTCAACCGCTTCAGCAACCGATAGGGCCGCTTGTCCTTCGCGCGAATTGGTGGGGAGGGAAAGTGGTTGTGCGTACGCAGCCGGGCCAGACGGAGAGGGCCATTGGTGCGTTGGGGGAAATATGGAAGGAACTGAATCCGGCGTACCCGTTTTCGTACGACTTCGTCGATCAATCGCTCGCTACACTTTACAAGGCGGAACAGCGCCTGGGCACGTTGTTTAACATCTTTTCTGCACTCGCGATTTTTATTTCATGTCTGGGTTTGTACGGGTTATCGGCTTTCCTCGCGGAACGTCGCACCAAGGAGATCAGTGTTCGCAAGGTGTTGGGTGCGAGTGTGCCTGGTGTCGTATACCTGTTGTCGCGCAGCTTCACTAAGCCTGTCCTGATCGCCATGGTCGTAGCCTTTCCGCTCGCCTGGTACGGCATGAACCGCTGGCTTTCCGGATTTGCCTATCATGTAGAGCTTGATTGGACTGTGTTCGTCTTTGCCTTTCTTGCAGCCCTGGTCATTGCGTGGGTGACGGTAAGCGTCGAGACCATCAAAGCAGCGAGAATAAACCCTGCCCAATCCCTGAGGAATGAGTGAGTCCGATAGCATTCAGGATATATGATCACAACCGCCATCCCCAAGCTGCCGTTCATCAACAAGCAGGAAACCATTACCTGGTATGTAAAACGCCTCGGCTTTACCCTGCGCTCGGATTATGAAGACTATCTTATCCTTTCACGCGACAACGTCGAGCTACATTTTTTTCTTACCCTGCACTGGTACCCGGCAAGTCTGATTTCATGATCTATCTCAGGGTGGATCAGGACATTGATGGGATGTATCAGCACCTTCTCAACCTGGGAACACCTATTCACCCGAATGGCACGCTGCAGGAAAAGCCATGGGGTCAAAAGGAGTTTTCCATGATCGATCCAAACGGCACCCTGCTGACCTTCGGACAGGCAATGGGATGATTATGAATTCTCCATTACATCCATTGCGATGTTGGCATGTGCGTATGCGGCGCCAGCGCGCATTTCTGCGGCCACCCATATCGCTTCCATAATTTCCTCCTTAGTCGCACCTTTGCGCAGGGCTCCCCTTGTGTGCGCTCGGATGCAATAAGGGCATTGCGTGACATGCGCTACAGCCACGGCGATCAACTCCTTGGTCTTGGCGGGAAGCGCTCCTTCGGTGAAGACCGTCTTGCTAAATGTGCGCCATGCTTCGATGTTGGCGGGCGCCAATGCAGCTTTCTTTTCTGCCAGCTCTCGTGTCGCCGCGGGATACTGAGTCTCGTTTGACATAAAATATTCTTCTTTAACAGTTCAGTGATCAATGTTGCCCGAAAAAATGAAATCTCCTAAACGGCGCTCACTTCTTGTGGCATGTATGTGCCTGGGACAGTTCGGAAACTGATGGCCAACCGGTTCCATCCATTGATAGCGATAATGGCCATCGTCAGGTCTACCATTTCCTTTTCAGAGAATTGCTTGCTGACCGTTTCGTACAAATCGTCAGGCACGTCGTTTTCGGAAATCAGCGTCAGCGCCTCCGTCCAGGCCAATGCTGCGCGCTCCCGTTCAGAATAAAACGGCGTTTCCCGCCACGCACTCAGCGCGTATATACGCTGTTCGGTTTCCCCTGCTATCCGAGCATCCTTGGTGTGCATGTCAATGCAATACGCGCAGCCGTTGATTTGCGATGCCCGTATCTTCACCAGTTCATAGAGGGAGCGTTCGAGCCCCGACTCGCGCACATATTTTTCTACTCCTCGCATCGCCTTGATGGCATTTGGGCTAACATCTTTGTAGTTCAATCGTTCTTTCATTTCCATATCTATTTTTTGCTTTTTCTTTTAATAAATCTTGCGACATCCGTAATCAGGCAAACTTTATTTCGGCATCGACTCCCATGATCACATGCGACTGAAAATCTTCATCGATTACCAGCGCGTGTCTTTCGTCCTTTGGTATCACCATCGCATCGTGCTGCTTTAAGGGAAACTCTTCACCTTTCATCCGCAGGACGGCCGATCCCCGCTGGACGACGAGAACGGCTTCCCCGGTGCAAAAGTGTTCGGGCATACTCATTCCTCCTGATCCGGTCACCTGCAATACCTTAAATGTTTTACCCGTCTGATAAACCGTCAGATGGGGTAGTTCTGCTGTCTTCATGGTTGAAAGCATTTAGTTACTGTCATTTTATCAACATTCCGTTATTCATTTTCGTTGTCGATGTGCGCTAATTTTAATCACGTTTAGACGCAAATCTACAACGCACCCCCAAGGTAGCCCATAGGATAATAAAGGACCAATGTGTCCTTTATTAATTTACGCGCCAGCCAACAATTTGTTCTCGCTGAAGGCCACGGTTTCTCCTGACTACTTCTCGATCATCTTGTATACGCGGACATAATCCACCAGCATGGACTGTGGCAGGATGGAGTCGTCGATGCCCTGGGCACCGCCCCAATTTCCGCCGAACGCGATGTTTATCAAGAGGTGGAAGCGCTTATCGAAGGGCCATGTAGCCGGCCCTTTTCCTTCGTTGACGAATTCGAACACCTGCTGATCATCAAAAAAGCCACGAACAGCGTATGGTGTCCAGTCGACACGGTATTTGTGAAACGCATCACTGGCGGTTTCGATAATTTGGGTTGCTGTGCGTTGCGTGCCGATCATGTGATTGTAGGATTCTGTGTGGACGCTGAAATGGACGCGGTTCTGATCGAAGCCCACATGTTCCATGATATCGATTTCGCCCGACTTGGGCCAGTCGCCATACGCCCAGTCGGTCGGCAGCATCCATAGGGCAGGCCAGGTTCCTTTTCCAGTGGGAAGTTTTGCGCTGATCTCAATGCGTCCGTAGAGCCAGTCGCCCTTGTTGCGCGAGACAAGACGCGTGGATGTGTATTCGCGGTTTTCTTTTTTCTCTTTAAGGACGGTGATCTTGAGGAGTCCGCCGCTTACGCTGGCGTTCTTGATGTCGTTGGTGTAATACTGAAGTTCGTTGTTGCCCCAGCCGTGGCCGCCAATGTCGTAGTCCCATTTATTGGGATCGGGTGGACCTTCGTAGTCGAATTCGTCGGCCCATACCGGCGTCGTCTCAAACGCCCAGTTTTTGTCGACAGGTTTTTGTTGAGATGGATCAATCTTGGGGGCTGGCGGTTCACCAGGAGCGCATCCCAACATTGCGGTCAGGAAGTATGTAAAAAGAAGGCCGGACATTCGCATGGTTAGTTGAATGTTCAAGTTAAGGTGGTGGAAAGTGATTCGCAAATGAGGGATGAACCACTTAAATCCAGGTGGCAGTACCGCGTGTTTGCCTGAAATTTTCTTTTTCAGCTGCAAATCCATTCGCCGTAGGGATGGGTGCGAAGTTTACCGGCCATTTCAAAACTCATTTCTTCGGAATAGACTTCGCCTGCAGTCAGAACCAATGTACCCATTAATCCCGGCAAGGAAGAGATGACATAGAGCGTTCTTTCTTCCTCGCCGGGTGATTGACCGAAATGAAAAGCCGACACAACGTCGAATTCTTCAGGACTCATTCTTGCATCAAGATCCGGACAATAGAGCGCTGAGGCTTGCAATTGAAATTCCAGGGGATATCCTGTCACTCGAAAGTGATCCAATGTTTGGGAGAGTGAGCTGTAGTCTATCATGTTTGCCTCCTTTTGCTTTGAATGGAACTTGTTTTTCGTATGTCAGTGTCCTGACTCAGAAATAGTTGACTTCAAATTTTTGTGCCATTTCAAAGGTCATGTACTCTGCATATACGCCGTACGAGTCGACCAAAGTCCCCTTCATTCCGGAGTATGACGAAATAGCATAGACAATGGAATTATCGCCTGGATCCGAATTTTCCTCGAAGCGGTAAACTTCATCGATGTTGAATTGCTCCGGAGTGAACCAGAGGTCATACACATAGCAGTAGATCCATTTCGGGTCCTTCCTGAAGTCGATATTGTAACCGCGCTTCTTCAGGTCAATCAGGGCGTCCGAAAGCGTATCATAGGTTCTCATAGCTGACACAGTTCGACCGCGGTGAGGCGTGTCAGGCAAACAATTCAATTGTGGTCAGCAATGACTCGTAGGTGCCATTGTACAGGTATACCTTCTCCTCGTTGAGAAAGAACGTGGGTGTTCGGTTCACACTGCTGTAAATGCCCCCACGAAAGTCGACTTCAACCTTGGCGGCAATTTCCAGATCTCCCACATCCGCAAGGAACTGGTCCATGTCAAGGCCAAGTTTCCTGGCCAGATCATGAAAGAGCGTCCCTTCGGGGAATCGATGCTGATTTGCGAACAGCAGATCGTGCATTTGCCAAAATTTTCCCTGCCGTCCGGCCGCCTCTGCGGTATAGGCCGCCATTGTGGCCTGCGCATGTATTTTTCTGAGGGGAAAATGACGGAATACAAATCTCAGCTCACTGCCATGTTCCCGAAGTAGCCGTTGAACCAGGGGATGGGCGTGACGGCAGTACGGACATTGGTAGTCGCCATACTCCACTAAGGTCAACTCTGCCTTAAGGTTTCCGGTCTGCTGATCCCTGTCATTGACCGGTAATTGTAACTTGTTCATAATCTCTTGCTTTAATCGTTGAGTCAATTGTTTCAAGTGCTTCCAGCACACCATCCACGCCGGGATTGATGCCTTCGGGATATACCTCGCTCCAACGAATAACGCCGTCCTCGTCAATGATGAACAGTGCGCGTTCGCTGCAGCCCTTGATTGCGTTGTAGCAACCGTACAGTTTCGATACCGATCCTTTCGGCTCAAAATCAGCCAGGAGGGGAAAATGAAAATTTCGGTCCCTGGAGAAAGCCACATGGCTCCATGTGCTGTCGACGGAGATTGCAACTACCTGTGCGTTGAGGTTGGCAAAGTATTTCAGTGTCTCGTTGAAAAGATCAAGTTGGTCTCCGCACACTGGACTCCAGTCGGCCGGATAAAACGCGAGGACTATCCTTTTGCCGCGAAGCTCGCTTAGCCGAAGATGCTGATCCGGAGTTGCATTTAAGTCGAAATCCGGAGCGAGTGTTCCTTTTTGTAAGATCATGGTGGTGATATTTGTGTCTGTTAGAAGTTAGCCAAAGGTAGATCGCAAGAGCGGGATTGATTACCCGCTCATTGCCCTTTACGCCGTGTACTGTCAGCGTTATCTATCTTGTTTCAGCCAGTTCCCTTTCAATGGTCACGGTTCTGGCAGCCTCTATGATGAACGCCGCGACCTTTTTGGGCTGCGTTACCATCGGGACATGGTTACCTTTGAGTTCTATTGCCGTTGCCTGGATGATCTGCGCCTTCGCGCGTTGCAGATCAGGGTTGATCATTCCATCGCCTGCGGTAATTATGGACCATGACGGTTTCGTTTCCCATGCAGGATGGTAGACCTTTTCAGTCGTGGCCGATGCCGCCCACGGGACCTGCGTAGCAAAAATTACGTTCCGCTCTTCTCGCGAGGCATCCTGAGCAAAGAATTCGTGGATCCCTTTTGATGACAGGGAGAGGAAGCCAGCCGAACTTAGCTGGAATTCTGCTGCCCCCGGCCCAGGAGGGAAGGGAGCGTTGACGTCGATAACGTTCTGGCCGTCTTCTGGTACCAGGGCGCCGACGTAGACGAGCCCTGCCACTTTAGGATCTTTTCCCGCCTCCGAAATGACCATACCTCCATAGGAATGTCCTACCAGGAGCACAGGCCCATCCATCGCGTCGATAGCCCGCTTGGTTGCTGCGACGTCTTCGCCAAACGACGTAAGCGGATTTTGCACTGCAATTACGTTGTAGCCCTTGGCCTGTAGGATCGGAATTACTTTGGCCCAGCTGGACCCGTCGGCAAATGCGCCGTGCACCAGGACGACGTTACGTAAACCGGTGGAGATGGACTGGCCGTTCGTTGCCCCCGGCAATGCGAACGCGAATGCTGACGCCAACGCGCCTGCAGAAAGCATAAGATGGTTCATTGTTGAAATTAATTTGCTGTGTAACTTTTGGTTATGTGTATTCTTGTATTATTCTAAGCGAGGAACTTTCTGAGCGCCGCTGCCGCGTGTACGAAGAGGGCTTTTGTTGCAGGAAGGTGTGACAGTCCGTTCAGCAGCCCGAAGTCGTGAATCATTCCGTTGTACCGAACGGTCGTGACAGGAACACCGGCTTCGTCGAGTTTGCGACCATAGGCTTCGCCCTCATCGCGCAGGACGTCATTTTCAGCAACCTGAATGAGCGCCGGCGGCAGGTCCTTAAGTTGTTCGATGCTGGCACGAAGCGGTGAAGCGTGGATGTCCAGCCGCCCCTCAGGATCCTCGATGTACATGTCGTACATCCATTTCATCAGCGAAGTGGTCAGGAACCGATCTTCGCCGAAAAGTCTGTATGACTCGGTTTCAAAATCAGCGTCTACGATTGGCCACATCATTATTTGGAGCCTGATCTTTGGGCCACCATTCTCCTTTGCCTTCAGGCAGGTGACGGCGGTCATGTTTCCTCCAACGCTGTTTCCGACCACGGCCAATCTTTTGCCGTCAACATTGATTTCATTTCCATGTTCCGCAACCCATTTTGTCGCAGCATAAATTTCATTGATTGCTACCGGGTACCGGGCGTCGGGTGTCGGCGTGTAGTTGACAAATACTGCGGCGGCACCGGACAGCACCACGAGGTCCCTAACCATGCGTTGATGTGTCGGGAAGTCTCCCAGGACCCATCCGCCGCCGTGGATAAAAATGAAAACGGGAAGAGTACCTTTTGCTCCCTTTGGCCTTACGATGTTGAGTTTTACAGTGTATCCATCGCTGGTGATGGTTTGTTCGGAAACTTCGATGCCGGAGAGGTCGACATCGACGGCCGCTTGCGCATCGGCAAGAGCCTTGCGTGCCTCTACTGGCGTCAGTGTTTCAAGCGGCGGTCCGCCCGCACCGTTAAGTTGTCTCAAGAAATCCTTTACATCTTTAGCCAGATGTGGATCTTGCGTGAAAGGTGTCACTTCTTTGAGGAAGGACTCTGTCAATGTGCTCATAGTGTGAAATTTTTTTTGTAGAAAATGATCTGTTTTTCGCCCGTAGCTCAATTAGCCCCGGTGATACAAAGGTCCCGCGCGGACATGATTCGCGGTTGCCTTTTTGATTCACAAAATTTGATCATTAGGTTCACCGGCTGTGCAAGTGCAGTGCTTAGGGAAGGTTGTCGCGCCTTGCCGGTGGGACGGGAGAAATAGTCGAAAAAGGATTTACGATTTCAGGTGCTGCTAAGCGGGACTTTCGCTGGCAGCTATTGCCTTATAGGTGAAAATGATCTTAACGAGCGTTCCGTTGTTATTTTCAATGATTAGCGTTCCGCCGATATCGTCGGTCAATCCTTGAAGCAGTTCCATTCCCATAGAGGCTCCAATTTTGTTGTTAAAATCACCCGGGAGCCCAGGACCGTTATCCTGCACGGACAAGAGTATCTGCGAATTTGAGATGTGCTTCAGCGCGATAGATATCGCGCCGTGTCCGGTCTCTGCGAAAGCGTACTTGATAGCATTCGTTATGATTTCGTTCAGCATCAGACCCAAGGTAATCGCAGATGCGTGGTCTAATTCGATACTTTGTACGTCCAAAGAAAATCGGATGTTGTCCTTTATAGCGTAGCTGTCGCGCAGATATTCGACCAGTTCATAAATGTACGCTGACATTTGAATGGTTGAGAGGGTGTCGGACTGATATAGTTTCTGGTGGATAATTGACATGGAATGGATCCTATGCTGACTCTCCCTGATAGCCGACAGCGCTTCTTTATTATGGAGATAACTCGACTGGATTTCCAGTAAACTGGCAACGATGTGAAAGTTGTTCTTGACACGATGATGGATTTCCTTTAGCAACCACTCCTTTTCAGTGATGAGTTGATCCTTTTCACCAAGGAGTGAATCCTTTTGAAACAGCAGAAGATCCTTTTCGCCAACCAAATCTGACAGGTCTTCATTTTTTTGCCTGATTTGTTGTTCCTGCATTTGCAGTACCTGCTGCTGATGTCGAAGTTGCCGGTTGATGCGTTGCTTAAGTCGATATCGATTGAACCCCAGTCCCAGAACAGCTGCCAGCAAACCTGTCCCAACTATAAATGCATTACGCTGGTTCTGCTGTGCCCTATTCTGTTCTTTGAGTAAGGCAATATCACCCTCTTTGATCTTGATATCCTGTTCCTTTTTGGCTGTCTCATATTGAATGCTCAATTGAGCTATTTGTCGGCTCTTGGTTTCGTTGAACATCGAGTCCTGAAGCGCCTTATATTGTTGGTAATGACCAATTGCATCGCGATAACTCCCGCGGGCGGAATCCATCTTGAACCGCATCAGGTGAACATCGATCAATGCGTTAGGTAATATTTGCTGGCGCGATGCATTCGATAGCCGGCTGAGATATGGCTCCGCCTTTGTATACTGGGAATTTTCAATATAGAAGCGCGCGATACCCTCACAGGCGATAAATTGGAAGCGCAAGGGCGATTGTTTGCTGAAAGCGACGCTCTCAAGGTAGTACTTCTCAGCAGCCTGGTATTGCTTCAGCGCATTATGGCAAGAGCCCAGCCCTTGGGCTATGTACATTTTGTCCTCTACGCTGCACAACAGCCTTTTGTCGATGATGTCATGCAACAGCTCCAGCGCTTCGCCCGGTCTACCCAGTTCTACCAGGGCAACCGTCATCCGCCTGGCCAGGCCAACCGGGATCAGTTTTCCCTTCTGCTGACTAACCATTGCAGATTGTCTGTGATACTCCAGGCTCTTATCGTATCTGCCTAGCTCCCAATAGGCATTACCAAGGCGGAAGTATGTGTAGTCCAGTTCTTCCGTCATCCCGCTATTCTCAACATCGCTGATGACTTTCAGGATGTATAGGAGTTTTTGATTTAAGTTTCCCTGGTTTTGACCGAGATCGGAGAGCAAATAGTATGCGTTGGATAGATATCTGTAGTCGTAGGGAGCGTAATAGACGCTTTGCATGGCTACGTCTGACGAGGCGCGGCAGATTGCCGGATAGCCAATGGCTTCCTGGATCTTGAGGGCCGCCATAGCGGCCTTTTCAGCCTCCACCTTTTCCCCTGCATTCAAATATTTATATCCCATTTCCAGCAGGACAACTGCCTCAATTGCCCGGTCATTAATTTGTCGGGCTAATGCCAGCGCGCGTTTTAGCGCTGATACATTTTCATCACATTTGTTGCAGAATGCCGCCGTTGCCATCCGTAGCCACGCGCTAAGCTCTCCCGCCTTGTCCCCTGCTCTTTGGCGTGCTGAGATGACCCGCATAAAATGCGCTTCCCCCTTATCCCAATCCCCATTCAACAGGCAGACAACGCCGAGCAAGCATTGACTTTCCTCTTCCAATTTCCAGTTGCCTATCGTGTCACTGAGTGCCTGGGCCGCGCGAAAAAGAACCGCGGCGCTGTCGCGATCGGTTGTTCCGACGTACGCGGTCCTGAGCATGCTCTTGCCCAACTCAAGGAGCAGCTTGACTTGGTTCTCGGTCGCGGCCTCACTGGCTTCGGCCCGTTCCCCGTCTGTCGCCTGTGATAAGGCCACATGTGATAGGATGAGCAGTAAACCAAAGGGCAAGAGAAGTCGCATATGACGATAAGCAGTTTTTCGCAATAAGTCTTGTGCTTGCGGAACTAGTAATCACTTTTTCTTGATGCCCAGTTTCTTGATTCTTGAGTTCAGGGTGTTCACGTTGATATCAAGAATTTCCGCAGCGCCGCCTTTCCCGGATACCTTCCAGTTACAGCTTTCGAGTACCGCAAGTATATGGTCGCGTTCGTTTTCAATCATCGTTTTGAAGTTGTGCCTGGAACCAATTCCCGGGTCTCGTCTTCCGGTCGATATTTCGAGGGACTCGATCACAGGCCCGGTCGCCAGGACGACATTTCGATGAATCGTGTTCTCCAATTCGCGGATGTTGCCCGGCCAATCATAATCGAGAAGCTTGTCTAGCATGGGCTTGGAGAGCGTCAGAGGGGATTTGCCGTTCCGAACACTGTACTTCTTCAGGAAATGATTGACGAGTATGGGTATGTCCTCCGTTCTTTCACGCAAGGGGGGCAACACCAATGGAAAAACATTGAGGCGATAATACAAGTCGATTCGAAATCGCCCCGCAGCCACCTCTTCTTCCAGGTCTTTGTTGGTGGCGGCAATGATACGGATGTCGATTTTCTTAGGCCGGCCGCCCACCGGTTCGATTTCTCTTTCCTGTAACACTCTGAGAAACTTGACCTGCAATTCAAGAGGCAGCTCACCGATTTCATCGAGGAAGACGGTGCCGCCATCGGCAAGTTCAAATTTGCCGGGGCGCTTGGTAGCAGCATTTGTAAAAGCACCTTTTTCGTGACCGAAAAGTTCGGATTCTACCAGGTTCGCAGGGAGTGTGCCGCAGTTTACAACTACAAATGGCTTATCACGCCTTGGTGAAGCCTTGTGGATAGAATGCGCGATAAGTTCCTTTCCCGTTCCACTCTCGCCGAGAATGAGAATTGACGTATCCAGGGCGGCGACCATATTGGCCCGCTCTAGTATCCCAAGGACATTCAAGCTATCGCCAACCAGATGTTGAAATTCAGGAGGTAGGCTTGGCCGCAGTCCCTGCTGAACAAGGGAACGTTGTTCGCTCTCAGTCGTTCTGTGCTGATGCAGATACAAGGCTACGTCAAGCATGATCAAGACATCCTTGGAACGAAACGGCTTGACCATGAACCCATATGGTCTTGTGACCTTAGCGGCTTCAAGTATCCGTCGGTTTGAATTGGCAGACAAGTAAACAAACGCCATGTTACGCTCGTTTAGAATCTTTCCAAGGTCGATGCCTGTTTCTTCGCCTTGCAGGAAAATGTCAACGAGTACGAGATCGGGCTTTTCCTTTTCGATGATCGATAGCGCAGCCTGCACTGACCGTGCAACCGTGCATGTTGAGTAACCAGCATTGGAAAGGATCAAATTGAGGCTTTTTGCTTCAATGAATTGATCTTCTACTATGAGGATCTTGATTTTCAAAAGGACATGCTGCGTCGCGGCTTTTTTCAAAATTCGTCCTTTATCTGTAAAGTTGTTCGGTTGGTGCGCAAAAGAATTTCCCCTTTTCGGGGCGCTAACGATATTTTTCAATAATTATTGATATGGCAAGGATTACTTGGGTTCCCTTTGGAACGAAGGCACTGTAAACCAACCAATTGAATCCCTGGCATTATGTTGGTGTAACGCTCGAAAGTTTATTTCAGAGACACACAAACACCTGTCAACCCATGAATCAGATTTGTATTGTTCACAATGAGGAAGCGTTGGGGGTCGCGACACGCAATGGCCATGGTGTCCACGGCAAGAGCGATCCAGCATCGTCAAATATGGTCGGCCATTCTAAGGCTATGCAAGAGGTTTATCACATGGTGTCATTAGTATCCAATTCTGACAGCACCGTGCTTCTGCTGGGGGAGACTGGTACCGGAAAAAGTCTCATCGCAGATGCAATTCACAACGCATCAGCAAGAAAGGACAAGCGTATGGTAAAGGTTAATTGCGCAGCAATACCAGCTAGCCTGATTGAAAGTGAACTCTTTGGTCACGAAAGGGGCTCCTTCACAGGTGCGTTTGAACGCAGGATTGGGAAGTTCGAGTTGGCAAATAATGGTACGCTGTTCCTTGACGAAATTGGAGAGATGACACTTGAGATGCAGGTAAAGTTACTACGTGTATTACAGGACCGCGAAATAGAGCGGGTCGGGGGAAGAAATTCAATCAAGATAAACGTACGTATCATCGCGGCAACAAACCGTAATCTGGAGGAGGAAGTAAGAGCGGGGCGTTTCAGGGCGGATTTGTACTATCGACTGAACGTGTTCCCAATACTCCTCCCGCCTTTGAGGGAACGAATTGAAGACATTGCGCCCTTAACTGAATTTTTTCTTTCTCGTTACAGCCGCCGTATGGGTAGAGTAATGACCCTATCTTCCCGCGCGGTTGCCGAGCTAGAACAGTATTCCTGGCCAGGCAATGTCAGGGAACTGGAGCACCTCATTGAGAGAAGTATACTTTTATCACCTGAAGATACATTGACCCACATACAACTGCCGGTGGTCCAGCGCGATGTCTCTGACGGAGCTGAGTCGTTCGGCAACACGCTCGAGCAGATTGAACGGACACATATTGTAAAGATACTGAGAAGATGCAACGGAAAGATTGCTGGAAGTGGAGGTGCGGCGGCAATGTTGAAAATTCCGCCCACTACATTGCATTCAAAATTGAAAAAGCTCAGAATTTCCAAGGTAGATTACCTGGCAGCACAAGATTGACCGCGCGGAGGGCATTAGCGCTCCCAGCAACTCAAGGTTATTAGCGTCTACTACTTCCTAAAAGCGCCGCCACTCGAGCAAAGCTACGGGTTCCTCGAGCAAGAACATACGGTAGGTTTCGGAGTGAACCGCCCGATCGTAGTCATACACAAGCCTTCTTAGCTTTCGCAGATATATCTCAGCCCATTTCTTCTTGAATCTGCAAGCCTCAAACTCATATTCGAATTGGGGCGATAGCAGAAGTTGCTTGTATACGTCCGGGTAGTCCTTTTGAATGAGTAGCAGCAACGTGACTACCTCTTGGTATCTTCTGATGTAGGGCGTGTAATCTCTTGGACCCTGGAAGTTCATGTTTTGGTCAGTTTAAATTTGTCAAGTATGTTCTCACCGGCCGCATCGGTGCGTTACTGATTGGATTCGCGGCGATGCCGCGCCAACGTGGGTGACAGACAATGCACGAACGGGTGGAAAGTGCATATCCCTTACAGCAACCGCAACGACCTGACACCCGTCATCTTCGTTGCGACAGGCAGAACGACGATTAGGTTTGTGGTAATTTCTGCATCACAGACTGCAGCCAGGCCGTGAAGTCCGTCGAGCCGAGACGGGCCTTTCCCGTCGGCACCAGGGTATCCGTATTCAATCGGGCGCCAAAGTACCCGGCGTCCTGGTCTATCGTTACATTGCGTGGATCTCCGAGTTGGGTCAGATATAGTGACACCAACTCTGGCAGCTGGTACACGTCGGGACCTGCAATTTCGATCGTGCCGTTAAGGGGTTTTCCGGTTGCCACCTCGACAATTCGGAGTGCGACGTCGTCAGAGGCTATTGGTTGGATATTCGCCGGGGCAAGCCGAACATCGCGCCCACTGGTCGCCGCATCGGTGATTCCTTTTAGGAACTCGAAAAATTGGGTGGACCGCACGATCGAATATGGTATAGGGGAACTTACGACAAGATTTTCCTGCACGAGCTTTGCACGGAAGTATCCGCTCTCCTGAAGACGATCGGTGCCAACCACGGATAAGGCAATATGGTGCCCTACGCCAGCCCGGGCTTCTGCGGCCAGCAACGTGCGACCCGACGTTTGGAAGAAATTCATTACTGCCTCGTCTTCGAATGAGGGCGAGTTCGCCACGTCAATAACCACGTCGGTCCCTTTCAATGCGTCATCCAGGCCTTCGCCCGTAATTGTATTGACGCCGGTATTGGGCGCTGCCGGGATGGCATCGTGGCCGAGTTTGCGCAACCTTGCGGTGACCTTCGAACCGATGAGGCCGGTTCCGCCGATAATAACTACTCTCATTTTCTAAATGATTTAATGGTTAGTGAAAAGGACTACGTATTCCCAGATCGCTGGGCGCGGAGAAGCGAGACATCGAGTGTCCCGTCTACTTGTTTGTAAGTTTGATCCAATGTCCGGATGGCATCGTCGAGAAACTCGTCCCCTTCATTGAAATACTCTCTGTGCGATGAGATGTAAGCTGGGACAAGGAAGTGTTCCGATGGGGGCTCTTTGCCCGTCGATCGAAGACTGATCGTCAACTTCTTTTTCATGGGGTACTAATTTTAATTGTTCAGAAATTTTACAATGGCTTGACAATACCCATGCCGCCACGTAAGATTCTGCTTATCAATAATTTACGCCTGACAGGAAGTTCGTGGTTCCACTGTATTTCGCCAATTGACTTACCCTCCAACGGGATGTCGTGAAGGGAAGGCAAAGCGTAAGACCTATGGCTGTTAAATAGTGATAGCGCACGTGGTTTCCACTGCGTGCAGACAAATCCGAGTGTACTGCATTAGGGAGTCTCTGAAGTAGTCATCCTGAATCTGGAGGGAGAATAACCAAAGTGTGCTTTGAACAGCCGTGAAAAGTGCGCCAGGTTTTCAAAACCCAGCGTGTAGCACACGTCGGTGACCGTCATCGTAGTATTGCGGAATAGTTCGCAGGCTTTTTCAAGTCTTCGGAGCCTTAACCATTTGGATGGCGACATGTTGTAAATGGCAACAAAATCCCGCTTGAAGCTTGACAGGCTTCGGCCTGAGAATTTGGCAAGCTGCGGCAAGGATACTGTATCCATCAGGTGGTCTTCGATTGTAGCGGTAATGTCCGCCCGAAAGTGCGGGCGCAGATCCATCAGTTGCTCAAGGACAGGGCCTGTTCTACTTGCCATATTAAAGAGCAACTCCAGCAGCTTGATTCGTGTAATATTTTCGTCGATGCCTCCATAATTAAAATATAAATGAAGCGAATCAAGGAACTTTAGTAAACGAAGGTCAATGCTATCGACAGTCACTGGTTTAGATTGTTCAGGGGGAGACACTGACAGTCTTGCTTGCTTAACAAAGTCTTTGATCACGTCTTCTTTGAGATAGACCAAAATGAGTTGTGTATCGTCGGTTCGCTGCTGTGCGTTGGCGAAGTATTTTACGAGGATATCTTTTTTGAGAAGGGCCATTTGATTTTGCACAATGGAGTAATTGGCCGTGCCATGCGTGACTTGCAAGGCGCCTTTTGTCACGAACAGCAATGTGCTGCCCTTCACCACCACCGCCTTGCCGGTAATTTCCGCACCAGTGCAGTATTGGATAGCGAGGTCACCATTGAGGGTGAGGATGCTTGGGCCTAAGTCTATATGTTCAATATCCTGGATCGGCGGAGTGATCATCGGGTTAAAAGCAGCGCCTTCGCTGCGTGATGGTTTTGATCAGCTACCCAAATCTAGGGCCACGACCCAAGTATTTAGTATTCAATGGATTGAGTGGTGCATGAACTCTTGGCAAGGCTGTATTTCGTCGAACGAGTAAGGAGATGGCGAAATATCGTCAACCGGGGCGCACGCCGAAGCCTTGTCGTATGTTTTCGGCCATTTTCTAACATGCGTTTTTAGTCCGGATCCTGGAATTATTTCCCAAAATGGGTACACGCGAGTTTTTCGATGTTTTTATAATGCATTGGTAGCCAATACCATAATCCATGTAAGTTTTAACTCAAATTAGAATAAGGCCGGTGGCATCGTTTTGGCGCTTATTCAATTAAGTTTGTAATCTGGCGAACATGCCGGCCCTCGGATTTTTTAATTTTTTAACTGTAACGGGCACCCATCTCCCCCCCTCAGCTATGCGCACCGCCGTCCGCGCAGCATGTCTCTTATGCTGCTTTATCACGCTCACAGTTTCCTCGTTTGCGGTCACATATTACACGTACGTAAATGGCGGAAGCAGTGGCTTCTGGAACAACGCCGGTACATGGACGACCGATCCGTCGGGGATGAGCCTCACCGGTAGCGCCGTACCGGGCAACGGCGACGTCGTGTACATTCTTAACGGTTACACCGTGAATCTGAATGCTAACGTCACGACCACCAACCTGTCAATCAACATACTCAACGGAGGTGTGCTCAACTTGTCTACGTACACCTTCGGCACCCTTAACGCACTCGGGGGATCCGGAACGCTGCGCATCGGATCGGGATATTTTCCTTCAGTCGTTACGAACACATTCTCTTTAAATGCAGCGTCAGGCGCCACCGTTGAGTTCACCAACTTTACAGGTACCCTTCCCGGGTCAATAAACTACCCGAACCTGCTTTTCAGCAACTCGACTGCCACGAACCATACGATCTCCATTCCCAATACTGCCGGTTACAACCTGCTGGTCAGTGGAAACCTGACAACCCAGGCCACCGGTAGTGGTACGCTCACCGTATTGCTTGGCACTCAGGCAACGAATAAGATTAATCTTACGGTTCAGGGCAACGTTACTATAGGCGCCGGTACAACGTTTGGCGTGGGAACGTTTAACGCCAACCATACGATCACACTTTACGGCAACCTGACCAACAACGGTACGGTAGACCTCAGCAATTCAGGACAATACACTGCAGCCAATAACGGGTCAGCAACCCTCACCTTTACTGGAACGACGAACAACGTGATGACTTGCAATGGCACTACCGACTTGTATACCCTGACTGTCGACAAAGGATCGGGATCTACGTATATACTTTCCGTCACGTCAACGAATTCGGCCAACCTGAAATTCTTTTCCAATGGTCAACTTATTGATGTCGTAAACGGTACGCTTCGGTTGGGTGCAAACATCGACATCCCACGAGTATACGGAACGGGTACTGCTAACTACAACCTTGGATCTTCAACAGCAAGCCCCATGCTCTGGATCGACGGGGCGGACTTTAATACCAATAGCAACGCCCTGGTAGTGTACGGAAAATTCAGGATAACCGCCGGGACATTTACTTGCGTCGGAAGAGAGGGCACCGTGATCCGCGAGGAAGGACAGTACCTTATTGAAGGCGGTACCTTTACGACGGAAAAATTCAGGCCTTCTAACACCGACTCCGGACACCGTGGTTCGTTCACCATGACCGGCGGAACTTTCAACGTGGTGGGCACGGCATCGAATAACAACTACGCCAGATTTTCTATTCCTTATGCGGAGCAGGTATTTATCATGTCTGGCGGGACGATTAACGTCCACAACCCCCAGGCCGGAGGCGGTGGCAATAATGGAGGTATACACATAGGATGTAAGGAATCAAACTATAATGTAACCGGTGGGTCGATCAACGCCATTCTTTCCGGGTCCGCGGCCTTCTTCAATGTTTCCTCCACTGCGCCATTCTGGAATTTCACCATCTCACGGACCGGAGGTACACCCACGACCGTCCGCCTGGCGGCTATTGGCGGTGTCGGTGAAAATTCAGCACAACCGCTGCGCGTGCTCAACGATTTCACCATAGAGGGAACGAACAGTCCGGTGTTTAATGCCAACGGGCAGGATGTGTCAGTAGGTGGAAATTTCATCCTCAACTCCGGGGGTACCTACAACCCCAATGGAAACACCACGATCTTCAACGGCACCGGTGATCAAACCTTTACCAACAGCGGCACGATAACGTCAGGACTGTATAACCTGACAATGGACAAGCCATCGGGCGCATTGCTGATCAGCGGGACAAACGCCTCTCTGACCATTACTCAAACCCTTCATCTGGAGAACGGCGTGTTCAACGACGGCGGTAAGACCATTATCGCCCTTGGCTCGATCTATAATGCCGCGGTCCATACCGGAACAGGCAGTATCCGTCTGCAGGGGACATCGACACAAACAATTTCCGGCGATGGTACCGGCGTGTTTGGCAACATGTGGCTAAATAACTCCAGCAATCCAGGCGCGACCGCCACAGCCGACATCGCTATTTCGGGTACGCTTACCCTTGCGGGAGGCACGAGTTACTTTGATATCAACGAGAATCTGTTGGCACTGACATCCACTTCGGCATCCGCAGTAACCACTTCCGGCAGCTCCTTTGGTGCTTCAAAGATGGTCCGGACTTCGGGATATCAATCCGACCGCGGCGTGCGTAAGACCTTCGGCAACACCACCGCGTTTACTTTCCCGGTTGGCGTTGGGACTATCTACACCCCTGCAACCATTCAGCTTACCGCGGCTCCGACTACCTACGGTACCATCACCGTGAGGCCGGTCAATGCAAGGCATCCTCTGGTGGCAGCCGGCAACACGAGCAACCTGATGTGGTATTGGAAAATAACGAGTTCAGGATTCACAGGTGTTGGCGCAAATGGTGTATCGCATACCTTTCGATACCAGGAGGCCCAGGTCGTACCTGCCAACAGCGACGTGAACTACGTCCCCGCACGTTATCACCCTACGTCGTGGACGGTAATTAACAACACCAACGCGGTCGACCAGGGAACCAATACGATTTCCTTCACTAATGTAGGCTACATCGACGGAGAATTCACGGCTGGGGTACCTGCTGCATTCGGAATAGTACGGATATTTTACAGTAAACGCAGTGGCGACTGGTCGGATACGAGTCCTGGCACGACACCGTGGTCCAATGTGAGCCACACTGGTCCCGATGCCACCTCCGCCCCCACAGTAGGCGACCATGTGTACATCGGCGATGGAAGCACGCACAACCACACGATCACCATCACAGCGAACAACCAGGCCGCCGGCGGTCTTGAGATAAACAGCGGTAGCACGCTGGACCTCGGCGTAACCACGGGCCATAACTTCGGGACGCTTCACAACACCCAAGTCGGAGGCAGCGGACGGTTGCGCATATCTTCTTCGGGGCCTGTTGCCCAGTTTCCCGGGGGTGACTTTGGGAATTTTATTCGTGAAAGCGGAGGCACGGTGGAGTATTACACGACGGGCAACCAAAGCTTTGTCATACCCAAAACTTCGGCAGCACCTACGAATCTACCGCTGAAGAGTTACCGCCATTTGATTGTCGCGCCCGGTGCGGGCAGGACCATTACCCTTCCGGACGAGAATTTATATGTCTATGGCAATGTAACGGTGGATGGCAATGCTTCCGGATTGGTCCTGCTCAATTCGACGGCTTCGCGCACGCTCACTGTTGCCGGCAATCTGACGATTGCGTCGGGCGTACTGCGGTTTGAAAATGTAACCCCACAAACCGTTGAAGTCCTGGGGGACCTGACCGTGAATTCCGCGGGGCAATTCACCTTGTCCACATCAGGAACTGTTGTAACCAACGAGTTGATCCTCCACGGCAGCATGGTGAACAACGGCGTGTTCGATATGGCCGTTATGGGCGGCCATATTTGTAATACGACGTTTAAAGGAAATGCTAATGCTACAGTGACCGGCACAGGGCCGAACACGGAATTCAATGTCCTCACAGTGGACAAAGGCTCTTCCATCGCGCCAATTCTTGACGTTAACCTCAACTCGTTTTCGCTGGCCGGTACTCCATCTCCTCTCGTGCTGGTCAGTGGTACATTCCGATTAAGCAGTGCCCAGTCGGTGACCATAGCCAGCAACACCGACTTCAACATACCTTCCCAGGCGAGACTTTCCGCAAATGGAGGAACGTTTCACATTACAGGTCCTACCGGAACGGACCTGCTCCTGGCGGGCACTTTGGAAGTCCTTAATGGCACGGTGAACGTTGGTACTTCGTCCAATGATAACTCCATCGAATATGCAGCGACGGGTCAGCCTACAATCAGCATTTCGGGAGGGACGCTCAATGTGCGGTCACAGATTCGCCGGTCAGCTGCGAGTTCGCAGGGAAGCCTGGTATATAATCAGTCCGGTGGCGTTGTAAATGCGGGCATTTCTACCGCACCGACAACCACGCGAGGTGTGTTTGAGATTTTGAATCCCGGCAGCTCGTTCACCATGAGCGGAGGTACATTAAGTATTGGTCAGCCTTCAAATGGCAACGCCATTGCAGACCTGTATTTGCAGCCGGCGGCATATGCTGTCACGGGCGGTACGGTGCAGATCGGTACTGGCGCCCTGTCCAGAACCGTCGATGTCAATTCCGCTATCCCTCTCTATAATTTCGAGGTAACTGGAAGTGGCAATACCACAAGACTTGAAGCAAACGGCCTCACCTTGCTTGGTTCTCTGACGATCCAGGCGAGCGACGTATTTAATGCCGCAGGCTACAACGTGAGCATTGCCGGAAACTTCACAAACCTGAACACGAACAACGGCACAGGTACCGCAATTGGAGGATACCAGGCCGGATCGGCAACGCAGACCACGACGTTGAATGGTTCCGCGAATCATCAGGTCTTTACAGGCACCGCAGGCAACCTCACGAATTTTGCCAACCTCATCGTCAATAATACTTTCGCCGGGGGGGCAGTAAATGTACAGCCGAATTCCAATATCCGGGTGAATGGTATGCTCACGCTAAGCAACGGGACGCTCGCCGGATCAACCAACACGATCACGGTTATCGGGAATGTCTCTAACTCCGCTGTGCACACGAGTTCAGGCACAGGAAGTATAACGCTGGCCGGGAGCTCGACGCAGATTATAACCGGCAACGGAAACGGGAAGTTTGGAAACCTCACGCTCAACAATGCTTCCGGCGCAACCTTCGGTGCGAACCAGGAAGTTACCGGTACACTGACATTTGTCAACGGATCCCTCAACATCGGTGCCTACGGGCTGAATCTTTCCTCGACAAGTCTTTCGTCGATCGCAGGGTATTCGGCTTCGCGATACATAATCACGGGTGGAAACATCTCTGACGTTGGTGTTACCAAGGCCTTTGCGTCCTCTGTTACGGCAGGCGTCTTTGAATTCCCTATAGGCGTAAGCGGTAAGTACACGCCGGCACACTATACGATCACCACAGGGGCATCAGGGGGTACCATCCGCATTAAGCCCGTGAACAGCAAACACCCCAATGCCACCGGCTCTGGAACGGCCTTCATCCGGTACTATTGGAGTGTTACGAATAATGGAGTGGATATCACTTCATTAACTCATACCTACACGTATGTGGCAGCGGACGAAAACGGTGATCCAACTGACTACCGCGATGCAAGATTTCAGGGCGGAGCCTGGACCATAGGCGTTACGGCAGGCAACCCCAACAGCACTACGCGTGTGATCGTGTTTACGAATGTCAATCTCACGGGCGATTACACGGCGGGGGAGCAGACGGCCTTCCTCAACCCACAGACCTACACCAGCATTGCAAGTGGCGACTGGGAATCAGATGCCGTGTGGGACGTCGATCCGCCGGGCAATGGGCTTGGCCCTCCTCCCGGATCGTTTGTTGTCATCAGCGAAGGCCATACGGTAACGGTCACCACGAGTACCAGACGCACGGCGACGCTTGAAGTACGCGGCAGACTCCATCTCGGCACTACAACCGGTCACGAGTTTGGAACTGTTTCGTCCGGGGGAACAGGGGACAAGACAATACAAATTCAGTCGTCAACATTCCCTTCCGGAAACTTCTCCCCGTTCGTAGCCGCTGGTGGCGGAACGATCGAGTACAACGGTGCCGTGACACTTCCTACGCAAACCACGTACAACAACCTGACCTTTACCGGGGCGGGAACCAAAACGCTTCCGAATGTCGACCTTGTGCTGAACGGTACACTTACGATCGTTCAGGGAACTGTCACTAACGCCGTGAATAACCGCAACATTGAGCTCGCGGGATCCGGTCAACACTTTGTAAACAACGGCACCTTCCACATGGGTACCGGCGAAATCACAATTGGTGGTAACCTGACCAACTCAGGCGCTTCGGCAGTGTTCAACGCCGGAAACGGCGACGATGGACTGCATATACTGGGAAGCCTTTCCAACATTTCCGGTGCGACCTTCAACGCGGGGACCGATAGCGTTGGGGTACGCGGGTCCCTACTCAACGAAGGTACATTCAATGCAGGCGCAGGCATGATGCGAATCAGAAACAACCTGACCAACGTATCTGGCGCATTTAATGGAGGGGCGGGTGCCGTCACGATTCGGGGATCGCTAACCAACAATGCTGCATTCACAGCAGGCACCGGCACAATGACAGTGACAGCTACATTTACCAACACCGGTGCCGGTGCAACATACGCCTCAGGTTCCGGCGCGCTAGTGGTCTCGGGGAATTTTGTTAACGGGCCATCTGCAACCTTCGACGCAGGTAGTGGATCGGTTATGTTGTCCGGTAATTGGAGCAACTCGGGAACATTCAACAGCGGCACCGGTTCGGTCACCTTCGAAAGCAACGGCGTCCAGACGCTCACGGGCACGACAGCCTTCTATCGGCTCAACCGTTCCAACGGAGGTTCACTACAATTGAACAGCGACATAACTGTGTCCGACCAACTGGTCTTTTCCTCCGGAAAAATCGTCACGGGTTCCAATACCGTGGAACTTACCAACACGGCGTCACAGCCTGTGTCCGGCTATGGCAACACCGCCTTTATCGATGGACGTGTTTCCATCGCCTATCCGAATACAGCCGGCGCCAGCCGCGTCTTTCCGGTAGGAAAGGGGAATGTGTATCGACCTGTGGTGATACAACAGACGGCTGCCTCAACGAGTCCCGTTGTGCGTGTGGAGATGATCAACACGCCGCCTACCGGCACCTATCCGGTCGAAGTGGGTGTGTTGTCGGAAGCGCGGTACTATGCTATTGATCTCGTGTCGGGTACCATGAATGCCCCTACCGTCGAGTTGAACTTCAATACGAACAGCACGGCCGATGAGAACGTACTTTTTGCCGGTAACGCGCACATTATGCGGGCCACCAACTCTACCGGACCCTGGACGGATGAAGGTGGGTCGGGCGTGTTTTCGCCTGCCGCGCCTACCGGGTATGCTACTTCCGGAGTTACATCCATAGCCAATCAGACATTTTTCACGCTGGGATATCAAAACGTAATCCTTCCTGTCGAACTTTCGGCATTCTCGGGATACCTCGAGAACGGCGTGGTGGAGTTGTTCTGGACGACACTTTCGGAAGAGAACAATGACTACTTCACTATCGAGCGGAGTGGCGTCGAATTACATTTCGATTCCATCGGATTCGTCAGCGGCGCAGGCAACAGCAATGTGAAGCTGCACTACCGATATAGTGACCTCAATCCGCTGGATGGTGTATCTTACTATAGGCTGAAGCAAACTGATTTTGATGGCCAGGTAATCTATTCCAGGACCATCACCATCAAAAGCCATTTCGAAGAGCCGGTGTTATCGGTTTACCCGAACCCCGCGCGAAGTGGTGAACCGGTGTATGTACGCCTGGACTACAGCAAGGAAAAGGATGTGATGCTCAGCGTTGCAGACATGTCTGGCCGTACGCTCTTTTCCGGCGTTGTAGATCTTTCCAGTACAGTCGAGCTGAACGACATTGTGCGGGCCAATTTGTCACCTGGCACGTACGTGCTTCGCTTCATGCTTCGCGGCGCCTTGTTTACACAAAAGATTATTGTGTATTGATTCGTACATATCCTCATCCTACGGGAAGGTCGATCAGCACAAGGCAGCCCTTTCCGGGTTGGCTTTCGATTGTAAATGTCCCTTTAAAAAGGTCGACGTTAGATTGGATTGTGCTGAACCCAAAGCCGCGTTGGATGTTGTCCTTCGGCATTCCTATTCCGTTGTCCTCGACGCTTATGTTCAACGCGTCATTGTGGCGAATGATTTGCAGCCGAAGTTTTGGTGCCTGCGCATGCTTGATCACGTTTTGTACCAATTCCTGGCAGATCCGATAAACGTGAACTTCCATTTCCTCAGGAAGTCGCTCCTCGAGGCCGAGTATCTGCAGGTCGACGTCCATTTCACCGGATGCTCTTACTTGGGCGACGAAGGTATGAAGCGCCGGGCCAAGCCCGAACCGGCTAAGGGACACAGGTACCATGTTGTGAGATATCTGTCGTAATTCGTCGATGGCCTCGTCGAGGAGCCGGAGACTGTCGCGATACCGGTTGGCCTTCTCGGGTACCTTTTCAAACACTTCATGTTGAAGTCCATTAAAGCGGAGGCGCACGCTGGACAGCAACGATCCCAGGCCATCATGAAGGTCCCGCGCCATACGTTTCCGTTCTGTGTATTGTGCCTGGATCAGCGCCTTCATGTGCGCGTGTTGTTGCGCTTCAATGAGTGAAGACAGCCTTTCTTTTTCCGCCATTTCTTTTCGCAGATTCTCGTTGAGCCTGACGGAGTGCTCGTGAATGCGCGCGTTCTCGATCATGACGGCCCCTTGATTGGCCGTGATCTTTACGGCTTTGACCCGCTCGGGCGTATACCAGTTCGTTTTGATTACGTTTTCGAGGTACACCGCCATCGACACATGACCGCTGATGGTGACGGGGAGGATGAGGATGGACTTGACACCCCTGGCCTGGAGGTCTTCGATGTCGTGCAATCCCTTTTCCGCCCTGAGTTCGCCGACGATCACGGGGTTTTGCGACTTGAGTACCATCCGGATCATCGATCCTGGTACCGGCGATTGTTTTAGATGGGGTTCATGGAAAAGCGAAAGCGTATCGTATGCGATGCGGTCCCTGGCGTCTTCGACCAATTCGACGGTGACACGTGTCGATCCTGAGATCCGCAGCAACAGCACCATAAGTTTTTTGATCAACGAGCGTACTTCCATGTCGCCGCTCAATTCATACTGGATTGTTTCGATGTCGACGGACTCTGAGTCCACGGCCTCGTCTTCCAGTACGGCAGCGTACTGTTGCTTGAGTTGCCTGCTCTTGGCGGTGGCATTCCATTCATCAAAAGAATGAATAGCCCGTTGAAGCAACGTGGCCGCTGAAGGATCGTGGGCATCCCGGCTCAGTACGAACCTGGCCCAGAGTTCGCTGGTGACGGCGCGGTGATAGATGTTCTCACCTGCCGCCTGCCAGGACAATTCGTAATAGGTTGCGGCGTCGGTGCGATCATTCATCCGGCACCATTCAGCCTTTATCAGCAACCATTCCGGTCGGTAATTCGAGGGGGCATGGCGTTGCCAAACTTCGAACGAGTTCAGTACGTGTTCGACGCGCGGTGTGAGCCCTTCCCGAACCTGCCGAGGGTAAGTACTCCATCCTTGCGACACGGCGAGAAACCACGTGAGGAGGTTGGCCGGCAGCAGGGGGGAAGCTTCCTGTAATTTTCGATTGGCGTCCGCCTCTTCGGCCGCCCGGGCAGCAAGCTCGTAATGGCCAAAGAGGAAGTAATACCGCGCCCAAACGTAGTTCCGGTAGAATTTCTCTTCCTTGATCGTCAGCTGGCCCGCGAGGGAAGAAGGGTTTTGACGTGGAATGGAGAAGATGGTAGATTCACCAGTGAGGAATCGGATGAGATTTTTTTGATAGTGCGTGATGTAGTAAGTAAGCTCCATTCCAGGGTAGGATTCCTCGAAATCCCACTGGGATAAACCCTTCAATGGCAGCCCGGCAATGATGTGAAGGTTGAGCCGGTGGGTCTTAAGGATGTATACGCCGATGAGGTCGCCGGCTTTTCGTCCCGCGTCGGCGGCCTCGTCGAGGAGCGCATAGCTTTCGGAAAAATCCTTTTTCCAGGGTTGGATATAGAAAGCGAACACGCCGAATACACGGCACCGCAAAGTAATGTCATCGAGCGCTTTGTTGAGGGCGAGCCCTTTGGTGCCGAACTCATAACCTTTGTCGATGTCGCCCGCGATGATCTGCATGCGACCATAGGAAACGTAACCTATGGCCTTGACTACGGACGGTTTCTCTTTGTTCGCGCGCAAAATGATCTGCATCGCTGCCCAGGTCATGAGCACGTCGGAAGTATGGTGGAGGCTCATACCACCGACATACAACAACCGCAGTATAGCTTCCGAATAGTCGGGAGATTCTGTATCGGCGATGGGTTCGGGCTCCTGTTCCTGCCTGCTCAGTATTATTCTGAGTTTTTCCACTTCACGATGCAGCTCGGTCTCTTCCAAAGGCAATGACAGCCCGAGCTCTGAAAGACTCTCACGGAGAATGTACACGACCTTTTGATACCTCGCCAGGTGATTGTTGATGGTCACCTTCAGTTCGAAGACCTTGGATCGTTTTAGCGGATCGTGTATCCGCTCCAGAAGATAATCGAGATGGATTTCAGCAAGGTCGTAGTCGCCCAGGTAATATTCGATCCGCGCACGGTCCATGTAGACCCGCCAAACCTGTTCCTTTACCTCTTCCCATCGGCATTCTTTCAGCATTTCAGCGCTCATCTTGAAGAAGTAGCGCGCCTGATCGTAAGCCTTGTCCTTCTCCAGGATTTTTCCCGCCTGGTAGTTCAACTCTGCCGTAAGGAGCAACCTGCCATCAGCCTTTACACGATCGAGTGCCTGGTTGAAGCTCGTGGTCATCATGATGATGTCCGTCCTGTTCAGCCGTTCCTCGCCGCGGGAGTAGAACAAGTTGGCGATCTTGTAGTGGAGCTCAAGTTTGCGCTCCTCCGACAATTGATCGTATATCATTTCACCGACGTGCATATCGGAAAAGCGGATGTCCTGCTCGTATGCTTTGAGCAAGCCTGCATCCATCGCTTCATCCAGGAGTGACTTCATCGTCGTCACGTCGCCGTCCAGCCAGTCGAGTATGAGCTGACGGTCGAATCGGCCCATGCATGCCGTAATGCACAGCACGTCGTATGCCGCCGGCGACAGTTTCCTGACTTGCTCCAGCAACATCGTGTGCGTCTTCTGCCCCTGATACTGTATTATCACAGCTTCGGCATTGCATTGAAGCACATCGCCCTCGCGCCAGATTAGTTCGCTATTTCTGAGACTTTCAAGGAGGGCCTGGAGATGCGAAGGATTGCCACCGGTGAGCTTGTGGCATGTGTCGGCGAATTCCTCGCTCGGCCCTGCCTCCAGGGTCATTCCGATAAAGCGAGCGGTTTCAGTGGCGTTAAGCCCCTTCAGGTGAACATGTTCAATCCGGAAATCTTTTAACCGCAGCTCTTCCATGAGCTGGCCGAGCAAACTTGTCTTGTTGTGCGGCGTGCGATGCGCGCCAATCCACACGAGCTGCTGGTTGGAAAGATTGAGCAGCAGGTGCTTGAGCAGGTTTATTCCCGATGCATCGATCCATTGGAGGTCGTCCGTAAAAAAGAATACGGGGCACCGACGGTGTTCAGACAGAAACTCGAAGATGCGCCGGAAGAGAGGATAGAGCTGGTTTTCAATCGTCAAATGCGACGGCGTGTTCTGTGGCGGTACTTCGCCAAGAATAAGAGAGAGTTCGGGAATGTAGTCGAGCAGGAGATAGATGCCATCGCCCAGATAGTCCTTTAGCTTTCGGGAGAAGCTTTGTAATTCCGACTTACTCGATTGGCTGTATACTTTTCCCAGGTAATCTGATACGCAATACTTAAATCCGAAGTAAGGAATGCTTTGGTGCTGCGGATAGTGCCTCGCAATCAATACGGGATGGCTGGACTCAAGAGCCTGCAGGTAATTCTCTACCAGCCACGTCTTTCCCGTGCCGCGATAGCCGGATACCAATATGCCGGTTAACGCGTCTCCGGTATTCTCCGTTGCTCGCTTAACCAGCACATCGAGTTGATGGCTTGCCTCGATTTTTACCGCAGCCTGTGGCCGCATGATGTAGGCCTCCATGTCTCCCTCTTTCGTTTAGTCAGAAGTAGTCGGTAATCGGTACTTACACCCTACTTCACTTTTATTTCCCTATTTCCTTGATTCCAAATGCTCCTTTTTCTTCGAGCGCGTCATACAGCACTTGCTGCACCTCTGTTCTTGTGTTCAGGCGGTACAGGCGCGTGTTGTCGCGCGTGGGGTTCACGCGGTTCGACAAGAAGATGTATAGGAGCCTGGTCTCGGGATCCATCCATGCAAAAGTTCCGGTAAAGCCGGTGTGACCGAAGGCGCGCGCACTCAGCGAGCGCGACATGTTCTCCGTCAACGCGGCGCGGTCGGTTGGCCGCACCCGCCAGCCGAGCCCGCGCCCGGGCGCCTGCTGACGGGTCGCCT
>JAJJPK010000182.1:0-11645 GCA_032907565.1 Cyclobacteriaceae bacterium | reverse complement strand
GAATGCGATCCACACTACCTTAACCAGGTAGCGGAGCCACGGACGCTTTGTCCCCAGCGCCTTACGGAGTTTGCGGCCTATAGTTCCTTTCGAAGAATTTGAGGTACTCATCCAATCCTTTGGTTCGGTGTAAGATATTGAAATTCACAGTGCTGATAAGCACCTTCTCACGTCTGCGGCTTTGGCCGTCGCCCAATGCCGCGGCCTTTTCGACAAACGTTTTATAGTACTGCCGTGCGGCCGCCTCGTCCGGAAAGTGGCTTACGACCGCCATGGCGAGGTTTTCGTCAAGCTGCATCTCTGTGATAGTAAGCTGCGACCCATCAAAATGGTTCCGGTTAAAAGCCTCCAGCCCTTCCACGGCACCCGTCTCGCCACGCGGGTAGAACAGGACGAAATAATGGGGTCCGGAAGGGGAATACGTATATCTGGGCTCCCGGGCAGCTGCCTCTGAGGATTGGTAATTGCGCGACGTCTCCAGCAGTTTCTCTGCGTAGGGAATGAGGTCGCTGTCGGGATTTGTCCGAATAAATTCAGACAATGCCTGTTGATATGCCTCCACGCCATCAAGCCCTCCGGCGATGAGTGCCAGGAGCAGGTGCAACTGGGGTGTAAATGCCGTTTCGCCGAGAGCGATGCCGCTTTGGGCAATGCGTCGGGCGTCGATATAGTTGCTCGCCTGGTAATGCGTGTAGGCTTCGCTGTACAACGCCTTCTGTTGTTCCGCCGTTTGGCTCGACTCAAGCAGATAATCCGGATTGGCCAGGATGCGTGCGAACGTGGAATACGGGTGCTCCGCGATGAGGCGATCAGAGAGTTGTCGTGCGCGGTCGGGGTCGGACTCTTTAGCAATGAGGTACAGTTTGTAAAGTACCTCGGCGGCGTACTCGGATTCGGGAAAGCGCTCCAGAAGTTTGAGATACGTTTTTTCCGCGTTGTCTTTTTCAAGCAGGTCGAAGTAATAGATGTCGCCCACCCTGAAGTAGGCATCTTCAATTTTTTTCAATGCAGCTGTTCGCTGCTCATCCGTGCGCGGGATTTGCTGATCGATCCTGAGGAATTCAGCTTCGGCTGGGTCGATCGGTTCCGCTGCCTCAGTCTGCTGTGTCGAAGCTGAGTCGACAGTCACTGCGGCCACGTCGGGAGTGATACCGGGCGCATCGGTAAGACGCATAGATCTTCTCCAATTATCCTCGAGTCGAATGTTTCCCCATATGCGGCGGAATTCCGACTCTCCGAGCGCCATAGCCGAGGGGTTGCCGAAGTACCAATCGGCGGTGCCTGAGCCGACTTCGCCGCTACCGAAGATGTTGCCGGTATTGGTCTCCAGGGAAACGCGGTTGGCTCTGCGTCTTTTCTTGCGTCCTGTCGCCGCCAGCTCCTCTGCCTGCTTGCGCGCAGCAAACACGGAATCCACGCGGGCACGGAGCGTCGCGGAATCGAGTGCTGCCATAGCAAGAAGGCTGTCCTGCCATTGAATGGTGTTCAGATTTGCGACGAATTCGTTGAGGACTTCCTGGCGTTGTTTAATGGCCGCGTAGTTTTCGAAGTCGGGGGGCAATGCGCCAATAGCGCTATCGTAATAGGCTTGCGACATGGCGTAGTCGCGGAGTGTGTCGTAATAGATCTGACCCAGGCCAAGGTACGCTACGCCATCGACGCGTTTGTCGCTTCCTTCACGGATGGCCAGATTGTAGTTGGTGATCGCCTGCTGAATGTTTTTCTGTTTCAGTTCGAAGGTGCCGAGTTCGTAGTAGATGCGGTCGCGGAAGTCGCGGTTCTTGTTGTCCTTCAGCAGTCGGCGAAACGATTTTCTTGCTGCGGTGATGTCGCGGCTACGCGATATCTCCGCCACCTGCGCCATGTACAAGCGCGCGTAAAAATCCGTTTCGTACTCCGGATTCGTTGCCAGACAGCGACGGTAGAAGTTGAAGGCTTCCGATTCGAAGCCCAGTTCCTGGTAGACTTGTCCGAGGATGAAGAAGATCCGTCCGCTGCGGTCGCTTTTCTTCAGAAGCGGTGTAGCCTGAGTAAGACTCCGAACCATGTTATCATAGTCCTCCTGCACCTGGTAGAAGTATGCCATCTCCAGGAGGAGGTCTTTGCGATTTCGTTTGTTGAGTTCCTGTTTCAGCAGGTAGTCGATGGCCGCCTGGGCGTTGTTGTATTCGCGGTGCTCGGTGAACGTGCGGATGAGGTTAATGATGGCGCGGTGCCGTGCGTGCGGATCGTCGCTCTTGGTGTTGACATATTTGAACGTCTCGATGGCGTTTCCCCAGTCGAGGCTGTACATCCGCGCTTTACCGACCAGGATGTAGGCGTCGTCGACCCATTTGCTGTTTGGATGGCGTTGTATGGATATGGATGCCATTTTTATTGCCTCCTCTACGTTGGCTTCGTAGGACTTCGCGAGCGCTGAGTCAAACGTGGGGAAGAGCCGCAGAATGCGACTGTAGTCGTCGACATGGGCTGCCCGGATGGCGTCTTCGATCTTGCGGATCTCCACATCGGCATAGAAATAGCCATTGTAATGGGCCGTGAGGTTGTGATAGGTCTTACTTGTCCAGGTGTTGCGTTCTGAGGAGCAGCCCGGCAAGAGGATAAAAATGAGCACAGGAATAAAAAATATGACCCTTTTCAAGTCGCTTCCGGTTTTATGGGATGCTCAGCCCGGTGTCCGGGATGGGGCAAAGTTAGACATCGTTTAACAAACGCAAAAAACCTACATAACATATCAATACTGGGCTGGAATACCTAATTTTACCCTTTTAAACTTCCCCCAGGCAGAATGGACCGCGGGTCCGAAACGCGAACAAAAGAAAAGTCCCTTTGAGAGTCCGAAAGACACTTTCCAACTGGCTGACAACCCGGTATCAGCTGATCATCCGCAACGAGGAGAATTTTGCGGAGAAGACGAGCCTCGGATTCACCTATTCGAAGATTGTCCTTTTCTCCGTTATCCTTTTTGTAGCCATCCTGCTCATCAGTCTGTTCCTCGTTAAGTCGATCCTGGCAAAGTGGTTCGACCCGCGCCACGCGCAACTTGAGGCCAACCGGCAGCTTCGCGAGCTCGCTATCAAGGTAGATTCGCTGGCGTTGGAGGTGGACCGCAAGGACCGTTTCATCGCCAATTTCCAGCGCGTACTGAGTGGTGACACCACCGATATGATCGACCCGGCCCAGATCCTGACAGCCGACGACAAGCCGCTGGTGCGCGAAAGCGACCTACGGCCCGATCCGCGCGATTCAGCGTTCCGAAAGGAATTCGAGCAATCGGGGCTTTCCCTCGTCAACTATTCCGAAAGTCCCGCGCGCGAGCTCATGGGAACATTTTTCTTCCCTCCCATAACAGGGTTCATCTCCGACCGTTATAACGTCAAGAATGGCCATTATGGTGTGGATGTAGTGGCGCGCACCAACGAGCCCATCAAGGCCATCGCCGACGGCACCGTGATCCTCGCATCATGGACGCAGGATTCGGGGTACGTGATCGCAATTCAGCATCGCGGGAACCTCATTTCTGTATACAAACACAATGCGGAACTCTTGAAAAAAGTTGGTACATTTGTTAACGCAGGTGAAATCGTCGCGATAGTTGGCAACAGTGGTGAGATGACCGACGGACCCCATCTCCATTTTGAGTTGTGGTACAACGGAAATTCATTGAACCCGGAGGAATTTGTCACTTTTTAACCATTAACGATCATGTTCACGACAAAAGAACAGAAACGCGTGGCCGATGAAATCAGCAACTCCAGCAACAATATCGGCAAGGGCACTTTTTTGGAAGGCACGATTGAAACCTTTGGCAACATCAGAATTGAAGGACGTGTCAAGGGCGATGTGAAATCCAAATCAAAGATCGCCCTGGGCGAATCAGCCCAGATCGAAGGAAACATCATAGCGCAGAATGCCGACATCGAAGGCGAAGTAAAGGGCCGCGTTGAAGTCACCGAGCTGCTTGTGCTCAAGGCGACGGCAGTTGTCCACGGGGACATCCAGACAGGAAAAATGGTTGTAGAGACCGGAGCGGTCTTTAATGGCTCCTGCAAGATGGGCGCACCCGTAAAGGAGATCAAGATCGGTGAGTCGGGGCTGACTGCCCAGGCAAACGCCGTGCGACAGCCTGAAGCCAAGGCGAACTGACGCCCGCAGCCTGCGGATCATGAACGACACGGAAAAAAGCGTCCGCAGGCGTCGCCAGAATACAGTCATCCGGTATGGAGGCCTGGGCATGCAAATGCTCCTTACCATTGGTGTGGCCGGATGGCTGGGTCACAAACTAGACGAGTACCTGTCGCTTGAATTCCCCGCCTTTCTGCTCGTGTTCGTCATGCTTGCGCTGGGCGGTACGCTGTACAAGCTTTACAGAGCTGTTAAGCAGGAAAAATAATGATCCGCTTTCTTGCCGCCCTTCTCTTCCTCACGTTCTTGCTTGCCGGGAGCGTACTCGGTGCCCGGCACCTGGGCTGGTTGGCTGAACTCCCCTCGTACTTCTTTGAGATTCTCGTGTTCGTATCGCTTACGACCCTCGTACTGTACAGCTACCTCTACAAGGTGCCGCCGGGAAAGCAGTTCGTACAATATTACCTGTTGACCATGATCTTGAAGCTGCTGGGCTACGGCGCATTCGGTTTCGTTATCATCATACTCGACCGACCCGGCGCGGCTTCCAACTCCCTTTTTTTCATCGTTACCTACGTGGCGTTTACCGCGCTCGAAACGATTTTCCTGTACCAAAAGAGCCGTAGCGCGTAGGGCCAAAAATTTTTCAAAAGATTTTTTTCTGGGTGTTTAATTGATACCTTTGCGGTCGGATTTTGAAAACCTGCAAAATTGCCCAAATGAGCGCCCTTTCGCATTATTTCAGGCCACTCTTCATAGTGGTTTTGGCGTTCCTTTTGGTGTCTGTCCCAGCCTTTGCACAAGAGCACGAGAGCTCCTCTCACGGGGAGGAACTCAACGTTGGAGACGTGATCATGAACCACGTGAAGGATGACCACGTCTGGCACTTTTGGGATGGTCACTACGGTACCTGGTATCTGCCGGTTATCGTGTATTCGTCTGAGCGCGGACTCGACATTTTCTCGTCGCGGAATCTTTTCGACGACCATCATAATTACGTGTCGTATAATGGCTATCGGAAGGAAGGTAGCCGGATCGTCCTTGAGTCGGGGGCGTCGGTAGTGGATCTTTCCATTACCAAGAACGTAGCGATGCTGTTTATCAACGCTGCATTGCTGTTGTTCATTTTCCTGAACGTAGCGGCGCGGTACAAGAAGAATCCAAGCAAGGCACCGTCGGGACTACAGTCCTTCATGGAGCCGGTAATCCTGTTTGTTAGGGACGAAATCGTAAAGCCGAACATCGGCCCGAAATACGAACGATATCTGCCGTACATGCTGACGCTCTTCTTCTTTATCCTGTTCGGTAACCTCCTCGGCCTTCTGCCGGGCGCGGCGAACCTTACGGGAAACATCGCGGTGACGCTGACGCTTGCGTTCTTCACATTCCTGATCACTAATTTTAGCGGCAACCGGAATTACTGGAGTCACATCTTCTGGACACCGGGTGTTCCCCTCCCCCTCCGGATTATTATCCTGCCGGTTGAGCTTATAGGAGTATTTACAAAGCCTTTTGCCCTGCTGATACGTTTGTTCGCCGCCATCACGGCCGGTCACATTGTGATCCTGAGCCTGCTCTGTCTGGCGTTCGTGTTCAGGGCCTACTGGGTGGGCGGCATCGCTTCGGCGTTTGTCGTGCTGATCAGCCTCATCGAAATATTGGTGGCAGCCATCCAGGCGTATGTGTTCACGCTGTTCTCATCGCTGTACGTGGGTATGGCGATAGAAGAGCATGACCACCATTGATTCGAAAACGCAAACCGGGCTGCGGTCCGGTGTTTACGATAAGTCACGGGAATAGCCCGGACGTTGTTTCACTTTAAACACACACATATGTTGTTCGCTCTCTTAGTAGACATCAGCTATGCGATCATGGGCGCCGGCATCGGTGCTGGTCTGGCTGCAATTGGCGCCGGAATCGGTATCGGAAGGATCGGTGGTTCCGCCATGGAAGCAATGGCGCGCCAACCGGAATCAGCCAACAAGCTGCAAGGCTCCATGCTGATCATCGCAGCGCTGGTAGAAGTTATTGCGCTGTTCGCGATCGTGATCTGTTTCCTTATCTCGATCCGCGAAGCATAGCCCGGATACCTGCCGATGGCGCTTGGCCACGGCAGGTATTCCTTTAAACAACAACATTAATTAACGGATTCGAACTATGGATTTGCTCACTCCTGGAATTGGCTTGATCTTCTGGCAGACAGTGGTGTTCCTGCTGCTCGTGGTTTTGCTGGGGAAAATGGCGTGGAAGCCCATCCTGAATTCATTGAAGGAGCGGGACGAATCGATACGACAGGCCCTTGAAACGGCCGAGAAGGCACGCCAGGAAATGGCAACGCTGAAAGCGGACAATGAAATCCTGTTAAAGCAAGCGCGGGAAGAACGCGACAAGATTCTCCGCGAATCGCGGGAAGTTGCCAATCGCATGAAGGAGGAAGCCCAACTGGAAGCCCGTAACCAGGCAGACAAGATCATTGCCGATGCCCGTGCGGCGATCGACATAGAAAAGCAGGCCGCTTTGAGAGAAGTGAAAATCCAGGTAGCATCCTTTGCATTGGAGATTGCCGAGCGCCTGCTGAAGAAGAACCTTACTACGGACGAAGAGCAAAAGCAACTGGTCCGGAAGTACCTTGAAGACTTGAAACTGAACTAGCCGATGGCAGCATCGAGAGTAGCGTCGCGTTACGTAAAATCCCTTCTCGACCTGGCAATTGAACAGGGCCGACTGGAAGAGGTGCATCGTGACATGATGCTGTTTGATTCGGTGTGCCGTGAAAACCGGAACTTCGTGCTCATGCTGACGAATCCGATCATCCGGCATGACAAAAAGCGCGAGATCCTGAACCGTCTGTTTTCAGACAAGGTGAGTGAGCTCACCATGGCGATCTTCGACATTATCACACGAAAGAATCGCGAACCACTCCTTCCCGAAATTGCGCGTGGGTTTCACCGCGCTTACAATCGGTACAAGGGCATCGGGAACGCTTCTGTCGTTACGGCCGTTCCGATTGATGAAGAGCTGCGGGAAACATTCAACAAAATTGCCCGCGACATCTCGGGTGAAAAGGAGGTGGAGCTTGCCGAGCGTGTCGACAGCGATCTCATCGGCGGCTTTGTTCTGACGGTGGGCGATCAGCAAGTGGATGCTTCGCTGCGCAGAAAACTAGGCATATTGAAAACGCAGCTCAGTCAGAATCCCTATATCAAAGAATTTTAGTTTGAAGTTGATTCAATAGCGAATAACGCGAAAATATCATGGCAGAAATCAGACCGGAAGAAGTATCAGCCATCCTGCGTGAGCAACTGTCGCAAGCCCGGACAGATGCGGAACTTGAAGAAGTAGGGACCGTCCTTACTGTAGGCGACGGTGTTGCCCGCATATACGGACTTACGCGTGCCCAGGCGGGTGAACTCCTCGAGTTCGAGAACGGCCTGAAAGCGCTCGTCCTCAACCTGGAAGAAGACAACGTCGGAGCCGTATTGCTCGGCGATTCCAAAGATATCCGTGAAGGCGATACGGTTCGGCGCACGGGCAAGATTGCATCCGTTGAAGTAGGTGACGGCATGCTGGGTCGCGTGGTCGACACCCTCGGCAAGCCTGTCGACGGCAAGGGACCGCTTACCGGTGAGCTGTACGAAATGCCGCTCGAACGCAAGGCGCCCGGTGTCATTTACCGTCAGCCTGTGAATGAACCGCTCCAGACGGGTATCAAGGCTATCGACTCCATGATCCCGATTGGCCGTGGACAACGCGAGTTGATCATCGGCGACCGACAAACTGGAAAAACGGCAGTAGCTATCGATACGATCATCAACCAGCGGGAGTTCTACGCCAAAGGCGAACCGGTATATTGTATTTACGTAGCCGTCGGTCAGAAGGCTTCGACGGTTGCCAGCGTTGCTGCCGCCCTGGAAAAGGCGGGTGCGATGCCGTACACAATCATAGTGTCTGCCTCGGCTTCCGATCCGGCGCCTATGCAGTTCTTTGCGCCCTTTACCGGCGCGGCTATTGGTGAATTCTTTCGGGATACAGGCCGGCCGGCGCTGGTGGTCTACGACGACCTTTCCAAGCAAGCCGTAGCCTATCGCGAAGTGTCGCTGCTGCTCCGCCGTCCCCCGGGTCGTGAAGCGTATCCAGGCGACGTGTTCTACCTTCACTCACGCCTTCTCGAGCGTGCGGCGAAGATCATCGACAACGACGACATTGCCCGCAAGATGAACGACCTGCCTCCGTCTATACGACACATGGTAAAAGGTGGCGGCTCGCTCACAGCACTTCCCATCATCGAGACCCAGGCCGGCGACGTATCGGCTTACATTCCGACGAACGTGATCTCCATTACTGACGGCCAGATATTCCTTGAGACGAACCTGTTCAACTCGGGTATCCGCCCTGCTATCAACGTGGGGATCTCAGTGTCACGTGTGGGAGGAGCAGCGCAGATCAAGTCTATGAAAAAGGTGGCCGGTACACTGAAGCTCGACCAGGCGCAGTTCCGTGAACTCGAGGCCTTCGCGAAGTTCGGCTCCGACCTGGATGCTGCCACGAAGCTGACCATCGAACGTGGGCGCCGCAACGTAGAGATCCTCAAGCAAGATCAATATTCACCGGTACCGGTGGAAGAGCAGGTAGCTATCATTGCAGCCTCCACCCGCGGATTTATAGATTCCGTTCCTGTCAACAAGGTGCGGGATTTTGAAAAGAACTTCCTGGAGATCATGCGCGCCCAGCACAGAGACGTGCTGGACAACCTCCGTGCAGGGAAACTGGAAGACTCCGATCTGGAAACGATAAAGAAAGTAGCGCTGGACCTGTCGGGAAGGTATTCCTGATCCGTCACAATAAGCCCGCAACACCATGGCAAGCTTAAAGGAGGTAAAGAACAGAATTGGGTCGGTAATATCGACGCAGCAGATCACAAAGGCCATGAAAATGGTGGCCGCTGCCAAGCTGCGCCGTTCGCAGGAGAAGGTGCTGCAGATGCGTCCGTTTGCCCAAAAGCTGACGGCAATCCTCCAAAATCTTTCTACTTCGGATGGTGCGGAACCCGGATGGTACAACAAGGTGCGTCCGGAGCGCAACATCCTCATGATCGTGATCAGCTCCGATCGCGGGTTGTGCGGATCATTTAACAGTAACGTCTTCAAGGAAGTGATGCGCGTTATTGACGAGAAGTACAGCGCGCAGCGACAGCAAAGAACTGTTACCATCTTACCTCTCGGCAAGCGCGGGCTGGATTATTTCCGGAAGCGCGACTTCCCGATGGACGCGGCGTTTGTAAATGTATTCCAGGATCTGACCTATTCGAACGTTTCAGCGGTTGCCGACCATGTCATGGATGCATACCGCGCTGGCAAGTATGACAAGGTTATTCTCTTTTATAACGAATTCAAGAATGTAGCCACGCAGATTCTGCGCATTGAACAGTATCTTCCGGTACTTCCGCCGGCAGCTGCGGAGCAGAAGGTGGTTTCAATCGATTATATCTACCAGCCGGATCAAGAAGAAATCATGACCGGCCTTATTCCGAAATCCCTGAGAGTTCAATTGTTCAAAGCACTCCTCGACTCTAATGCCGCAGAGAACGGTGCCCGCATGACCGCCATGGACAAGGCTACAGAAAATGCCGGCGAGCTGCTCAGGGAACTGCGCCTCATGTACAACCGCACGCGGCAGGCAGCAATTACGAAGGAAATCCTCGAGATCGTCGGCGGCGCCGAAGCCCTCAAGTCGTCGTAAACACGGGACCTGCGCTCTTCTGTGCGAGTCGATAGCTTATGTCCTATGCACTGAAGACATACCGCCTCCTTAACAGCCTCAGTATCGACGTTGCCGCCGGAGCAGTAGTGTGCGCGATTTTTCTTGCCGAAATTCTCCGCTCCCAACCAGGATCTCCCGCACTGATCATGCTGGGCCTCACCGTATGGATCATATACAGCGCTGACCATTTGCTGGACGCCCGCCGCATCGAGACGGAAGCCGCAACGCACCGTCATAATTTTTATCAGCGTCATTTCGGAATTCTTGTGGCCGTAACCGGATTGGCAGCCGTAGCCGACATCTTCCTGGCGATGCGGATCCGGCCCGCTGTTTTTCAGGCGGGTCTGATTCTCGCAGCACCCGTCGCCATCTACCTCGCTGCCCAACGTTTCTTTGTGTCCGTCAAGGAACTGCTTGGCGCTATCCTGTACACGGCTGGTGTCCTTCTTCCGGCATACGTTTTCATGGGCGAGCGGCCCGTAACTACTACCCAGGTTACTTTCGTTGCCGCCTTCTTTTTTATCGCGTGGGCCAACCTGCTGTTGTTTTCGTACTTCGACTGCGAGTCTGACATGAAGAATGCGCAGACCTCGTTCGCCACCCGCTGGGGTCAGCAGGCTACGCGCCGGGTGATCTTTGTCCTGCTCACGATAGGATTAGGTCTGAGCGTATACCTGTCGATAACGACAAACCCATTGCATGCGCTCGTCCTGCTTGTAATGAACCTCGTGTTGCTAATGCTGATGTGTTACCCGGCATTTTTCTCGCGGAGTGATCGCTTCAGAATGGTGGGCGACTCGATCTTTCTCATCCCGCTGGTTGCGGTACTGGCATGACCCGAACGCCTAACTTCGATGCGGTGGCCGGGTTCTACGACCCGCTGGCCCGAATGGTATTTGGCAACCAGATGAAGGCGTCGCAGGTTCGGTTCCTTAACTCCATCCCGTCTGGCGCAACGCTCCTCATATTGGGTGGTGGTACGGGATGGATACTGGATGAATTGTTTGCCCGAACCGCAGACTGCCGGGTGTACTATGTAGAGCATTCGCGTGCCATGCTGGAACGAGCGATGAAGCACGGGAAAGGGTTTGATATCACATTCATTCAAGGAAGTTGGGAGTACCTTCCTGATGTCGCTTTCGATGGGGTAATCACCCACTATTTCCTTGACCTGTTTCCGGAACATACGCTGCAACGCGTTTGCGATACGGTCAGCGCAAGTTTGAAGGAGGATGGAATGTGGCTCGTCAGCGATTTTGTGACTTCCCGAATATGGCATCGCGCCATGATTTGGGCCATGTACCGCTTTTTCAGAGTAATGTGTGGGATAAGCACGGTGCAATTACCCAATTGGGAGGAATGTATCAAGCGCGCAGGCTTTATTTCCCGGGACTCTGATTTTTTTTATGGAGGATTCATGAAAAGTATGCATTTCGTTCGTGGTAGCGCCCGGTAGGGGCTAAGCTTGCGAACAAAGGCTTCATTGTTTTATGGTTGGTATGCGCTAAATTGCAAGGCTGAATACAACATCATGGGAGGCTGGGTCAATCGTCGCAATCGAATCGCGCGTATCCGCCTTTGAATTTTCAGTTGCGGGCGGCTCGATGGGGGATTTTTGGAAAGGCTGCCTATTAACGCTGAATGGCGTGACGACACCCGGCATGTCGCTGTATTCGCCCTCTTTAAACGAGCCACAATTCATCGATATCCATGCAGGATCTGATCGCGAACCTACCGGCGGTTATTTATGAATATACCAT
>JAJJPK010000181.1:0-40401 GCA_032907565.1 Cyclobacteriaceae bacterium | reverse complement strand
TAACGTCTACGCCTTGTACGAGGCATTGAGTCATGATTTTCTCTATAGGGAGCCCGCGGCGAACAAGATTTTTGCAGACAATCACGATGTAGATCGGGTGTTCCACAGCGTGGGCGGTGACATGACGCGCTTCAGGCAAGTCATGACATTCCTGCTGACGACCCGGGGTATACCACAGATCTATTATGGCACGGAAATCTTGTTAAAAGGTTCGGGCGATCATGGCGTGATACGTGAAGATTTTCCCGGCGGGTGGCCGGGTGATACGCGCGATGCGTTCACCGAAGCAGGCCGAACACAGACCGAGCAGGAGGCCTTCCAGTTTCTCCACCAGTTGTTGAACTGGCGCAAGAACAGCGAGGCGATTTCCGAAGGAACGCTCAAGCACTTTATCCCTCAGGACAACCTGTACGTTTACAACCGGAAGTCGGCCAACGAATCCGTATTGGTGATGATCAACAATGGCGATGCCACTGCCACTCCCGATATGTCGCGCTTCGGCGAGGTCTTGACGGGCTACGAATCGGCGAGGGACGTCCTGACAGGCAAAGCCTTCGGCGATCTGAATTCGATCGCTGTTAGTCCACATACAACCCTGGTACTGGAATTGAAGCCGGGTGATAAGGCCGTAGAGTAAGGATATTGTATTTTTAACCTGAACGATGATGAAGGGGCGGGTGACTTAACCCGCCTTCTTTTTTCTGCTCATGGTGTGTCGTAGCACACTATTTATTCGCAGAGAATTTTACCTATCTTACCCGCCTCAGCATTAATTACAAAGCTTCATGGGCAAATCTGAAAGCAGAAGACGATTCATACGCAAGGCGGGACTTGCAGCAGTGGCGGCCGTTTCAGGGCAGTCGCTTGCGGCTAAGCCCGTATTTCATTACCTGTCACGCACGACCCGCAGTTCCGCTCCCAGTCAAATCAATATCGCATTGATTGGCGCGGGATGGATGGGCACGGAAGATACGGTCACAGCGCTGTCCCACGAGGGTGTCAGGCTTGTCGCGGTCTCTGATCTGTACAAAGGGCGTTTGGCCGACGCTCAGAAACGGTGGGGAAACCACCTGTTCCTGACGGAGGACTACAAGGAAGTGCTCAGGCGTCCGGATGTACATGCTGTGATCATCGGAACGCCGGATCACTGGCACAAGCAGATTTCGGTGGATGCGCTGAATGCCGGCAAGCACGTCTACTGCGAGAAGCCCATGGTGAAGTCGGTAGACGAAGGCCATGAAGTGATCAATGCCTGGCGGAAGTCGGGCAAGATTTTCATGGTCGGAAGCCAGGGCTTGTCGTCGCTCGGAAATGAAAAAGCCAAGGAACTTCTAGCCGCCGGTGCGATCGGCGATTTGAATTATGCCGAAGGATTTTGGGCCCGGTTTTCACCGGAAGGCGCCTGGCAATATCCTATTCCTGCCGACGCGTCGGAAAAGACGGTGAACTGGAGCCGGTTCATTGCCAACACCACAAAGCGCCCCTTTGACCCGCTTCGCTTTTTCCGCTGGCGGAATTATACTGACTATGGAACAGGCATGTCAGGCGACCTTTTCGTGCATCTCTTTTCGAGTCTTCATTTCATAGCAAACTCGAAAGGGCCTGACCAGGTCAGTGCGATGGGAGGGCTTCGCTACTGGAAGGATGGTCGTGAAGTACCCGATGTGTTACTGGGTACGTTTCAATATCCCGAAACGGCCGAACACCCCGGATTCAATCTGTCGCTGCGGTGTAACTTCGTAGATGGCACCAGCGGCTCCACCTACTTGAAGTTGGTTGGGAGCAAGGGGTCTATGGATGTCAAGTGGGATGAAGTTGTGGTCAGACGGGCGCGCTATGTCGGCTCGGAAGGACCCGCCCCGGTAGCCGGTGCAGTGATCGCTCCGGAAGGCAGAAAGCGCATGCTCGACCCGGAAGAATTGGTGTACAAGGTGGAGGATGGCTACAAGGGCGCGCATTACGATCACTTTGGAAATTTCTTTAATGCGATCCGCAACGGTGGCACGGTTGTGGAGGATCCGGTCTTTGGATTCAGGGCTGCAGCGCCGGCCTTGCTCTGCAATGAAAGTTATAGCAGCAACACGTTTGTGCGATGGGATCCGGTTAACATGAAAAAACTCTGATGATATGAGAACTTTGATAATCGCTTTTCTGGTCGCGGCCGCGGCATGTGCAAGCGGACAGACAAAACTATTCAATGGGAAAGACCTCACGGGCTGGAAGGTCTATGGCACGGAAAAGTGGTATGTCCAGGATGGACTGCTTGTTTCGGAAAGTGGTCCCGACAAGGAATACGGTTATCTCGCGACAGAAAAACCGTACCGTGATTTTGAACTCACTGCGGAATTTAAGCAGGAAGCCGACGGTAACAGCGGCATCTTTTTCCGCTCGAGCATCGAGGGGACAAAGATCACTGGCTGGCAGGCGGAAGTTGCGCCTCCGGGTCATAACACGGGCGGCATATATGAATCGTACGGCCGTGGATGGTTGATCAAACCTGCGCCGGAAAAGGACAAAGCGTTGAAATACGGCGACTGGAACACGATGAAAATCCGTGTTGTCGGAGGCGTTGTCGAAACGTGGCTAAATGGTGAGCCCATGATCCGCTTCGAGGACGAAAAGATCGCCCAGGCAACCGGAAGCATCGCCCTGCAAATCCACGACGGCGGCGGAATCAAAATCTACTGGAGAAACATCCAGATCAAGGAGCTTTGACCCGTAAAGCAGGCCTGTGGACCGTAAAGCGACCTCTGGTCTGCTTACGGAATACCCACCGTAAAGCGACCGCAGGTCTGCTTTACGGTACATGCCGATCGTACGCTTCCCGAAACTGCGCAAACCGGTGGTCCCAGGTGTTGCGTTGTGCGAAGTCGACACGATCCTTCACCAGCTCGGGGGTACTTTCAGCATACGCCTTTTCAATGAGTTCTATCAGATCGTGATTACCCTGAGTAACGTACACCGTGCGGTCGGGAAACTTCATGTATTTGAGATTGGGTAACGCGCTGATAACCGTAGGCTTTCCGACGGCCATATATTGCCAAACCTTATTGGGTGTACCTCCTGGGTTTACAAAGTCGAGGTTATACAGTGCGAGTCCGACATCAAGTTTGGCCAATTCATCATAGAGCTCTTTTCCCTTCAACATGCCCTTCACGGCCGAGGGGTCCAGACCGCGGAGTTGGTTCAGGTATTCGCGGGTGACAGGCCCGATAATGACGACCTTAAAGCGGTCGTGTGCCAGCAGTATGTTTACCGCTTCCGGTGAATACTGTCGCTCGTTGATCACCCCCATCAGACCGACTACAATCTTATCTCCGGGCTCGCGGGTTTGAGTGTGTGAAGCGGTTACACCGTCAAGTGAAACACCAAGCGGGATCTCGTAGACGTTCGGGTTGTATCGTTTCAGTTTCTCCGTCAGAAAATGGGATGTCGTTACGCAAAAAATGGCGTCACTTGCCATTTTCTTTTCTGCTATAGACAGGTATTTGTCGACCAGCGCGCTCTTGTACTTGCTGTTCCCTGCGAACTCGTCGTTGCAATAATATATTGTCGGAAAGTATCGCTTGAGGCGGGTGGCAGTGCAGTCGAAATTGACTGCGGTAGCCTCCGGAAACATCGTCTTCAGCCGGCTGTACAACCAGCGCTGATACGTTTCGTTGATGCCCGGAAGGCGGTACCTGAAGCGGTAGTCGACCGGATAGGTCGGTTCCACGACAAGTGTGTTTGGGGCGCCCTCGTACGTGCGGATGCCCGGCAGGCCGGTCTTGTTGCGCGTTACAAAAGCAACACGGAATGTTTTTGCCGCTGCGGCCGTGAACTGGTGCCGTGCCCGTGGAGCCTCATCCCACGCCGTGATGGTGTTGACGATCAGGTCGACTTTCATACGGGCAAATATACAATGAGCGAATGAGTGCCGTAAAGCACGCCAGGTATCTTACAAAAAGAAATGTTAGAGATGTTGTGTCCTTTTATTCGAGATACTCGCGGTTGTGGCGGCTTTACGGTATGAGCGAATGAGTGAATGGGTAAAAAATTAGGTGGATGATTTTTTGACTCCTTCAATAAGTCCTTTGATATAACCGATGGCGAAGAGGGTTCCGAGTTCGCTGTAGCCCGGGTGTTCGTTGCTGTCACCTGCCACGGTTGGTACGTGATCGGGTCGCATAGGGCCATTGAATCCCACTTCGAAATACGTTTTCATCGCGCCGAACATGTCGGTCTTGCCTTCATCGTGAAATGTTTCCTCAAAATTATTCCGGTCCCCCCGGATGTCGCGGAAGTGGACAAAAAATATCTTTTTCCGTTCACCAAAGTATCGGATCACGGAAGGAATGTCTTCGCCCATGGTTGCAAACGTTCCCTGGCATAGGGTCAGCCCGTTATTCGGACTTGGAACAATCTCGATAAGCTTTTTGAAGGCGTCTGCGGTGCGCATAATTCGGGCAATTCCGCGTATCTGCGGTACGGGAGGATCGTCGGGATGCAATGCCAGGCGAATGTCACTCTTCTCCGCTTCAGGTACGACTGCTTTCAGAAAGTATTCAAGGTTTTTCCACATCCTTTCCTCCGACACTTCCCCGTATTCGGTAGGCGGCAGTTGCGCGGCCTGTTCATAGTCGAATGCCGTTACCAGGGCGCCGCCACGTCCTTTGCGGGCCATGTCGGTTCGTGTCCAGTTGATGACCGGCATCCAGTTGTAGCAGATGATGTCCAGACCAATGCGTTTCATATTTCGCATCAGGGTGATGAAGTTTTCAATTTCTTCATCGCGGCCGTCCAGTCCCAACTTAACCTTGTCGAGGGGTGGTGTACCTTCCAGGACCTTCCATTGCAGTCCGTTTTTCGCATAGGCTTCCTTCACGGCCACGAGCGCTTCATATTCCCAAGGGCGGGTATTCGACAATCCGACTGCCCACGGTGAGGAAGGTGACACCACGCCGGTGATGCCCATTTGTTTCTGCAGGAGCATCTTCCGTTCCTGGAGTCCATAGAAAGAGGCAACACAGAGAGTAATGTGTGCAGCGGTAGAAGGGTAGGGGACATTCGCAAAGGTCGGGTTGAACCCCATCGTAGCAAGAGCGGTGGCCGCGGCGCTCTTACGGATAAATCGTCTCCTTGTATTCATAACATCAGGGAATATACTGTAAGTTATGCAGTTGGCTCATGCAACGACTGTTCTTTGTTGGCAATGGGCAATGGACCCCACGGATGGTGACAAATGTCATGGAATCTTTTTAATAAGCCATCTTTATATATGATGCTGATCATATAGGTTTCGCAACGCCCGGCCGTAATTTAGCCTTTTGAAAACGTCCGATTCTCCGGTTCACCGACACCGAAGTGAAAATTTACCAGAGGGCTTTCTTTGCCGCATTTGCATTCGTCAACCTCGTGTTCGGCGTTCTTGCTGGTTTTGGCAGGCTGGGTGTGAGCTTTCCGCTGCCGTATGCCGTCGTCAACCACGGCGCCGTCATGGTCGGTGGCTTTCTGGGTACGCTGATAACCCTCGAGAAGGTTATTCCCCTGAAGAAAAAGGGGTTCTTTGTCGTTCCCGGTATGAGCGGGCTCTCGATCCTGCCCCTGACCAACGGCATGTTTCTCACAGGCGTCAGTCTGCTGCTTGCCGCCAGCGTCGTATTCGTGATCATATACGTTATCTACTTGTCGCGACAGCGTGCGCTCTACCTCTACACCATGCTGGGCGGTGCCGTCTGCTGGTTCGTGGGAAACAGTCTGCTGTTATATGAGCGCTTTTTCCCTGCCGCGTTTCCGTGGTGGATGGGATTCCTGTTATTTACAATCGTAGGGGAGCGTCTAGAATTGTCGAAGTTCCTTCCAGTCAGCAACCGGATAAGGACAGTCCTTCTTGTTTTCCTGCTTCTTGTTGTAGCAGGATTGATCATTCCGTTTCACCAGTACGGGTCGTATGTAGCGGGGATTGGCATGATGGGCGCTGCGGTATGGCTCATGCGTTTCGATATGGTCGGTGTGAGCATACGGAAGTCGGGCCTGACGCGCTTTATTGGTTATGCACTTATGTGCGGATATTGCGCGCTCATGCTCGAAGGTGTCTTTCTTCTTGCACTACCCAACGTGCCCTTTGCGTACGACATCATCGTCCACACTTTTTTTCTTGGTTTTGTATTCTCTATGATATTTGCTCACGGACCCATTATCCTCCCCGGAGTGTTGGGAATCGCCGTAAAGCCGTATCATCCTTTTCTTTACGTGCCCCTCGTTCTTCTCGTGACTTCCGTGCTGCTGCGTATTATCGCCGGAATGAACCTCTTGCCCTACGAGGCTCGCGTTACCAGCGCGTGGATAACGGCAACGGCCATGGTGTTCTACTTTGTTACGCTTTTGTCTCTCCTGATCTATGCCCGCCGTAAGAAGTCTGTATAGGGTACCCCTGGTCTTTTTCGCCCTGGCGGCTTGCTTCGGCCTCCTCCTTCGTTGGCATGTTGTGAACCCGTTCGACTGGCTCATCTATCCGTACATGCTGCACGCGCACTCCCACATTATGTTCCTGGGATGGGTGACCAACTTCCTCTTGATTTTTGCACTCGAGCGCTTTGTTCCTGGTCAGAGGATAACATGGTATAGAAATGCATTCTTGTGGGCGCAGGTGTTGCTGGCCGGGATGGTGGTAAGCTTTCCGCTCCAGGGGTATGGCGTGGCGTCGATCGTTTTATCGACCCTGCATACGGCGTTGATCGTCGTATTTGCATTTCGATTTTTCCGGGATACCAGGTCAGCGCTTCAGACTGTCTCTTTGTGGTACATGCGCATAGCGCTGATCTATTTCCTGGTGTCCGCTGTAGGCCCCATTGCCATCGGCGCTACCAGCGCGATGGGGATGGCTCAAAGCAAGTGGTATTACTTTTCTGTCTACTATTATCTGCACTTTCAGTACAATGGCCTCTTCACCTTTGGGGTATTGGCGATGTTGTTCAGCTTGATGGAGTCCAGGGGTATTTCACTGAACGTCGCGCTGGCGCGCCGGGCGGGACAATATCTTGCAATTGCGTGTGCACCTGCTTACTTCCTTTCGACGCTTTGGGCCGACCCCGGTATTGTATTCAATGCAATAGGATTTCTTGCAGCCACACTTCAAATTGTTTCGCTCGTACTGCTGCTAATGTGTTTTCGTCCTGCCGCTCGTGAGATTGCGTCGAAGATGAGTTCAGTAAGCGTCTGGCTGCTGGCAATCGGATCGATATCCTATGGCATCAAAATTTTGGCTCAATGGCTGTCGGCGTTTCCCGATGTGGCCCATCTCGCCGCCACGAACCGACCCTACGTGATGGCCTATCTTCATCTCGTTCTCCTTGGGACGATCTCGCTGCCCATACTGTCGTGGTACCTGGAGCGCGGCATGATCCGACGGTTTGGTACTACTGCGCTTGCCATCGTGGTGACAGGTTTTATTCTCACTGAGATTATCCTGATGCTTATGCCTTCAGCTCCTCGCCTCGGGTTGGGCTCGGGTGGCGCGATGGCGATTTTTGTCGCGTCCGTCGTCCTCACGCTGGGGGTACTCCTGGTGCTGATTTCCAGTTGGAAACCTGACAAATCGTAACAACTACTATGACGCGTATCATGTTTTTTCAGTCTGGGGCGAGGGTACCTTTGCTTCCATGGAAGATGCACCGACCTTGGAAGGTCTGATTCGAAAATACGATGTGCCCGTGCCGCGATACACCAGTTATCCGACTGTGCCGCACTGGAATGTACGGGATTTCGATCTAACGTCGTGGCAAATTGCCGTGAAGAGAGTGTTTGACGAGTCGAACGATGACAAGGGCATCAGCCTGTATATCCATCTTCCTTTTTGTGAAAGCCTATGCACGTACTGCGCCTGCAATACGCGCATCACCCGAAATCATGCCGTAGAAGAACGTTACATCGCGACGCTGGTGCGCGAATGGAATGCGTACCTACAATTGTTTGGGAGGCGCCCGACCGTGCGTGAAATGCACCTGGGTGGTGGCACGCCAACGTTCTTCAGTCCGGAAAATCTCGGCCGGCTGTTGAGCACGCTACTGGAACGTGCCGACGTTCACCCGGATCGCGAATTCAGCTTTGAAGGCCACCCAAACAACACCACTGAGGCGCACCTCAAGGTATTGCATTCCTTCGGTTTCCGGCGCGTGAGCTTCGGCGTTCAGGATTTGAATGACAAGGTCCAGCGGGCGATCAACCGAATACAGCCATTTGAAAATGTCGAACGGGTAACACGACAAAGCCGTGCCCTGGGATATACGTCGATTTCTTTTGACCTGATCTTTGGCCTGCCTTACCAAACCCTGGCGTCCATCACTCAAACGATCGAAAAGGTGATTTCGCTGAGGCCGGACCGCATTGCATTTTACAGCTATGCCCATGTGCCCTGGCTACGGCCGGGACAGCGGGGCTATGAGGATGCCGATCTTCCGTCCGATGTCACCAAACGAGCCCTTTACGAACAGGGCAGAAAGATGTTTGCCGCTGCGGGGTATGCCGAGATCGGCATGGATCACTTTGCCCTTCCGCATGATGCGCTTTCACGTGCGAAGTCCGACGGTACACTGCATCGGAATTTTATGGGGTATACAACGACCCACACAGATTTGCTAATCGGACTAGGCACATCGGCTATAAGCGACGCGCGATATGCCTATGCACAGAATGAAAAGGTTGTAGAGAACTATACACAACGTATATCAGAAGGGATGCTCGCAGTTTCCCGGGGACACCTTCACTCAGCAGCAGATATGCGGGTGCGAAAGGCCATTATGGATATTGCTTGCAAGGGCCGTATTTCTGCAGATCTGCTTTCCAAAACAGCTGATGATGAAGCGATCCGGAGGCTAAAGGAGATGGAGTGGGAGGGCCTTCTGGAATTTATGCGTGATGGCCTGCGTGTCACTGACCGCGGCAGGACATTCATCCGGAACATTTGCGGCGTCCTCGACCCGCACTTACGAAATTCGACAACACGAGATGTGTTTAGTAAAGCAATATGACACTCGTTTATGCTGCCGTGATTCGTGGGCCGCGTGGAAGTTTTGGCACACCACCAAACAGCCTCAACGTGATTTTGAATCAACAAAATCTTTACCTTAATTTAGATACAAGCATGTGATCTCAATCATAAAATCAACCTGCCTCCTGGAAGTAGTTTCGTACCCGAAAACACGTCAACAACTATGAATAAAACAGCAATCTCATCTGGCACACGAATGATAAGCGCCAGTGTATTCGCCTTTCTGCTGGCCGTGGTGTTCACTGCCTGTAAACCTGATCGTCCCGCGTCACAATCCGCTGCCCCGGCGGGTGAGGATGCGTCCTCAGCGGTAGCGGAAAATGCAGACCCTGCTAAAGGAATCGGACCAGTACAGCATGTAACGCTCCATTCACCGCTGGAACAAGAGCGGATCGTGCGTGGAGAGGCAATCTACGAAATGAAGTGTCAGGCTTGTCACAGGCTGGATGAGACGCGTATCGTTGGACCGGGATGGGCTGGTGTAACGAAACGGCGGACGCCGGAGTGGATCATGAATATGATCACAAACGTAGACGTAATGCTGGATAACGACCCCGAAGCGCAGAAGCTGCTGGAACTCTGTCTTACCCGCATGCCTAATCAGAACGTTTCGGTCGGTGACGCCCGTGATGTGCTGGAATTCATGCGCAAGAATGACGGGGAAGAATAGACACAAAACATACAATCAAACATATGAAGACAACATTCAGGCTCCCTGTTACGCTCATAGTGTGCGGACTGGTTGCTATCGCCTCCGGGTGTAAACCGAAAGGCCCGGGTGAATTGGCTATGGGTGACGCTGCAAGTAAAGTGTACGTACCACCCGGACAGTATGATGAGTTTTACAACATCGTGTCGGGTGGGTTCAACGGACAGATCGGAGTGTATGGCATTCCTTCCGGGCGACTGCTAAAGATCCTGCCGGTATTCTCGGTATCACCGGAAAACGGCTATGGCTACAGTGAGGAAACCAAGCCGATGCTGAACACAACGCATGGCTTTGTACCCTGGGATGACCTGCACCACATAGCGCTATCGACAACCGATGGAGTCCACGATGGTCGTTGGGCATTTGCTAATGCGAATAACACCCCGCGTGTTGCCCGGGTCAATCTGCGTACGTTCAAGACCGACGAGATCCTGGAGATTCCAAACAGCGGCGGCAACCACTCCTCGCCGTTCATTACGGAAAACACGGAATATGTTATCGCGGGCACGCGCTTCAGCATCCCGATGGATAACAAGGATGTGCCGATCAGCTCCTACAAAGACAATTTCAAAGGTTCGATTTCCTTCATCAAAGTTGACTCGGTGTCAGGAGAGATGAGCATCGCGTTTCAGCTGAGAACGCCTGGCTTCAATTTCGACCTGAGCCGCGGTGGAAAAGGGCCGTCGCACGACTGGTTCTTTTTCTCGTGCTACAATACGGAATTAGCGTACACCCTGCTTGAAGTCAACGCATCTCAAAATGACAAGGACTTCATCATGGCCGTCAACTGGAAGATGGCGGAAGAACTTGCTGCCCAGGGAAAGGGTAGGGTGGAAAATGTAGAATACGTCCATAATACATTTGACGAACGTACCCACACGGCTACATCGACAGTGAAGCGGGGGGTTCGCGTACTCGACATCACGGAGTTTCCTGAGCTGGTTTACTTCATTCCTTGTCCGAAATCACCCCACGGGTGTGACGTAGATCCTACCGGGGAGTACATCGTCGGAAGCGGGAAGCTTGCTGCAACCATGCCTGTGTTCTCGTTCACCAAGTTTCAAAATGCTATAGCCAACAAGGATTTCGAAGGCGACTTTGCCGGCGTGCCTGTGCTCCGCTATGAGGCGGTGCTTCACGGTGAAGTGCAAAAGCCCGGCCTCGGTCCGCTGCACACAGAGTTCGATGGTAACGGCAACGCCTATACTTCGATGTTCGTGTCGTCTGAAATTGTCAAATGGAATCTGGAAACCCTTGAGGTTCTCGATCGCGTGCCTACATACTACTCGATCGGTCACCTGAGCATTCCCGGTGGTCCGACCGCGAAACCTTACGGAAAGTATGTAATCGCATATAACAAGATTACGAAAGACAGGTACCTTCCCACGGGGCCTGAACTGGCACACTCAGCGCAACTTTATGATATCTCAGGTGACAAGATGCAACTGCTTCTCGACTTCCCGACAACAGGTGAACCACACTATGCTGAAGCAATACCTGCCAGCATGATACAGGAAAACGTCGCCAAGTTCTACAGGCTCGAAGACAATGAACATCCTTACGTGGCGAAAGGCGAGGGCCAGACCCGGGTGGAAAGGAAAGGGAAGGAAGTTCACGTGTATATGACTGCAATTCGCTCTCACCTGACGCCTGATAATATTGAAGGGGTGCGTGTCGGCGATGAAGTCTATTTCCATGTGACAAACCTGGAACAGGATTGGGACGTACCACACGGTTTCGCTATCAAGGGTGCCCGCAATGCGGAGATACTCATTATGCCAGGCGAAACGCAGACGTTGAAATGGCTGCCAGAAAAGACGGGTGTCTATCCGTTCTACTGTACCGACTTTTGCTCGGCACTCCACCAGGAAATGTCCGGATACATCAGGATCTCTGCGGCCAATAGCAATGTACCGATTAAGTTCTCTACCGGCGTGATTGAAGGAGAGGACGCGGGCGGACAGTGATCCAAAGGGTGAAGGAGTTTCGCTCGTAAAGCGAAACTCCTTCACCCAAAAAAATAAACGATGCAAAAACTCAGACCAGTGACTCGCCTTGCAATTGCCGTATCGGCGCTCCTTCTCGTCTCCGCATACTTCGTGCCCCTTTGGCAGATTCTGATGTGGGCTCCGCAATATCCGGAGGGACTGGAAATGAAGATATGGATCAACGACATCACTGGGGATGTTAAAATCATCAGCGCGCTGAATCACTACATTGGCATGAGGCACATTGATGCCAGCATGTTCCCCGAGTTCAAGTATATGATCTACATCGTGGCGTTCCTGATTGCCGTCGGATTGCTTGCGGCAATCATCAATAGAAGGAGTGCACTGGTAGTTTATGTCGCACTTCTCGTTGCCGGAGGCATCGCCGCACTGGTCGACTTTTATCTTTGGGGATACGACTACGGTCACAATCTGGATCCGAATGCCCCAATCGTTGTGCCCGGAATGGCTTACCAGCCGCCAGTAATAGGTACTAAACAACTGCTCAACTTCACGGCATTTTCCGGTCCGGATACGGGAGGTTGGATTTTCGTTGCCTCCGGCCTGCTGGCGGTCGGTGCACTGATTTATGAATTGGTTTTGTCGCGAAGAAAAGCATGAGAGTATTTGTACCAACCCTGGTGTTGTGTGCGCTGCTTTTTGCCTGCAGCGTGAAACCCGAACCGTTGGAGTACGGAGTGGACGCTTGTCATACCTGTAAAATGACATTGGTCGACAGGAAATTCGGCGGAGAGGTGGTTACGACAAAGGGTAAGATCTTCAAGTTTGATGACGTGAATTGTATGGTAAACTTCCTCAACTCGGGGGAAGTGACGGAGCGCGACGTGGCTTACCGGCTCGTTGTTGATTATTCTACACCTGAGAAGCTGATCGCTGCCGGCGACGCGTTCTACGTCAAGGCCGACGAAGTTCGTTCGCCGATGGCGAGCGGCATCGCCGCTTTCGAAACAGAAGGCGCTATGCGGGAACGATTGCGCGAGTGGAACGGTATTTACTTAACGTGGGGAGAACTGGTTACGGAGTTCAAGTGAAGGATACGATCGATTGGTTTGGATGGATAAAAGGAGTGAACCGGCTGGCAAAAATAGTGGTGGTTGCACTGCTGTGCACACAGGGCCATGCCGCAACCGTCCGCGTTGGGGCTGGAGAGGCCATCCAATCGATTCGTGAGGCGATCCGTGTCGCGCAACCCGGTGACACGGTTTTGATTGCCGGCGGACTGTACAAGGAAGGTAACCTGCGCATCGATAAACCGCTTGTATTGTTGGGAATCGATATGCCAGTGCTCGACGGCGAGCGCAAGTATGAAATACTGACGATCACAGCGTCTGATGTCACAGTTTCCGGGATCTTCTTCAAAAATACGGGTCGTGCAAGCATGCATGACCTGGCAGCGGTAAAGCTGCAGAGCGTCTCCCGCGTCACCGTGCGGGGCAATCAGTTTGAAGATACCTTTTTCGGCATTTATCTGTCGGGTTCGTCACATTCTCTGATTACCAACAATACGCTGCACGCTACGCCCGGCAACGAACAGGATACGGGCAACGGCATTCACGCATGGAAATCCCATCATATCACTATAGACAGCAACCAGGTAAGAGGCCATCGCGATGGTATCTATTTCGAGTTTGTGACTTCGTCGCACATACGATACAACCTGGCCGAAGGTAACATTCGGTATGGCCTCCACTTCATGTTCTCGCATGATAACGAGTACCTGCACAACCAGTTCCTGCGCAATGGTGCGGGCGTTGCCGTAATGTATACGCGTGGGGTGCGCATGGAGAATAATACATTTGGCGACAACTGGGGACCGGCCGCGTATGGCCTGCTGCTGAAAGACATCCGGGACAGCGAGGTGGTCGGTAACCGCTTTGTACGCAATTCGGCAGGTATATTTATGGAGGGCAGCAGCCGTATCATGTTCCGGGAAAACAGCTTTACATCGAACGGGTATGCTGTACGGTTGCAGGCGAGCTGTGACGACAACACGTTCGAGCGAAATAACTTTTCGTCGAATACTTTTGACATCGTAACGAACGGATCGCTTGTGCTTAACACGATCCGAAACAATTACTGGGACCGGTATGAAGGCTATGATCTTGACCGCGACAATATAGGCGACGTACCCTACAGGCCGGTAAGTATGTACAGCATGATCGTCGAGCGAATGCCCGTCGCCGTCTTACTTTGGCGTAGCTTCCTCGTCTTCCTGCTCGACCGGGCGGAGCGGGCCATGCCTGCCATGACTCCTGTAAATCTTGAAGATACCGCTCCATCTATGAAGCCGCATGATCTCAGTTGAAAATATATCGAAGAAATTCGGCCGCATTAAGGCCCTGAACGACGTCTCCCTTGAATTGGCGCGGGGTAGGAGCTATGCATTGATTGGCCCGAACGGGTCCGGAAAGACCACGCTGATCAAATGCATTCTCGGTTTAGTCATCCCGACGTCGGGCGATATTCTTTTTGAGGGCAAGAGCACGCTGGGCGACTGGCGTTACCGGGAAAAGGTAGGCTACATGCCCCAGATCGGACGCTATCCAGAGAACATGCGGATAGGCCAGCTCATCGATATGATGAAGAACATCCGGAGGCCCGCACAGGATACCGACGACGAGCTTATCGAGGCGTTTGGCCTTCATCAGATGATGGACAAGCGCATGCACGCGCTCTCGGGAGGTACGCGGCAGAAGGTGAGCGCTGCGCTGGCATTTCTTTTCCATGCCCCGGTGCTGATCCTGGACGAACCTACGGCGGGCCTTGATCCCGTGTCGGTCGAAATTCTCAAAGAAAAGGTCCTTCGGGAGAAACGCCTCGGTAAGCTGATTGTCATCAGCTCACACATCCTGAGTGACCTCGAAGACCTGACCAGTGACGTGATTTACATGTACGAGGGAAGGGTGCAGTTCGACGATACGATCGACGCCCTGAAACGGGATACAAACGAAACGAAGTTGTCGAAAGCGATTGCCACGCTGATTCGGCAGCGGGACCTGATTCACTCTATTGCGGACTGAGCTATGACACGGATTGTACGATACATATTTATCGATATCCTCAGGACCAGGTTTACGATGCTGTATACGCTGTTCCTTCTCATCAGTACGTTTGCGTTGTTTAACCTCGACAGCGACTCCGGTAAGGTTGTGCTCAGCCTCCTTAATGTGGTCCTGATGGTCGTGCCCCTGGTAAGCATCGTGTTTACAACGATACACTTTTTCAACTCATACGAGTTCATTGAACTGATGCTTGCCCAGCCGGTTAACCGCAGGGTGATCTTCCTGGGCGAATATATGGCTGTTGCATTTTCCCTTTGTGCAGCCTTCTTAGTAGGCGTGGGTGTACCGATGGCCATGTTCGGAGGAGGTCCCGGCGCCGCGACGCTCGTGTTTTCAGGGGTGATGCTTACGCTGGTATTCGTGTCGCTGGCGTTCTTGTCGTCGGTGCTGACCCGCGACAAGGCCAAGGCTATCGGCATAGCCCTGCTCTTTTGGTTTTACTTTTCCCTCATTTACGACGGCCTGCTGTTGTGGATCATTTACAGCTTTGGCGACTACCCGCTGGAAAAGGTGACGCTGGCGCTTATCGCGTTCAACCCGGTAGACCTCGCACGTATTGTGATGCTGCTACAACTCGACATATCGGCCCTGATGGGCTATACAGGTGCGTTTTACAAGAACTTTTTTGGAAGTAATTCCGGTATCGTCTTCTCCGCCGGTATTCTGGTGATATGGGTACTGACACCGTTATGGATTGCGCTGCGCGTCTTCAAGCGGAAGGATTTGTAGGGTATGGGAATGAATTTCATGGAATGATGGTATTCCTATTATGGAGGATATAAAGAACGATTTGCAAAGTCGGGCGGATATTGAGCGGCTCGTTGATCTGTTTTACGACAAGGTTCGAAAGGACGAATTGATCGGTCCTGTATTTGCGCACGTCGATTGGCCGGCGCATTTGCCCACCATGTACAACTTTTGGGCGTCGATGATGCTCGGGGAGATGAGCTACCGCGGAAACCCTTTTCAAAAACACGTGAAGTTGCCGATCGGCACAGAACATTTCGCCCGTTGGCTGGAACTTTTTGAAGCGACCGTCGATGAAAACTTCAATGGACCTACGGCAACGGAAATCAAACAACGTGCCCAGAGCATAGCGGGTATTTTTCAACACAAGATGGGGCTGTTACGGTAACCGGGAATCAGTAATCGGTACTCACCGATCACCGATCACCGAATACCGATTACCCTTTACCCTTTACCTTTTTTCCTGTGACCTCCAAAAATCAGTTTGGCCCTTGACATACATCATACCTCTTCCACCCACTGTATGGTACCTTGTGGTGCAATCAAACAAGCAGAACTATGAGTACGCACATTTATAACGTAGACGTCACGTGGAACGAGGACAGAAAAGGGATTATGTGTTCTCCGGAGCTGTCGACAGGCCAACTAGCCGGCGACGGCGGGTGTATCCAGGTAGCCACGCCACCCCAGTTCCCTGGAGGTGTTGAAGGGATCTGGTCGCCGGAACACCTGTTTACGGCATCGGTGGCAAGCTGCCTCATGACGACCTTCCTGGCGATAGCTGAGAATTCGAAACTTCCCTTTACAGCGTTTACCTGTAAATCGCAGGGGAAACTAGACAAGGAAGACGGTAAATACCGGATGACCCAAATCGTCCTTGAACCTCACGTGACAATTACACGCGAGGAGGACCGCGCCAAAGCCGAGCGCATCATCCGAAAGGCGGAAGCTAACTGTTTAATTACCCATTCAATCCGGTCAGACGTCACCGTCAATCCGGTAGTCATTGTAGAACCGGAGCCGGTGGACGCGGTTTAAGGCGGGTAACTGGTAATCGGTAGTCGGTGTACCACTCACCGATTACCGATTACTTTTTTACTTATTGCTTTCTCACTTCTCACTGCACACCCTCGCTTTCACTCTCACTCTCACTCTCACTCTCACTCTCACACTCACACTCACGCTCTCCCCACTGTTCCAGTCCGTTCCTTGTCCAGCTCCAGTGCTCGGGGAAAGAGGATGTTGTTCTCCAGGTGGACGTGGGTATGGAGATCGTCTTCAAAGTCCTTGAGCATTTGGAACAACAATCCATACGATACGCAGGAGTCAGGGGGAAGTGTGTAGTCGTTGGTCAGGTCACGAATCTTTTCCATAATACCGCCGGCCTCGTCGTGTTCGTCCTCCATCATGGCAATGGGCGTCTCTATCGTGCTGAACCGCGACGGTCCGTCGCCTTGTACGAGTTCCCGGATATAAGGAAATACCACCTTTTCTTCCTTTGCAAGGTGTCCCAGCAGTTCATCGTCCAGGCGCTGTACAAGGTAACTTACTTGTGCCAGTTCCGGGTGCCGTTCTCCATGCGCATTCAGGACCTTTGCCATCAGCTGTGTGATTTCAGGCAGCATCTTCCGCACATAGGCATGATGTGTATTGACGATGTAGTCTGCCAGGAATGCCGGTGACCATTCCTTGAAGGGCAGCGGTGCAGGGCCGGTTGTCGCGTTGAGTTCCTTTTCGATCTCGGCGGGGTTCAGGCCTTTTGATTCGCATGCCTCCTTGAGCGTCTTCTTTCCGCCACAGCAGAAGTCGATGCCGTACTTCTTGAACACCTGGGCTTTGCGGAGGTCGCTGGCTGCAATTTCGCCGACGGTTTTTCCACCTTCAGATGATTCGCTAAGCCGTGTGATCCGTACTTGCCACCATTCGGGGCCTTGTTCGAGGTATTCCCAGCCGACCACATTGCCAAGTTCGCCAATCATCTGGTAGTATAGCGGTTTCGGGTCATGGTCGTTGCGCAATATGAACGACTGCCCGGGCAGGAGGCGTTCAAAAAACTGGAAGATCACGGGGTGCTTTACGCGCGGCTCCAGGAGCGTTGCGTCAAGCATTTGGGTTTCGGTTTTCATTTTTCTTTGATAATTAGTCCCACATCAATCCGAAAACCAAAACTATATGCAAAGCAGGTAACAGCTTATGACCCGGATCATAAAGACTCGGGTTTCTGCCGTACTGTGGCCCCTTCGTTAGTACTTGATCTTGTGTCCTTCCAGTGTGAGTTTGCCTTCCTTCTCCATTTTTTTGACCGTGCGTATGACTGTTTCAACACGGAGGCCTGTCATATCTGCGAGTTGTTGGCGCGTGAAAGGCACGATTACTTTTTCTTTGGAGGGATGCTTGGCGATTTTTGATTTGAAATACTTGATAATGGTAAGGAGGCGATGTTCCGGGTCGTATGAAGAGACTTCTGTAAGGATCATCGACTTGTATTGAAGCCGCCGGCACAATACCTGGTCGAGTTTCATGTGGATGTCGAAGTTGTCGCGCAAAAGCTGCAGGAAGTCCGCTTTGGGCATGCGCCAGATCTTGCCGGCCTCGAGCGTAATGGCGCTGCTCGGGTAGGGAAAATCCCCCAGTAGGGGAGGCTCTCCGAAGCTTTCGCCGGGCGCAAATATCCCCTGGGTGAATTCCTGTCCCTCGGGATTCAGGACAAACATCTTCACTTTCCCCTCTTCCACCTGGAAATATTCCAGTGCTTTGCGCCCTTCCTCGAAAATGATCTGGTCTTTGCCAACTTTTGCAAGCCGGGCATTGTAGGATTGAAGAAGTGACGCTGGTATCACCCGTTTTCGTTTTTCCGGAAAGATAGGAAAATATTGAATGACGGGTGAGTTGCGCATGACCGGTGGCCCGATTATACAACCGTACAACTTCCGCCAGCGCAGGCTGCCTCCGCTGTGTGTTCGGTTCCGTCGTCCGATTCGTACACTTGCGTGAGATCGATGGCTCTGAGACTTCTTTCGAGTTCTTCGAACTGCTCTTTTGTGATGTCTTCGAACGGTGCCTGAGCATAGTTTCCGTTATCGAACGGCAACACACTCAGTCCGTTATAGGATGCCTTGTTTTCCCACATCCAGTCACCCACGCGTTTCCAGTCGCCCTTGCGGATCGACACAGTTGCCGAAACGTTATTGGCATTGCTACCGCGGCGGAACCCGGGACGAACCCATTCAAGATTGAAATGCTTTATCCCTTCGAGAAAACGACGGTACCGGCAACAACCCCGCCGACGGCCATCACATCTTCGTTGCGCAGGATGCTTCCTTCCGGAGCTTTTTGTGGAATGCGAATGATAGCCTGCTTGCTGTTTAACAAGTCTTCTTCGAGCAGCTCGGGATGGTGTATGCTGAGATAGGTATACAAAGCTTCGTTCTTTCCGATCCGTACCCGCCTCAGGTAGTAATCGTTGTGCCATGCGTGGATTCCTGACGATGTCCCCAGGACGAGCGAAGTAGTTCCGGACGGCTTGATGGTTGTGCATCGGGCGGCAAACTGAATACCGATCTGAGCAGAGGCCCGCAGGTTCATTTGCCGAACCACGTCGGCAGCTTCCCGAAGGTCAAAGGCCATGATCCTACCGCTTGCGATCCCCGTCATGCCAACGCCGATCAGTGCGTCGTGCTCGGTTGTCGTTTTCCAGGCTTCTCTTAGGTAATGGAAATTCGTGAAGCCGGCCTGTAGTGTTCCAAAGAACGATGCTGCCCGGCAGCGCTCGTTGAGGTCTTCCTGTGACTGGATGTCTGATACATTCACTTCGCACAGGTTGCAGAATTGAAATGGCCGAAGCGCAATCTCACAGCAGGGATTGGTTCCCCAATCGGGATCATTCGTAAAATAAAATCCCGGCTCACCTGATCCGGATGCCTCTATTTTTCGCCACAGCCTGTCGAACTCTTCCCGCGTTGTGGTATCGCGGTGCAATACAGCCGAGTTGTTGGCGCGACCCCGCTGTTCGTTGAGTTCCCACCATGCGCCGAATTTGCACGTAAGCATCTCTTCATCGTCGGCTGAGAAAAGTGCGATCATAGCCGAGCGCCTGATCCCGCCGGCGAGTACGGCGTTGGCCAGGTGGCACATGATGTCATGGCATTCGAGCGGGGTGAGTCGTTCCCCCTCTTTTTTTCGGTCGAGGATTGCCTGAATGTGGGCGATGCAGATCTTCAGCGGTTCAGGTCCGGGCGCCTTTCCGCCCGCTGTGATCAGTCGGGCACCCTTCGGGCGAATGTCCGAAAAGTCGAAATCCGGCATGTAGTTGCTCTTGCCGAAGTAGGCCTTCATCACCACCTTAATTGCATCCGCCCATCCCTCCAGGCTGTCGCCCACGAGAAACCGCCGCCGCTTTTCTGCTTTGCGGATCGGTGGAAGCTTTTCAACGTGATGGTATTGCACGGAGTATCCAACGCCCGTGCCGCCAAGCAAGAGAAAAAGCGTCTCGGGGAATGCACGGATGTCGTCAACAGGAAGGTAGGCGCAGTTGTATATGCGGCTGTTGTTGCGCGCTATTGCGGGACCGGCAAACTGCATAGCCCGCATCGAGGGAAGCACCTTGCGGTCGCGAACATACTGCATCCAATGATCGATTTCCTCTTCCAGCGCCGGATACTTTTCGGTCATCATGTCCTGGTAACGCTGGCAGATTTCGCCCCATGTTTCCCTGCGTTTCAGCTCAGGGAGGTAGCGGGCGTACTTCATGTGCACTACAATGTCACTGAGGATTTGCTGATTCAGTTCCACGTTTTCAGGGTTAGTTTAAAAAAGTTCTCTTATTCTTTGAAACAACACATTGTTTTCGATGTGTATATGTTGGGTCAGGTCGTTGTCGAATTCCCTGAGCAGCTGGTAACCCAGCCGGAACGTTGGGCACGCATAATCTGGTGGCGTGTAATTTATTGTCATGGTGCGCAAAGAGCGCACCAATTCACCAGCGGCCCGATGTTCGCCCTCCAGTGAATCCATCATCGTTTGGATCGCGTCAGCCGTCTTCGGGTCGCGATTCTCACTCTCTGCAAAACTCCGTGCCGTCGGAAAAAATTCCTCTTCTTCGCGCTGCAGATGATCAGTAAGATCGTCGGCGAGGTCTTCAAAATCATCGCGAATCGCCAGCACAGTGATGTTACCGTCACCATGCACGGAACAGATCGTTTCCAGCAGGCCCTGTATCTGGGGAATGAGCTGCCGAATGCGGGCGTGGTGATGCTGACGGATGAAGTCCATCAGCTGAACGGTCGGCCAGGACGTGAAGTCTATAGTCTGGTGTTGGCCAGCCGGCATCCCGACGATCTCGTCCCAGATATTTTCCGCTACGATGTTGCGTTGGGCGCAGGCCTCAGTAAAGAGTATGCTCCCATTGCAGCAATAGTCGAGGTTATAGCGGTCAAGCACCTCGACAGCTTGGGGATACTGGAGCGCGACGTCCGCTACGGATGCGTCCAGCAGACTCAGGGGCCGTTGTTGGGGTTTCATGGTCATGGTGTTTGCCTGATCAAATCTAAAAAGCATGCACGCGTTCCCCTATGATTTGAGTCATAGGGGCTATTATGACATGGTTGTCTTGTTGAATGTCAGGAGTGGTATGCTTCCGTGGAAAGCCAGCCGGCGCGTAACACTGCGGCCCAGCAGTTTTTCGTAGAAGTCGAGGTGGTGCGTGAACATGGCAAGGATGTCAGCACCGTTCTGCGTGACGAATTGATCGACACCGGTAGCCACGTCGTCGTGGTGCGTCACTTCAAAAGAGATCTTGTCGTAGCCAGTGAGGCTTTTCAGGTCGGCTTCAATCGCCTTTATATCGCGGTCGTCGGTGCGATGGCGGGGGAGTACGTGCAGCAGGTGGACATGTGCATCGAATAACCGTGCGAACGCCACCACGGTGCGTGTCTCATCGCGGTAGCTAAAGAGGTCTGTCGCATACACGATATGCTCCGGCTTCTTGTACGTCACGCCTTCGGGGATGATCATCACGGGGACTGTGCTGTTGTTCATGACCGTGACCGCATTGCTGCCAATGAGCAACCGTCGCAGTCCGGAAGCGCCTCGACTTCCCATTACGACCAGGTCGGCGTTCACGCGCTTCACGAGGAGTTCAACCTGTTCGTCAAGCGGAAAGCCGGTTGCCGTTTCGAACGATACATCGAGTGGTTCAGGCATTTTTTCCCGAATTTCTGCAATCAGTTTATCGGCTTCCTGTTGCACGGAAGTAAGCAGCTCCTGCTCCAGGCGTTTTGAGCGGAGGAGAGTCTCCGTGCTGGGATTCACATTGACGACTGCAGCGATAACGAGGTTAGCCTGAAGGGGCCGGGCGAGACCGGCCGCGTAGAACACCGCTACCTTGGACAGCGGCGAGAAGTCGGTTGGAACAAGTATGGTCATGCGATGGATTTATGCGTAGTTTCGTTCGGGATGGGCCGGAGCGCCTTGGTATGAAGCGGGTCCGCGCGCAGGCGTCCTGGGGCGTTCATCCTTTCCGGGACCGAAGTAATACTGCGGAAGGCTCACTTCATCGTCTTCAACAAGATAGATCAACTCGTCGACAAGTTCGCGCAGTTCGAGGATGGCCTGCGGAGAAACGACTGCCGTGGCCACGATGATGCGGGCAGGCTTCTCCTCGCGGATATGACCGAGACATGCCCGAATGCTATCCGCTGTCCTTAACCACTCGCTGACAATGATAAGAGTCTTGCCGGTGTAGGTTTCAGCATTGCCGCCTGCGTCCATGTCGCGCCGGATTCGGGCGCGGAGCCGGGCTATAGTATGCTGAAGATACTCCTGGGGAATATCGAGACACGCGTCATGCAGAACGACGTTCTTGAGACACACCGATCCGATACTCTGGTTGCGGTTGGCGGGGTGTCGTATTTCCCGGCAAGGCATCGGTCGCGCGCTAAGTCCCAGATGCGCGGCCACCTGCTTACCCATTTCCACACCCGGCGCGGTGGTGAGCACGACGACATCACCGCTGCGGAAGGTTTCCAGTTTTGTCGCAAGTAACAAGGCAGCCTGGTCACGATCCGTGAATGGCGCTATTCTATCTGGTTGTGGTAGTGGTCTCATCTTGTATAAAGGTACCACCCAAACTTTGCAATGCCGCTGATGATGTTCACGGCCACGACTGATAATTGTCAGGTTACATCGTGCACGAGAAAGGGCAAAAAAAAGTGCCCCGATGAACCACCCAGATCATACGGGGCACAGCTGCGCGCCCTACTAACCCCCTCTTGCAGTCTTGGGCAACGCAGCAAGCTTATTGCCGACGGCTACAGGTGAAAATCACCCGCCGCTTCAGGCTGATACAATAGTTTTTCTATGCGGAATTTTCCCATACCACCGGGAACTTTCCACGACACGACGTCGCCTACTTGCCGGCCCAGCAGGGCATGACCGATTGGCGTGAAGACGGAGATCTTCCGGTTAAGATTGTCGGCGTCTTGTGGATAGGTTATAGTAATATCAATGCTCTTTCCGCTCGAAATATCCCTGAGCAAAACCTTCGAGTTCATCGTCACGACGTCCCGGGAGATGTTTTCCTGGGAGAGCATCCTGGCTACTTTCAAGTCATGCATCAGTTGGTTCACCGTCTCAGGCGTCTTATTTTTCAAAGACGCAAATTCAATCAATCCCAGTATGCGCTGGTAATCGTTGAACGTGATGAACATCTGTCTTTGTGTTGTTGCTTCCATAGTCGATTCCTTTGTGTACACTATCCGTGCCAAATTATAGGCCTCAGGAGCCCTTCCCAAAGGGTTCCCCTTAACATTGTATGAGTATAAACGCACCAGTGGGTAAAAAATTCCCACTTTTAGCGAACTTTTCCCGGCCGTTGCGTTCCTTAAGTTATGTGGGTTAACTACTTTTGATACTGCTAAGCCCCCTATGACACCACAAGATCACGCTTTGCGAGAACGAATTAAGGAACTAAAGTGCATTTACGAGCTGTCGCGGGTGGGAGCGTCTGCGCCTGATCTGCCGACGGTGTTGCGGAAGACGCTGAAAATTCTGCCGTCGTCCATGCAGTTTCCGCGGCGGGCTGTGGCGCGTATCCGTGCGGGCGACAAGGATTATGGATCGTCGGATTTCAATCGTACTGATATACGCATTTCGTCGCCGATTATAGTGGGGCGGAAAAAGTATGGCAGCGTGTCCGTAGGTTACCTCAAGCAAAATGGGAAGGCAACGCCGACGTTCCTGGCTGAGGAGCGGAAACTCCTCCTGGTGGTGGCACGTGAGCTTTCATTTATTATCCAGCGGTATCAGGCGGAAGAGGAGAAACAACGACTGAAGCTGCAATTGCAGCACGTGGAGCGACTTGCCTTTGTGGGAGAACTTACGGCGGGAATTGCCCACGAACTCAACGAGCCACTGGGCCGTATCTTGGGGTTTGCCCAGCTGATACGGAAAGGGGGACCGTTGAACCCACAGCAGGAAGCCGACATGGAGCGCATCCTGAAGGCATCGCTGTACACGCGGGAGATCATCAAGAAACTCATGATCTTCTCGCGGCAAATGCCCCCTCAGATATCCGCTGTGAACCTGAACGAAACCGTGTCCAACATCCTTTATTTTATGGATGCGCCTTACTTCAGCGGAAACATCCGGATTACCAAGAAATTGGATCCCGATCTGCCGGTGATCAGCGCCGACGCCGTCCAGATCAGCCAGGTTCTTGTGAACCTCCTGACCAACGCGATTCACGCAATGCCCGATGGTGGAGATGTAGTCATATCAACGGGCTGCCGGAATGGCTATGTGACGCTTACGGTGAAAGACAACGGCGTGGGGATGCCGCAGGAGGTAAAGGAAAAGATTTTCGAACCCTTCTTTACGACAAAGCCTGTGGGACAAGGTACGGGACTTGGCTTGTCGGTAGTAGAAGGCATCGTCTCTGCCCATGGAGGGCGGATCAACGTTACCAGTGCGCCAGGCAAGGGTTCGCGTTTTGAAGTATTAATACCGCTGCGGTTGCGGGGAAGGAAATCGAAGACACCATGAGCAGGAAACCGGAAGAGCATAGCGTACTTGTTGTAGATGATTCTGAGGAAACCGTTGAATTGATCAAGCGTAACCTGGAGGGCGCCGGTTACCAGGTGTATGCCGCCCACAATGTACAGGATGGGCTGGCAATACTCGAATCGGTCGAAATCGATCTCGTTATTACCGATCTCAAGATGCCCGGGCAGAGCGGGATTCACTTGATCCGCCACGTTTCTGACAACTATCACGGTGTAGGAGTTCTTGTTATCACCGGCTTTCCCTCCATACAAGGTGCCGTCGAGTCGATTAAGATCGGCGCAGAAGAATACCTCGTAAAGCCTTTCACCGACGAAGAACTGTTTAAGGCAGTGGATCGCGTTGTTTCAAAGTCGCGCGTTCACAAGCGCAAAGAAGGCGGCAGACTGCGTCCTCAGAATTTCGGCATCATCGGTGAGTCGGAAGGGATGCTTAAGGTGTTCCGCACGATCGAAAAGATACGGTCTACGAATGCTACTGTTCTGATCTCGGGAGAAAGCGGGACAGGTAAGGAATTGGTTGCACGCGCTGTTCACTACGGAGGCAAGGGGTCAAAGGCGCCATTCGTTCCCGTCAACTGCGGCGGCATACCCGACACGCTCCTGGAGAGTGAACTTTTTGGGCATGTGAAGGGCGCGTTTACCGGAGCTACCGAAACCCGTACAGGCTTCTTTCAAACGGCAGAGGGCGGCACCATCTTCCTCGATGAAATCAGTAATACAAGCCTGGCTATGCAGGCCAAGTTGCTCAGAGTGCTGCAGGAAAAGGAGTTCTACATGGTTGGATCCAAGAAGCCGCTTAAAGCGAATGTACGGGTTATTGCGGCGACCAATGTGGACTTGATGCAGTTGGTAAAGAAGGGACTCTTCAGGGAGGACCTGTACTACCGCTTGTACATTCTATATATAGAGTTGCCGCCGCTGCGTGACCGCGGCAACGACATTGATTTGCTCATCGATTTTTTCAAGACCAAGTACTCCGGCGAGCTGAATCGCGGCAATATTTCGTTTACGCCGAGGGCCTTAACTGCCCTTCGCAACTACTCGTGGCCCGGCAACGTTCGCGAATTGCAGAACCTTGTGCACCGGCTGGTGATCCTGGCTGAAGAGGATATCATCGACGTGCCAGACCTTCCCGAATCGTTCCGCTATTCTGCCACCCGTTCGAAAGGACTCGACCGTACGCTCCAGGAAGTTGAACAGGAATACATCCAGGCAGTGCTGGCCGCAAATCAAAACAACATATCCCGGACCGCCGGTATCCTCGGCATCGATAGAAAGACGCTGCGTGAAAAGATCAAGCGGTATCAGCCCCAGCGGTACCTTGATTAATTTCCGTTACGAGACGAAATAGAGGACATCTTCCGGCACGATTGGGGTGCAATTGGTGTTTTCAGGAAAACACGCAACACGCCCGAATTTTTGAAACGCGGGCGATGTACGATGATTGAAGAAACTTTCCTTAAATTCACCCCTCAAAAAAAGGGGATGGCGTCGGACATTTTGGAAGAAGCGACCGCCGGCCTTGAACGAAAGGGGTATCTCGACATCCCCGTCGAAAAGGACGTCGATCTGGTAGCCGCAATCAATCGAATGCGGAAAGAAAAAAACGCTGTAATTCTCGCGCACTACTACCAGGAACCCGCCATACAGGACATTGCCGACTACGTAGGCGACAGCCTCGGACTCTCCCAACAGGCTGAGAAGACCACCGCCGACATCATTGTGTTTGCCGGTGTGCACTTCATGGGCGAAACCGCCAAGATCATCAACCCGGATAAGAAAGTGGTCCTTCCTGACCTGCATGCCGGCTGCTCCCTGGCCGACTCGGCTGAACCTGAGGCATTCCGCAGGTTTCGCGAAGCGCATCCCGACCACGTGGTGGTCACGTACATTAACTGCTCCGCAGCCATCAAGGCGCTGAGCGATATCATCTGCACCTCCGCGAATGCCGAAAAGATCATACGTTCTATACCACTGGACAAGCCGGTCATCTTCGCCCCGGACAAAAACCTCGGACGCTACCTGATTCGCAAGACTGGTCGTGATATGCTGCTGTGGGATGGCGCCTGTATTGTGCATGAGGCTTTCGCTATCGACAAGTTGCTGGCGTTGCAGCGGCAACATCCCGACGCCAAAATCATCGCACACCCCGAATCGGAATCCCATATCCTGGACGTCGCCCACTACGTAGGCTCCACTACCGGCATGGTTAACTTCGTGAAGAACGACAACAATACGACATACATCATAGCCACCGAGGCGGGCATCCTCCACAAGATGGCACAGGAAGTACCAGGAAAGACACTCATTCCCGCACCCAGTCACGAAGACAACACGTGCGCCTGCAGCGAATGCCCCTTTATGCGACTCAATACAATGGAAAAACTTTACCTCTGCCTCAAATACGAAAAGCCTGAAATCACCGTACCTGAGGATATCAGGCAAAAGGCGCTGATCCCGATACAACGGATGCTCGAGATTTCCAAAAGCTGATACATGCCCGTAACGGATGTACTCATTATCGGGTCGGGAATCGCCGGACTTTCCTTCGCCATAAAGGTTGCCCGACGTTTTCCTGACCGTACGGTAACGGTCATCACGAAGTCGGATGACAGTGAATCCAATACCAAATACGCCCAGGGTGGTATTGCCGTGGTGTCAGATGAAATATCCGACTCCTTCGAAAAACATATAGCGGATACGTTGCGAGCAGGCGACGGCTTGTGCGACCCCGACATCGTCGAGCTCGTCGTACGAGAAGGGCCGGAACGCCTCGACGAAATCATCACGTGGGGTATCGAGTTCGACCAGGATGCCTCCGGCAAGTTGGCCCTCAGCAGAGAGGGCGGGCATACAGCGCGCCGCATAATTCACTACAAAGACGTCACGGGGTTGCAGATTGAGAAGGGATTGCTGAGACAGATCGAACTACTGCCCAACATTACCCTGCTATCTCATCATTTTTCAATCGACCTGATTACAGAGCACCATTTTCAACGGAAAATTTCACGACCTGAACCCGGCATAACCTGCTACGGTGCTTATGTCATGGATCAGCGTACGTGTCGCATAGAAAAGTATGTTGCCCGGGTCACACTGCTGGCGACGGGCGGCTCGGGACAGGTGTACCGGACAACGACAAATCCGGTAATTGCTACTGGCGACGGCGTGGCAATGGCCTATCGCGCCATGGCCCGCGTTCGCGATATGGCGTACATCCAGTTTCACCCTACCGCATTTTACTCGCAGGATGACAATCCTGCCTTCCTCATCACCGAGGCGATTCGCGGTCACGGCGCCTACCTTCGCACGCACGATGGTGAGCGATTCATGTTGCGCTATGACGATCGGGGTGAACTGGCCTCGCGCGACATCGTAGCCCAGGCGATCGACAACGAACTGATCACACGCGGCGATGAATGCGTGTATCTCGACTGCACCCATTTCGACAAAGAGGTGCTTCTTACGGAGTTTCCAAACATCTACAGCAAGTGCCTTAGTAAAGGTATTGACATCACGCGCGAATGGATTCCCGTCGTTCCTGCTGCACATTATCAATGCGGTGGAATTGAGGTCAATGAATACGGTGCAACATCGATCAATAACCTCTATGCCTGCGGGGAATGTTCGCGGACCGGCCTTCACGGTGCCAACCGGCTTGCCTCGAACTCATTGCTCGAGGCCATCGTCTTTGCTCACCGCTGTTTTCTGGATGTGGAGGGCCGACTAGAGGACATCCGAATTCCAGATAACATTCCCGATTGGAATGCTGAAGGCACAATCGTTCCGAATGAACAAATACTCATCACCCACAATCGCAAAGAACTGCGCGATTTGATGAGCGACTACGTTGCGATCGTTCGCTCCAACGAACGCCTGAAGCGGGCGCTCAAGCGAACACGCATCCTCTTTGAAGAGACCGAGCGAATGTATCAAAGCGCAGTGCTCTCTCCGCAGCTTTGTGAACTCCGCAACCTTATCACCGTAGCTTACCTTATCACCACGGATTCGCTGGAGAAAAAAGAGAACAAAGGGACATTTTATAACATCGACCTCGTGGCAAAGAAGGTCTGAACTGCTTCCTTCCCTTACCAATTTGGGAATTCTTTACCGATTCGGGATTACGAAGTGGCTGATATATTGCCAATTACATTATATTAGCTGTATTCTCCCGTGGTATGTCATTTGAACACCTGACAGAAAAGCCCCTCCACATTACATCAGTACGCACCCGAATCATGAAACACCATTTGTGCACAAGGCTATGCTTCAAGGCTGTGCTGGCAGCAGCGTTGGTAATGTTCATGCCAAACGTCGGGTTTGGACAAACCGGACCAGGGGGTGTCGGGAATTCTTCTGCCAATGTGCTGTGGCTGAGCGCCGATTACGGTGTCTATAGTGACGCCGGCGTAACGCCGGCTACCAACGGCGTCAACGTACGTCAGTGGAATGATAGATCCGGAAACGGCAAGCATGCGGTGGAGACAACGGTTGGCAATCAACCCAACTACCAAACCGGCCAGATGAACGGCTTCCCCGTACTACGCTTCAGTGCACCTGACGAGAGGATCTTGTCGAGTGGAGTTACTACCAACGACCAGGCTACGATATGGGTGGTTGCACGGTACACATCGCTGCCTTCCAACAACCCGGGGTTAATTCACGCGTCGTCGACAGCATTTCCGAGCGCCACTAACGACAAGAACATTGGGATGTGGGTAAATTCCAGCAGTCCCTACCGAGTATGGGGTCGCGGCGTGCAATCAGACAACACCGAACGCAACATCCCCCAGGTGATAGCTACCAGCGCAAACACAACCTATGCTATTTGCAACCTTTACGGAAACACTACGATTAGTCAGTATGTCAATGGCGAGACCGGTGGAAGTGTTACGTTTAGCGGTACGCTTAAGGACTGGTCGGAAGTAGGTATCGGGCGTCAGGCGAACGAATCGTGGAATGGCGACATTGCGGAAGTCATCGTCTTCAACGTAGCGCTGAACGAGGCACAACGCATTATCATCGACAATTACCTGGCGGCCAAGTACGACATAGACCTCGAGGATAACGACTATTACACACACGATGATACCGGCTTCGACTACGACGTGGCCGGTATCGGCAGGGTGAACGGGTCGAATTTGCACACAAACGCGCAGGGCGGAATTGTAAGGATAAACAACCCCGTGAACTTGAATAACGGCGAGTTCTACCTCTGGGGACACGACAACGGTGCGCTGGCACCTACCACGACGAACCTGCCCGCGGGGATCATTGAACGCGTTGAAAGAATATGGCGCGGCGATAAGATAGGGTCGCTGACGTTTACATTGCATGTCGACCTGGACGGCATTGGTAATCCCGCCCTGGAGAACATGCGGTTGATTGTCGACACAAATAACAATGGGTTATTCACCGACGAAACCACGGCGACTGGCGGAGTGATTGAAGCCGATGCGGTGAATAGCACAGTGTACAGCTTCGTAAATGTAAATTTGCCAGACAACGCACGATTTACTTTTGGGACCGTGGTGACTCCGCTTCCCGTCGATCTTATCGAATTCCGTGCTGAGGAGGATAACGGTCAGGTGGTCCTTAGCTGGTCAACGGCTTCGGAAAACAACAACAGCCATTTCACCCTTGAGCGATCGGCGGACGGCGAGAATTTTCAGTTTGTAGCTACCGTGGAGGGGAAGGGTACAACGGAGTCACGGACTGATTATTCATTCCGTGATGCGTCCCCGTATGCAGGCCGGTCGTACTATCGCTTATCGCAAACGGACTACAACGGAACGAGAAAGTATTTTTCAATCGTGAAGGTAGATGTAGGCAAGCCCGTTGCTACCGTTCGCGTGTTTCCCAATCCGTCGAACGGTTTGTTTAAGATTACGATATCCAATTCCGGTGAACCAACACGGGCAGCAGTCACAGTGCACGACGCCCGTGGTCACCAGGTTTTTGCAACGGATATACCGATCCAGGGCGATTCAACTTCCGGAACGCTCGAAGTGGACCTGCGAAACAGTCTGCAACCAGGTATCTATCTTTTAAACGTCGTTCAATACGGCCTCAGCTCTAACACGAGGATTGTGATAGGAGGAGGGGGAGGGATTGAGTGAGCGAATGAGTGAATGAGTGAATGAGTGAATGAGTGAGTGAGTGAGTGAGTGAGTGAATCTTTCTCAATAGTATCTTCCCATAAGCGGGTGTTCTACGATTGCGCGACGAAGCGCTAACTGGTCGACGACACCCTGATAAGCGAAAACCTTTTTTCCTCCGGGTTCAACAAGGAGTGTGTAGGGTAGAGCGCCGTTCCAGTCCGGGTCAATAGCTTCAATAAGTTCGTAGTTGTCTTTGCCGTTGAACAGATAGTTCTTAATGGGCGACGGGGTTTCTTTAAGGAAAGCCAGCGCCTTGTCTTCGTGTTCCGGACGATCGGCGGATACGGACACAAATTCGAAATTGCGGGCGCCGTACATGCGTTGAAGCACGACCAGGTCAGGGTATTCGGCCACGCATGGTGCACACCATGTAGCCCACACGTTGATAAGTCTGAGTTTGTCGGTAGGGTTCTTAACCAGGTCGCGTATCCCATTGGCGTCGAGTTTGGTAAGCGTGACGGGCTTTTTTTTCCAGTCGGCCTCCACCTTCTTTCCCCACTCGTTTTTCCACCCCCATTTTACAGAGCATCCAAATGCTTTGGTGATGGGTTCAGCGACCGGTGTGCCCGCGAGAACCGCGTCAACGGCATTGCGAAGGTCTTCCGCGTTGCCCGTGCCCGGCTTTTCATGGGCGTCGAGCCGCCCCGCATACTGTAGGCGTCGGTCGCGATCAAAGACGTAGGCATGCGGTGTTGTTGAGGGACCGTATTTGATGGAGACAGCCTGATCGTCGCCGTCGTACAGGTACGGGAAGTTATAACCTTTGTCGCGGGCGCGGATCTGCATTTCCTCATACGAATCATTAAGGTCCGTGTATCCACATTCCTCCGGCAGCAAGGCCAGGATACTATTGGGCATGATACCCACTACCGCCACGCCTTTGTCGCGGTATTCTTCCGTAAACTGGATCATACGGTCTTCATAGGCCTGGGCTGTTGGGCAATGGTTGCAAGTGAAAATGATCACCAGTGCGTTTGCGTCGGCAAAGTCGGCAAGGCTATAAAACCGGCCGCTGACATCCGGAAGCCTGAAGTCGGGCGCCTCGTCTCCCGGTTCGAGCGGCCGGACTTCCTGTTCGGGCACTTCTTGCGGGTTGGGCGTAAACGCGGTTTCTTCCGCTACCGATTCCTGTTCGTTCGTGGAGCGGGTTTGGCAGGAGACCAGCAGGACTGCCAAACCGAATGCGAAGAAATATGGAAAGCGTGCGTGTTTCATAGATACATGCGTCATCATGCGTTTCGGCATTCCGGGGAATACCTTATGCCAAAAATACTGGTCAAATCCGTTATATTTTGAAAAATTATACCTATGGCAAGCCCCGAGTTCAACATCAGTCAGGTCAGGATAGAACGAACTGCTGCATGGCTGTTCATCATTGCCCTGGTGGTGGTGTGCCTCATCTACTTCGCAACATTTTTTCAGCCGCTGGTGCTTGCCGGCATGATCTGGTACTTCATATATGCGTTGAGGGACTATGGACGTAGGGTACGCATCGGTCAGCGCCGTCTCCCGGAATGGTTGCTGACAACGCTGGCCTTCGTGGTCATCATCCTGATCATTTACGTTGTGATTGAGATCGTGATGCGAAACCTCGAACTTATCATTGGACGGCTACCCGAGTACCTGGCGAACTACACGGTGTTGCTGGAAAGCCTAAGAACGTATGAACCGTTTGATGAGATCCAGGAACGTCTTATCCACCGGCTGGAGGAGTTCGATTTCCGACCGTTGCTTACGGCGCTGCTGAATGGGTTGTCGAGTCTGGCTGGCAATATCGTCATGATCATCATTTATGCTGGCTTCCTCATCGCTGAGCAGCGTACATTTCGCAAGAAGCTGACGATCATCGCGCAAGGCTCGGATCGCGCTTCTGCGTTCTTCCGAATTCTTTCAAAGGTGAATGACGCCGTTCGCACGTATGTGATCATCAAGTCGCAGATGTCGCTCCTCACCGGTCTTGTGTCGTATGGTATCCTGTTGGCGTTTGGCGTCGACTTCCCCATACTGTGGGCCTTTCTCATTTTCCTGCTCAACTTTATTCCTTACGTGGGCTCGGTGGGAGCAACGCTGCTGCCGGCTGCGTTTTCTGTGCTACAATTCCAGTCTTTTGTCGTTCCACTGTGGATACTCATAATCATCGCCTCCGTGCAGATTGTGGTTGTCAATATCGTCGAGCCGCGTGTGATGGGCAGGACGCTGAATCTCAGTCCCCTGGGAACCCTTTTGGCGTTGGCATTTTGGGGACTGATCTGGGGTATTCTCGGCATGATCATCTCTGTTCCGGTTACGTCAATCCTGGTAATCATCGCCTCGCACATTCCTACCATGCGTTTCCTCGCGATCTGGTTGTCTGAAACGGGAAATTTGGATGTGATTCGAGAGATGGGAAAACAAAGTGAGAGTGAGAGTGAAAACAAGGTGAGGGTGGAAGCGGAGTGAGTAGGAGTGGGAGTGGGAGTGAGTGTGAGTGTGAGTGTGAGAGTGAGAGTGAGTGGGTACCGGGTTCTGAGTTTGTCTAAGGGGGTTCCTGAGCTTGTCGAAGGGCGGATTACCTCTTACTGCTCTCTTCTTACTATATTACTCCTCGATCAAAACCTTGTCCCTATGAAACAAACAATGGCATTGCTGTTCACATTGGCTCCGCTTTTTGGCTGGGCGCAGCAGACGATTACCGATGACGAGATTCTGGCACTGTATGATGGGCTTCGGGTGGCGGACGTCTCCGACGGGATGGACATGGTCGGCTTGCGGGATGCGGGACTTATGGACACGCGCATCGAGGCACTTTGGAAAAACACGGATGACATGAGCCACATCTTCTGTGGCATCGCGGTCACTGCGCGCTACGTGCCCACCAACCGTATTTTGAAAAACCCTATGCCAAAGGAAGAATTTCAAAAGTGGGAAGGAGAGTGGTACTCCACCATTTCGAGCGAACCCTTTGTGGAGTTTCTCAAACCCGGGTCAGTCGTTGTGCTTGACGTGCAGGGTGACGGCGACACGGGTTCCGTAGGATCGTTTAACGGGTTGTTCTGGGTGAGCAAGGGTGCGCGCGGCATTGTCTCCAACGGTGGGATACGCGACACCGATGAGATCATCAAACAAAAAATACCTGTGTACCTCGACTATATGAACCGCGGACGCGGCATACGGCCCGGACGAAACGAGATCGAGTCGGTCAACAAGCCGGTGACGATCGGCGGTGTGCTGGTTCGGCCGGGCGACGTGATCGTAGCCGATGGCGATGGGGTAGTCGTGGTGCCGCGCGAGCATGCGAAGGCTGTCGCAACTTTCGCGCGCGAGATCCTCGACAAGGACAAAGCAGGACGACGCGGTCTTTACCAGCAGCTGGGCATGCCACTTGATAAGACCGTCGAAACCGATAAATAGTACAGAAGCCACGACTCTCTCGGGGAACCAGTTGCAGTTGCTTCAGACCGTTTCGTTCGCCTATTGCAGATGCACCTGCGTCTGCATCTGCATCTTTTCCTATATTTCGCGGACCAATCCTTAAATATGTCGACTACCGCCGTGTCCAACAGTTCCGGGGCAGGAAGCCGTGCGCGGTCTTTCCTCGTGCCCTTCATCCTTGTGACGATGCTCTTCTTTCTCTGGGCATTTGTACACAACCTCGAACCGATTCTCATCCCGCACCTCAAGAAGGCATGTCAGCTTACCGACCTGGAATCGGCGCTGATCGACTCCGCCGTCTACATTGGCTATTTTCTGATGGCCATTCCCGCGGGGTTGTTTATGAAGAGGTTCGGTTACAAGAAAGGTATTCTCCTGGGCCTGGCTTTGTATGCCGGCGGCGCGCTGCTCTTCTTGCCGGCGGCCGACTACCGCGTATACGGATTCTTCCTGGGCGCGCTCTTCGTCATCGCATCGGGCTGCGCGTTCCTTGAAACGGCGGCAAATCCGTACGTTACAATCCTGGGTCCTCCTGAAGGAGCGACGACACGGCTCAATTTCGCGCAGTCCTTCAATGGCCTTGGCGCTTTCCTCGCGCCCCTGTTAGGGGGACGCCTCATACTTAGCGGTATCGAGCATACGGAGAGCGAACTTCAAGCCATGGCACCGGAGCAATTGGAGGCATACCTCCAGATGGAAGCTAATGCTGTGAAAATGCCGTACCTTATCATCGCCCTGGCAGTCATCGCCGTTGGCATTCTATTCATATTTACCTGGATGCCCGAAGTACCCCAGGAAACCAAGGCACAGCGTTCATCGATAGCCAAGGCCTTGCGGAGGAAGCACCTCGCGTGGGGAGTCGTGGCGCAGTTTTTTTATGTTGGCGCCCAGGTGTGTGTCACCAGTTTCTTTATCCGCTTTGCTCGCTTCACGAGCGGAACGCCTGAGAAAGACGCAGCCCTCTGGCTGGGTTTCGCCATGCTTGGCTTTATGATCGGTCGCTTTGCCGGTACGCTTTTCACGCGCTTCATCCCTGCGCATCGCCTGCTGGCTTTCTATTCGCTGATCTGCATCGTGCTGCTTACTATTGCCACGTTTGTGCGTTCCGAGTTCGCCGTGTGGGCGGTGTTTGCCGTGCCGTTCTTCGAGTCGATCATGTTCCCGACCATCTTTGCACTGGCCATCAAAGACCTGAAGGAAGACACCGAAATCGGTTCGTCTCTTCTCGTGATGGCCATTGCCGGCGGCGCCTTGTTCCCACTGTTTATGGGACTCATCTCCGACAACCTCAACATCCAGGTCGCGTATGTCGTCCCGCTCATTTGCTTTGTGTTTGTCTGGTATTTCGGGTGGCGGGGCTATCGCGTAGTGCCCGCTTCAAATCCGGAGTAACAGGCGAAAGACAGGTTACACCCTGATCTGGTTAAAGTGAAAATGCTTAACAGCCATTCAACTTAATGAAAAATAATCAGTTACATGGGTGTTGTTGAAGGCGAATATGATGTGGTTATTGTCGGTGCAGGCCCCGCCGGTGCAGCCTGTGCGTTGGCCTTGTCTGATTCAGGGCTGAAGGTGGCTGTGGTTGACAAGGCCGCATTCCCTCGGGACAAGGTGTGCGGTGATGCATTAAGTGCCGACGTGGTCAAGCAGCTTCCAATGCTGTCGGAGAAATTGGCACACGATTTTGCCTCACGCGAAACCCGAACGGCGTCATACGGTGTGCGGCTCTTCGCACCCGACCGCACGTCCGTTGACCTTTCCTTTACACTAAAGGGCGGAAGTTCCAGGGGTTATGTGTGGCCGCGGCAGGAATTCGACAACCTGCTGGTTAGTCACGTCAAGACAGAGGCGAACTGCGAAGTGCTGGAGCATGTCGCGGTCACGGACCTGTCGGTGGCGGCCGAAGCCGTTCATATACAGACGAAGCATGGGTTGCTTCGCGCCAAAATGGTCGTGGGAGCTGATGGCGCGAATTCGATTGTCGCGCGACTGGCCGGCAGCAAAACAATTGATCGCAGACACCATAGTGCTGGTTTGAGGGTGTATTATGAAGGAGTGACCGGCTTTGACGAGCGCAACCACATCGAGCTGCACTTCTTAAGAAATATACTGCCGGGCTATCTGTGGATCTTTCCGATGCATGGAGGTCGCGCGAACGTGGGCATCGGTATGCTTTCATCAGTGGTCGCGCACAAGCGGATCAACCTACGCCGTACGCTTGAGGAAATGTTGCACACCGAACCGCTTCTTCGCAACCGGTTCGGAGCGGCACGCCCACTGGAAGAGGTAAAGGGGCATGGCTTGCCGCTCGGGTCGGTACGGCGAAAACTCTCTGGCGATCGGTTTCTCCTCATCGGTGACGCCGGGTCGCTCATCGATCCTTTCACCGGTGAAGGTGTTGGCAATGCCATACGCAGCGGCCGGGTGGCCGCCGATCATATTGTTCAGTGTTTTCGCTTTAATGATTTCTCCGCCCGATTCAATCGCGCGTACGACCGTGAAATTTATCGCCGGATGGGAAAGGAGTTCAGAATCGGTCATGCCCTGCAGCGACTGAGCCAAATTCCCTGGTTGTTCAACCTTGTTGTCCGAAAAGCGCGCAACAATCCGTACTGGCATGAGTTTCTTTGTAACGCGTTGGCTGACATAGATGTGAAGATGCATTTCATCAGGCCGTCATTCTACTATCGCCTGCTTTTCAGCTGAGGGACTTCTCGGGATAGAACAGGATACCCTCCCGGGATCCGATATTTAGTTTCCAAACGGAAACGTCAGATGTATGAAAAGGATTGCCTTCCTGATGAAACTCAAGCCCGGCGCAGCGGCCGAATATATCAAGCGTCACCAGGCGATCTGGCCTGAGCTGAAGGCGCTGTTGAAGGATGCCGGGATATCCGACTATTCTATATTTCTCGACGAAGAGACTGGAACATTGTTCGCCGTTCAAAAGAATCAGGGCGACGTTGGCTCGCAGGACCTGGGTCGCACCGAAGTGGTCCAGCGCTGGTGGGCCTATATGGCAGATCTCATGGAAACTAATCCAGACAACTCCCCTCAATCAACACCGTTGACTGAAGTATTTCACCTCGATTAGAATGGTTGCAAATTATCTATTCCGCGAACGCGCACGCATGGCCCTTTGCCTGCTCTTGATAGTCTCTTTGATCTCATGCAAGGATACGGCCGTGCCAGAATGGCCCGCCCTGTCTACTGAAGCGAAGCCGTGGACGCGATGGTGGTGGCATGGCAGCGCAGTTACGAAAGAAGGCATTACCGCTGAATTGGAAGCATTGAGAAAGGCAGGCATTGGCGGCGTGGAGATCACACCCATATACGGTGTGTACGGTGAAGAAGATCAGTTCGTCGAATACCTTTCGCCGCAATGGGTGGAGTTGCTCACGCATACCCTCAACGAAGCAGCGCGGCTCGGACTGGGCGTCGACATGGCAACTGGAACAGGGTGGCCGTTTGGAGGTCCGTGGGTAAGTGAGGCCGACGCGTGTAAGAACATGAACTACAGCGTGTACCCCCTGAAGGATGGCGAACGCCTGCGTCAGCCCGTGCGCTATCACCAGGAGCCTTATGTCCGATCGGTAGGCACGCAAATCTATGAGATGCACGGCATCCATCGCGTTCCCGGACAGGTCGTCACCGGCACCATCTCCGAACCCGCCACCCGCGCAAACGCACGACCGATCGACATCAAACAACTCGTGGACCCCGTCGAGAAAAATCCGAATCTTCAGGCACTCGCGCTTGACCAGGTAAAGTTCGATAAAATGCTGAAGCCAGTTGTGGTTATGGCTTACAGCGATAGCGGTGAAGCTTTGAACCTAACGGACAGGCTAGACGCAGACGGTCACCTCGACTGGACCGCACCGGCCGGATCCTGGGAGCTTTATGCTGTGTTCCCGGGTTCGCATGGAAAAATGGTTGAGCGTGCGGCGCCTGGAGGTGAGGGAAATGTTATCGATCACTTTTCAGCCGAAGCCCTTCGCGGTTATCTCAGCCGGTTTGACAGTGCGCTGAAGAATACAGACCTCAGCAAGTTGCGGGCGTTTTTTAACGACTCCTACGAAGTGGACGACGCTCGCGGCGCAGCGGATTGGACGCCTGACCTGTTCGAAGAATTTCTCAAACGACGCGGCTACGATCTCCGCGATCACTTGCCTGCGCTCTTCGGCAACGCGTCGCAGGAAGAAAATGAACGCGTGCTGAGCGACTACAGGGAAACGATCTCTGAACTGATTTATGACAACTTTACGGCGGTATGGCGTGAATGGGCAGCGTCAAAAGGAAAGATCGTCAGAAATCAGGCGCATGGCTCGCCTGCGAACATCCTCGACCTGTACGCTACGGTAGACATACCTGAGATGGAGGGCAATGATGCGCTGCGGATCAAGATGGCATCTTCTGCCGGACACGTCAGCGGCAAGCGCCTGATCTCCTCGGAGTCTGCCACATGGCTCGACGAGCATTTCCTGTCGAATCTATGGGAGATCAAGGCATCGGTGGATTTGTTTATGACCAGCGGTATAAATCATGTCTTTTACCACGGCACCTGTTATTCGCCGCAGGAAGATCCCTGGCCGGGCCGGTTGTTTTATGCAGCCGTGCATTTGAACACGCGCAATCCGATGTGGGATGATTTCGGAAAACTCAATCACTACATCGCGCGATGCCAGTCGTTCCTGCAGGGCACCGCACCGGGCAATGACGTGCTCCTGTATTTCCCGATATACGACCGCTTCTCCGCGCGCGGACCGGAAATGATCGAACACTTCGACGGGGTGGGCGCTGTGTACGATAGCACGGCATTCAAGGAGGCGGCACTACGAATGCTGGAACGTGGATATACCTACGATTATGTTTCCGACCGACAGATTCGGGAGCTCAAGGTTGAGAACGGGAACCTGGTGACCTCGGGAGGTGCCATATACAAGACCATCGTCGTCCCGAATTGTAAGTACATGCCGGTGGGTACGCTGGAAGCCCTTGCAGCCCTTGCCGCCGCGGGGGGCAAGATTATATTATATAAAGGAGTGCCGACGTCGTATTCCGGACTACAGGATCGAAGCGACGAGTTTGGCGCCGCCGTCGCGCGGCTGACGGAGGCCGCATCAGTCTTTCAGGGTGACGACCTCGATGGGCTCCTGGAAGAATCCGCCGTAATGCGCGAGGTTATGGCTGACGCTGGCCTTTCGTTCGTCCGGAAAAGGGACGCAGACGGCTTCCTGTACCTCATAACGAACTGGACCGGCAGCGATTTCGAAGGCACGGTTCGTCTGGCTGTTCCCGGCAAATCCGCTGTCATCTATAACCCTATGGACGGTCGTGCAGGGATGGCGGAGCTGGTGGAGGGCGCAGGGGATGGGCTAACCGTTCGTTTGCAGATCCGGAATGGCGAAGGAATTTTGGTTCGCACCTCTGGCCACGATAAGCGTTATGCTCCTTTCCCTTACGTCCGCGTAGCCGGTGAGCGGCTGATGCTGGATGGGCCCTGGGACCTGACCTTTATTAAGGGCGGGCCCGAATTGCCTCAACCGCAAAATGTACCTGCACTGCGGTCGTGGACGACGCTGGATGTGGAAGGCGGCGACAGCTTTTCAGGCACTGCCCGCTATTCAACGGTCGTGGAATTGCCGGACACCTGGACCGGCGATGTGCTGCTGGATTTGGGAACGGTAAAGGAAAGTGCGCGCGTGTTCGTCAACGGTGTGGCTGTCGATACCTTGATAGGGCCGGCGTATGTTACTGTAATAGAACGCCATTTGTTTACCGGCCAGGACACCCTCCAGGTGGAAGTCTCGAATCTCATGGCTAACCGGATTGCCGACCTGGACAGGAGGGGAGTATTCTGGAAGCGATTCTACAACGTAAACTTTCCCGCACGTTTGGCGGAGAACCGCCGCGACGGACTGTTTTCGGCGGCCGCTTGGGCACCGCGCGAATCGGGGTTACTGGGACCAGTAACTATTACCCCGGTATCGGCGCAGGAGTAGGACCATGCAATCGATGTTTCAATTTCTGTCCTCGCGTACTAAGTGGTCTTAAGAAACGGGGTGCGGTAAAGGTTTGACGCAATCGATTTAATAATCCGTAATCGATTACACATTTCAAATGTAAAATAGATAAATCCTTTCTTCACTTCCAATTGTACATAAACCAGGGAGACGGAACATTTCGCGAACAGATCAAAGAGTCCACCAATCACA
>JAJJPK010000180.1:0-11797 GCA_032907565.1 Cyclobacteriaceae bacterium | reverse complement strand
AGTCCCGAAGTACTTTATTGGGCTCCGAAACATGTTCAAACGCTGTGGGGCGCCAAAGAAATTTACATCACCGAGAACGGATGCGCCAGTGAAGACGTGATTGCTGATGATGGTAAAGTCTATGACACCGACAGGATCATGTTTATGCGCGCATTCCTCACGCAATTACAACGCGCGACAAGTGATAACGTCCCGGTAAACGGATACTTCTACTGGAGTGCGATGGATAACCTTGAGTGGACCGCAGGGTTTGGTAATCGCTATGGGATTGTATACGTCGATTTTAAGACACAGCAACGAACGCCTAAAGCCAGCGCAGACTTTTTCCGGGAATGTGCGAGAGCGAACAAAGTGGCTTAAAGCAGAAAATATTAACCGCTGAGACGCAGAGGCACAAAGATTTTTGTTTCAAGATAGTTAAAGCCAGTGCCACGGCCATTCCAAAGTGTACCTCGGACTTTTGAGGTGCGCAGAGGCGTATCGCCTGACGGCGACTACGCAAAAGTGACGCGGGAAATTCATGGGTTGGATCTATTTTTGTCTATGACGCACAACTCGTGTCGCCTAATCCTATGGTTCTGTGTAATGCTGGTGTCGACCCTTTGCTCGGGTCAAACCCTTCAAGATACCCTCCCTGATTCGTCAAAGGATGTTATCATACTCATAAACCACGACCGCCTTAGTGGAGAAATCATCAGGGGAAACCAGGGGTCATTGCTGCTTGATTCCGAGCATGCAGGCACCGTGAGCCTTGACGTCGAAGACATCCTCCACCTGAAAGCGGGAAATACATCTCAGTTCCGTTTTGTATTCAAGAATAACCCCATCCTCACCGGCGGGCTCATTATGGACGAAACCGAAGCTTTGGGCGTGATATCAAGCGCGGGCGACACCTTAAACCTTCCGATGAATGACTTAATACGGTTTTCACGATACGACGCGCAATGGTACAAACGACTTGACGGGTATTTCGGACTGGGGTACTCTTTTACCAGAGCAAGTAACCTGGGCCGACTGAATGCCAATTATTCAATCGCGTACGCGCTCACGCGCTGGACTTTCACACACACGCTTTCCGGTATACACAACAGCCAGCTCGGGGGACTCGAACGTCTCGACACAGACCTTACAATAATATATGGCATCACCACCCGCTGGGCTATCATCGACTACCTGAAATACCAGAAGATGCTGAGGCTCAACCTGGAGAGCCGGACACTAAATATTGTTGCGCTCGGCCATCGTCTCATCGTAACGAAAAATGTTGAGCTTCTTGCGGCTTCCGGCATAAGCATTCAACGGGAATCCTCCTCCACGGGCGAGGTTAGAGGTGAACGTCACGGAGAACTGCCTGTATTGGTAAAGTTTTCTTTGTTCGACCTGGACAAACCCGAAATCGACTTCACCGCAACCAGCGTTGCGTTCGTCGGTCTGTCAGATCGCGATCGCTTTCGGCTCGACTACTCGTCAATTCTCAGTTACGAGATTATAAGCGACCTCAAATTGGGGCTGGAGTTTTATTACAACTACGACAATCGCAGCTTTGCCGAGAACGGACCGTATGACCTCGGGGTGTTGATAAATGTGCAGTACGAATTCTAAGATCATGGTTCAGATACAACCTCCGTAACCGGAATCCGGACAAAGTACAAATCCCTTTCACCCTCATACAACAACCCGATCGTGTTTTCGTCGATTCGGGCAAGCGACGAGTAGCCGTAGGTCCCCCTTTCATCGATCAGCAGATGATTCGTCTCTGGCCAGCTTTCGCCGAGATCCAGGCTGGCCTTTACCGTCGTGTTCGACCGCGTGGAAGAGGTCGCCACATTGCAGAAAAAAAGAACGTCCCCCAGTTGTGATCCAATGCGGACGTTCGCTTTGATAATGCTGGCCATGCATACCGGGTCTGGAAGCGCTCTCCGCGACGTGTGATGCTCGACCCAGGTCTTCCCCAGGTCGGTAGTGGTTGCAATGCTTCGGTACTTGCCCCTGTTGTCGCGCATGTTGAGCATAAGCACGCCGGGTGTGGTCTCGACAACCTGGCTTTCCGTCGTGTTTGCCTTGGCCCCGATCCCACTCCTCCAGGTCTTTCCCTGATCTGTGCTGTATATAATAGAAGAGTGCGGTATACCCGGTTTCCTGGTTTCGTCCCAATACTGGGAGGGAAATACCAGCGTGCCGTCTTTCATGGCAATTCCGGTGCCCGGACCCTGAAAATACAGATGCCATTTAGGGTCCTTGACCTGGGCGGTAATGTTATACGGCTCCGACCAGGTGATCCCGTCATCGTTACTGTGAACGAGGACGAATTGTCCCGTAGAGTCTGGCGACAGGCCGGGCTCCGACCCTGCAATAGAACGATCGCCTTTGCTCCACAAGGCGGCGACCCAGATTGTTTTGGTAGTCGGGTCAAACAAAATGGCCGGATCGCCTATGCCATTATTTTCATGCGGTGGTCCCATGTCCATAATAATCTTCATGGGTTCCCATGTCCGTCCTCCATCCGTACTCCGGCTCATACCGACGTCGATATCCCCGGGAAGATCTCTGGACGTTCGGTAACGTACGTCGTAGACTGCAATCAACGTCCCGGTATTTGTAGCGATCATACCCGGTATTCTGTACGTGTGAACACTGTCGTCCCACACCTTTCGCACAGCGATTCCCATTCGGAACGGAGAACTTCCTTCGTCTTGAGCAGTAGTAGGTTTCTTTGGGACACCGCCGATCACAAGTTCAGAAACCGATAACGCAATTTTTTCATCGATGTCAGCCTGATCTTTCAACGAAACGCTTATCCAGAGATAGGTGATCCCCGGCTTGCAGGTATGTTTGAATAGCATGGTCAACGACCCGGCCGCTTTCACGCTTGCCAGTTGGATTGCATTATTCGCGTCAAACACCTCATCTCCGGCAAAGAGTTCAACCGTTTCGATTGATGCCACGGACGCTGGATCAAGCCTGAGCGTGATCGCCGTGCACTTGTAATTCCTGCCTCGGGTCACGTCTATCCGCACGCGGATGTCCGCATTGTGAGAGAGGCGTTTAAACAAGGGCGCGACAATGTTCTGCGCAGAAACGAGCACATCACCAGAACTTTGCGCGGTAGCTGTCGCGGAGACAAGCAGAAGCAACGCGATCAGCCCTGCACTCAGGCAACTTAGTCTACTCATGGCGAGAACGGTTAAACCTTTACAAACTTCGGACGGATGGTTTCAAGCGAGCCAATTACCCGGTCGTTTTCACCAGCAACACCCAATCACTTTCCCCCACACTATTCTTTCCCGGCGTGATAAACTCCTTAACACTGTTGTTCCTAATGGGCGATCCCTTAACAGGCAGGTATCGACCGTCGGTAGGGTCGAACCAGTAGGCAAAACCGGGTTTGCTCAACACGGTTAGGTCAACTCTTATCCTGCCATCGTGTGCAGGCGGGATGTAGGCGACTAAAAAAGATCCGTCTCTGGCAGCGGCAGCGGAAACAAAAGAGGCAGTCGTGTCGGCATTGGCAGGATCCACGATGATGTCTTTCATTCCGTCCAATCCTCCGGGTACCAGCTTCCACCACTCGAGCGACTTAATGAATTCATTAAGGCGCATCATGTCTTGCGCGCCCTGCGTCTCCAGGTGCTGCTGCCATATTGGATCGACAAACTGCCATACATATCCGTTGCCCGAGATGTACCCTCCTATCGTAGTCAGCCATCCCCACCATTGAAAGCGCCGTACGGGTTGCGTCGCGTTGGGATTGTAATTATTCCCGTCGGGGCCTTCCTCGTCGTAAGGTTCTTCGAGCAAAAAGGCCGGCATAGTCGGCTCGTGGGCATAAGCCTTGCGGCCAAGATACGGCACCGGAACTTTCAACTCCCACGTATATACTCCATTCAATGTCATCTCATGGCCGAAGTAAGGATTGTCGGCCGCGTTTTGTCCGCTGTGCGACTCAGCAGTGTATAGTACGGACTGTTGGTCTTTCACGCTCTTGAGTCCATCGATAAGCGCCTGTTCCGCAATCCGCTGCTCTTCATTGAATTCCCCCATATCTCCGAGCAGCATCCACACGATATTCTTCCGATGCTTATAGCGTTCCGCTACCCACGCACCATATGCCATTGTTTTCTCTTTGCCGTTTGCGACAAGCTCCTTCATCCAACCCTGCTCCTCTCCCGCATATCCCAAATACGCGGGGAACATGAAGACCAGGAGTTCCTTTTCTTCACAGTATGCGAGAAAGCGGTCGAGATACCGCCAGTACTTTTCGTTAGGCGTTGTAAAGTCCGGTGCCTCTAATGGAAGCGAACTGTACTTGAGCTTACCGTCCCACGTTGATCCGTCGAGTCGTCTCAGGAACGGCACTTCACCCTCTCCGTTGAAGGGTGCGTTGTTGCCCATGGGCCAATGTGTGATGGCCGCAAATTCGATGGCGTTGTGCCCGTGCGACAACGTGTTCTCAATAAACTTCCGGTATCCCTCTTCAGGCTGCGATATGATGAACCAGGCGGTCCGGCCAAGTATCGGAAACGGCTTGCCTTGCTGATCCACGAGATAGCGTTTGTCGTCGCTGACGCGAAGTGGGAAGCTGGCCTGGGCAGATGCACAGTAGGATATGATTGTCAATAATACTGAGGCATGAAAGGCCCGCCGGATAAATATAGGTGACTTCATTTCTGCTAAAATACCAACAATTCCGCGCGGCCGCTGAAAAAATTTCCGCCATTTGGGCGGAATCCAAGATCACAATTTCGATATCTTTCTATGGTATACTTTACCATTCAGCGTCAGCCGAAGAAAATATATTCCATTCGGCAAGTCGGCAATAGTAAAGGTATTTTTATACCCTTCGTTATCAATCGATCGGTCGAGAATTGACTTGGCTTCCTTCCCGTTGACATCCAGCAGACTTACTATGGCTTTCCCGTAGGAACGAATTTCTACCGTTAGCTCAGAATTTCCTGAAACTGGATTGGGATAAACCTGAAATAAAGAATGCCCGATCGCTTCCTCGGTTCCCGTTATCACCTCCCCTTTACCGCCCTTAAGGAGCACTGAAGTTACTGACATGGGTGGTAAGGAGATCGCGAGAACGTTACCTGTTGCAGACACAGACGACTTTTTTAGTGCATTGCTAGTATGTGACACAAAAGTCTCCGATGGAGGAAGGTTGCTGAGTTCCATCAATTGAAAGGGCTCGCCTGCCAGGATAAATCCGTTGAAAGAAACCCTAACAGATTTGGTTGCGCTCACTGATCTATTGACCAAAACTAACGTCACGGAATCCCCGGCTTCATTTATGGTAGGGTATGCGGAAACGAATTCTTCTTCCGAGGACGAGGCTGACACAAACGCGTTCTTATTATATGCGGAGAAAAGATGCAATACCTCCCACATGCCAGGCTGCCATGACCAGGGAGAAAAAAGCTCCATTTCCTTATGCTTCATGAACTCTCCCAACGTGCTGGCATACCATACCGCTGTTGTACTGGCGTTTATGAAATTAATACCTGTTTCGCTTACGCCAAATGTGACTCCGTGGCCTTCACCCATATATTGATCGAGCCATTCCTTACAGCGTTCGAAAATGTACTCCTTGTTCTGACTGTTGTCCCACGTTCCTGTCACATTCTTCACACCATTTGCCTCCGGGAAAATGTAATTCTTATCGAAGTATACCCTGTGATACTGGACAACCTCGGAAGCAACGGAAGAACTTGGATAGAAATGAATATCGAGCACATCCAACAACCGGATTCCCGTGGCCTGTTGTTCTTCCGCTACACGCTTGATAAAATATTCCAGCCACGGATAATTTTTACCGTTCTGCGTTATGCCTCCTGACCAATTATACCATTGCCACTCGTTGGCCGGAACCGGCCCGACCAGTTTAATCCCTGGGAATATCGCGCGGGCCTTTTTTGCGACGTCGAAATAGCGTTGCATGAAATCCTCAGCTGAAAGTTGTACAGGCATGACATCATCGTGAGTGCCGTGCCAGATCTCCGGCTCGTTATCCATGCTCCAGTAGACGAGCTGATTCTTGTCGAGCAGCAATTCGTCAAACCAATGGGATAATATCCCTACCGTCGAGTCGGCCGTCCAGTTTTCAAGGTATAGTTCCGGATCTCCTTCAACCAGCGCTTTCGCTCCGCCGGAAGGATTCACCACTCCGCCACCCGCTAAATTCTGCGCCACGCCGGTCCACCATTGCGAGCCGTTGTATTCCCAATCGTTAAAGTTCGCCGTTGTTGTCTTGGCGGCCTTTCCAATGAGTTGGAATGACCACATGCCCTGGGCATTCGGGATATTATCCTGCAGGGATTGAGCCGCAAAGTCCCAATCATTCGGATACACGTTGTTATACCAGTCGGGGTGGCTGGAAAGTTTTCGCCTCCAGTTATACTTGGTGCTGTTATTTCCTCCCCCTTCCCGAAAGAAGCGAACTTTGGCGTCTTTCAGGCGCGTCCACTCGGGCGTGAAGTCGCTGCCGGGGTATCCCGATAACGAATTGTTTCTTCCATATAGATAAGGAGAGACAGTATGGGTTGGAAGCGAAAAATCGAGTTTCACCACTACCTGCGCCGAAAGCGGGACAGTCAACACGGTAAACCAAATGGCAAGGGCACCTTTCATGATGCCCCCAATGTAAGGAGTATCGGGAAAGCGCTACGGTATCAAATGTTTTCAAATGGGGCACCGATAATTTCCCCACATTCAAAAAACGGCTATTAACCAAACGATACGCCTAACCGACACCCGTAGTGGGAGTCGATGACCCTACACCGACACCTCATGCCCCGCGTGAAGGGCCACCCAACGTTCAAACGCGTCAAGAAATTCTTGCATGAACTCCCGTGTCGAATCGCTTACAAGTTCCCCGTTCTCGTTGAACAGTTTTTTCGCATTGCCAATATACGCTTCCGGTTGTTGCATGGCCGGAACGTTGAGGAACACGAGCGATTGGCGGAGGTGGTGGTTGGCACCAAATCCTCCCATAGACCCCTGCGAAACACTGATCACCGCGCCGGGCTTTCCCTCCCATGCACTTTTTCCATACGGACGGGAACCTACATCGATGGCGTTCTTAAGAACCCCCGGTACGGACCGGTTATATTCCGGAGTGAGAAAGAGTACTCCATCGCTATTCCTTATCTGGTCCCGAAACGACTTATAGAGTTCCGGCGGCGTGCTTTCAAGGTCCGCGTTGTATAGGGGAAGATCGCCAATCGAAATCAGTTCCAACGACAGGGTTTCCGGCGCCATCGCCATCAACGCTCTGGCCATCTTCAGGTTATAGGATTCCTTCCGAAGGCTTCCTACAAGGACGGCAATCGTGTACTTTTTCATTGCACTTTGAGTTTGATTCATTACGTGAATACAATCTTTGCTCCACGGCAAAGTGTGCCACTGGGAAAGCTATTTCTCAAGAGGCTGTGGTGCGTTCTACTCAACATGCTTTTTGTTTGACCAATAATTTCCCCTGTTGCCGTTACGCTCGTTTATCTATCTTTGACGCCCGTACTTGAACGTTTCGCACACCACCTCTTTAATGGCTTCAGGCATATTTGCAGTACTCGACGACGTAGCGGCGCTAATGGATGATGTGGCTGTCGCCAGCAAGATCGCTACAAAGAAAACCGCGGGTATACTGGGCGATGATCTGGCAGTGAATGCAGAGAAGGCTACGGGCTTCCTGGCGAGTCGTGAAATACCGGTACTATGGGCCATCACGAAGGGTTCGCTCCTTAACAAACTCATCATCGTACCAATCGCGCTCCTGCTGACGGCATTCACACCGTTAATTATTAGGGTAATTCTTGTTCTTGGCGGCTGTTATCTGGCCTACGAAGGCGTCGAGAAAATTTTCGAGTTCTTGTTCCACCGTCCAAAAAAGGGTGAGGAAGTGATTGAAGAGGTAAAGGAAAGCGGACCGGAACTGGAAAAGTCTAAGGTCAAGGCCGCTATTACCACGGATTTTATCCTCTCCATAGAGATTGTGATCATCGCGCTGGGAAGTGTCATGGGACAAAGCCTTACCGTCCAGATCCTGACGGTTTCCGTCGTTGCGTTGCTGGCGACGGTCGGAGTTTATGGGTTCGTTGCCCTGATTGTCCGAATGGATGATATAGGTTTCCGACTCATAAAACTCTCGGGCGCGAAGGGAACGGTGACACTGTTTGGCAAGGCGCTGGTAAGATCACTCCCAATCATCATTAAGCTTCTAAGTGTTATTGGAACCGTTGCCCTGCTTCTCGTATCCGGTGGAATCTTTATGCATAACATTGAGTATCTCCACCACCTGATGGAAAGTATGCCCGCGATTCTCGGCGAGCTTTTGTTAGGATTTGGTGGTGGAATTGTCCTGTTGGCCGTGGTGAAGGGAGTGAAGTTGGTTATTAGAGGAAGGAAATCTTCACCACAGAGGCACGGAGGACACTGAAGCGCGCAGAGGTCTATTTTCTTGTGCGTTAGCTGCGATTGTAGGGAGTGGATATTATACTCCCCTCTGCCAACTGCCTAACACTGCCTACTGCCCACTGCGTACTACTGCCAACTGTCTACTAAACTCCGAAGGAGTCTTCCCCGTCCATCTTTTAAACGCCCTCACGAGGGCGCTTTGCTCGTTGTAGCCCAGCATGAAGGCAACGTCCTTTACCTGGTGTTCTCCGGAAGAAAGGTAGGTGACTGCCAGATGGCGTCTTACATCATCCGCTATTTGTTGAAAGGTGCGGCCCTCGTCGTGAAGTTTTCGCTGAAGCGTACGGGCGCTGACATTGAAATTGGCTGCCGTGGATTCGAGCGTGGCATCAAAAAGGTATGCGTTGGACAGGAGGTGGTTGAATAACTTTGATCCGAAGTCGGTCTTATCCTTCTGAAGGTGGCCATTTATGGATTTAATCAGGTATCTCTGCAGATCATAATTCGCTGAAATGATCTCCTCCTTCAGGCAGGCACTCTCCAGGGTGATCTTAAGTTCCTTTCCCCGCCGAATGTTGCACCGCATCAACCGGGCGTATTCACTCCTGTTGGAGAGCTCATACGGAAACTCTACCGCCAGTGGCGCGACCTTCTTCAAGAGCAATCCATCCAATTCGTGAATAGTGAAGACCGCAAAATAATCGGTCATCTGTTGGTATGTGTGTGGGTAGTCCGACTTTACACTTTGGTCCGGAAGAAGATAAATGAACACCTTCTTCCCGACCTGTTCGGTCCGCATCTGGAACGACTCCGAAACCAGCGGCACCAAGGACCCAGCCTGCGTGAGGGCGTCCTGAACATTTCGGCTGGATTGGATGATCTGTCCCACTACGCCCAACGCCGCCAGTTGCATCGATTCGGCCAGGTGCAGGCCAAACAACGGGTCGTTGGACGTAGTGACCAGATCTCTCCAAAGGTTCTCGATTTGCGGAGCGGAAATGCCGGCATCCGGGTTATTGCGGAAGTCGTCCAGATCAAACCCCGACCGTCTGCAGGCCAACCCTGGGTCGATATCCCTTGCAGACGCGTAAGCCAGCATGGCCAGTGTAAATTGCTTTTTAAACTCCTGCATCTCGTCACAAAGTTAAAGGCCCCATCGCATCAAATACCAGGCATTCATGAAGTCTGATTCTGAGCAAGCTGCTGAAGGCCTTTCGTTTGAAGGTACACCATCCCCGCAACCCACACAGCCACCCCGGCAACAATGGCAATGCCTATAGTTGAGAGAATGGGTACAAGGAAGACCAGCGCGACAGCACTCATCACTACCCAAGAGGCATCCAGCCAAATCACTACTTTAACGCTTGATGGGCGAATGGGTTTCGTTACGCTGACGCCAAAGACAAAGATTCCAAACACCAGCAGGAAGAGTCCGACAAGAACCAACGGCAGCGTACCGGGCACACCCATGAGGGTTGCGAGCGATCTGGGGAACGATACAAGCAGCAGTCCGGTTGCACCAGAACTGATCGCGTTTAGTTTTAGAATGTTACTCAGTGATCCCATAGCTGTATTGTTTTTGTATGGGTCAAAGGTAGGAGGCATCCGTGCGGCGGTGATTACCATTTGGCGCCAATCGGTTGTTATTTTGCGCCAATGCGGCGTTGAACGACATACGGTGATTTGACATAGGGTATAGTAGAGGCGTAGCATGCTACGTCTCTACATTCCACGTGCGGAGGTCTCACATGGCCTTTGGTTCAAGACTGCCATACGGCCTCCTTGATCATCAGGCCATCCCAGATGTGCTTCATGACCGCCAACTGATCCACCAATCAGATAAAATTAAGTGTGAAAACTACAATTATAATCCTATATTGGGTTGTTAACTCAACTCAACTACCATGTTCACCATTTCTAAACTAACCCGTGCAGCGCTGGTGGGCTGCTTGGTGACTGCGTCGGCAGTAGCCATTGCCCAGGATGGAACGATCTATCCGCTTGAGGCTCCGCCAGAACCGAACGCCATTCCTTTGAACACCGGAGACGTCGAAGGACAGACCTCTCCTGAAACCTGGTTCCGGCAGTGGGGCGACCCCATGGCACGGAACATCTCCAAGGCAACCCTTACACCTTTCCTGCCTAAACCGGAAGTCGCGACCGGCGCTGCCGTTATCGTGGCACCGGGTGGCGGTTTCAGGTGGCTGTCGATGGGCAATGAGGGTTGGGAAGTCGCCCAGGCGCTGGCCGACCGTGGCATCGCGGCCTTTGTACTGAAGTATCGCCTCTTCCCCACCCCGGAGTCGCTCGAAGAATTTGCGGAGACGCAAAACCGCACCTTCGCCTCGGCCACGCCAAGACCGGCAGGTTCGGCACCGCCGGAGCGTCCGCGTCCTCCACGCTTTGATTTGTCCAACCAACTGGCTGATGCGGAAGCTGCCTTCGACATGATCGTCAAGCGCGCTAAAGAGTGGGGTGTCGATACGGCACGGCTGGGGATGATGGGATTTTCGGCTGGCGCGGGTTTAACGATGCACTCCACGCTCAACTCGAAGAAGATGGACCTCGACTTCATCGCGCCGATATACGGCGGCATGGGGCCGGTTGAAGTTCCCAGCAATGCGCCGCCCATGTTTAGTGTAATTGCTACTGACGACTTCCTGTTTAACGGTCAGTTCGGCGTTATCGAATCGTGGTATAAGGCCAAAAAACCCGTGGAGTTTCACCTGTATCAAAACGGAGGTCACGGCTTCGGCCTTGGAAATCCCAATCGAACAAGCAATCGGTGGTTCGATCAATTCATACACTGGCTGGATGTGAATGGATTTCTTGCGAAGAGCAAGCAGTGATTTACGTGTTTGCGTGTGTACGTGCTTAAGTGTTTACGGTTCTTGAGCTGATGTGCACCATTGTCCGATAATAATTGGAATTCTAGCACCCCGCGTCCCGTAGGGACGCAATGTTTGTAGAAACCACGTTGTCCGTGGGGCGTGTCCCGTGGGGACACAATGTTAGTCTCTGGTACATACATCAAATGACCAAACCGTTTTTCCCGCTCCATCACAATCAGGGCCGGCATGTCTTTAGAAAAATTGAGTCTACCACGGAGGAAACATTGAGTCCCTACGGGACTCTTGGTCCTCCCCTCCTTCGGTTGCTACAAACATTGTGTCCCTACGGGACACCTCCGCTAACGATCCAAGATTCATGGGAACATCGAGAAATATGGAACCCTCCGGATGTATATCAATTCAAAATATTAATCCGGGTGTGTTAAAACCTCGCGTCCCTACGGGACGCCATCGACAGCACAAACAATGTTTGATCAACTACCGCCTACTCGCCTCAATCCACCGATCAATCTTCTCCTCTAACAAATTCAACG
>JAJJPK010000179.1:0-12046 GCA_032907565.1 Cyclobacteriaceae bacterium | reverse complement strand
GAGTACCTCAAATTCTTCGAAAGGAACTATAGGCCGCAAACTCCGTAAGGCGCTTGGAACGAGGCACCCCTGGCTGCGCTACGTGGTGAAAGCCGTGTGGATTGCCTTTTTCTGCGTAATTCTCGGCCTTCCGCTGTTCGTGTTTTCCGTTAGCATCGACCTTTTCGGACTCTTCGGCGGCATGCCCAAGCTCACGCAAATCGAAAATCCCGAAAACGACCTGTCGTCTGAACTCATAACAGCGGACGGCGTTTCGCTCGGCAAGTACTTTACTTACAACCGCACTCAGGCCACCTACGATCAGCTGTCGAAGGACCTGGTCGCTACGTTGCTGTATTCTGAAGATCACAGGTTCTATCAGCACTCCGGTCTTGATTTTCCTGCCTATCTCAGGGTGCTGTATGGTATCCTGACATTCAGCCACCAGGGGGGTGGTAGTACCATCACCCAGCAGCTCGCCAAGAACCTCTACACGCAAAACAACGAGCTTGGGCTTGATGGAACGCTCTCGAAGATGGGCGGAATCGTGAAACGCGTGATCGAGAAAACGAAGGAGTGGATCATCGCTGTCTATCTTGAAAAGAACTTCACGAAGGAAGAGATCATTGCCATGTATCTCAACACCTCTCCCTTTAGCAGCAACGCATACGGCATTAAGGTCGCGGCACAGACTTACTTCAATAAAACGCCCGACAGTCTGAACATCCAGGAGTCGGCGGTTCTTGTAGGGCTGCTTCAGGCCACCACCCGTTTTAACCCGGTACTCAATCCTGAGAATTCACTTCGGAAAAGAAACGAAGTTATCACCAAGCTGTACCGGCACGGCTACATCAAGACCTTCGAAGAATACGATTCGATCATCAGGCTCCCCATCGAACTGGATTACAAAGTGGAGAACCACAATGAAGGATTGGCGCCGTACTTCCGTAGCATGATCAAGCCCGACCTGATGAAATGGTGCGCAGAAAACAACCTTGATCTTGAAAACTCAGGACTCAAGATCTACACAACCATCGACAGCCGGATGCAACGCTATGCAGAAGAAGCAGTACGCGAGCAGATGAAGATCCAACAGCAGATCTTCGACAGGCACTGGAAGGGTCGCAATCCCTGGATTGACGACAACCGCCAGGAGATCAAAGGCTTTCTTGAATCTCGCATACGGCTCACCGACGCTTACCGGACGCTGGCAGCCAAGTACGGCAAGGACTCTGACTCGTTGCACTACTACCTTAACGTGAAGCGCCCGATGCGAGTGTTCACATGGGACGGCGAGCGTGATACGCTGTTCAGTTTCATGGACTCCCTCAATTACTACAAGCGTTTCCTTCACGCGGGCCTCATGGTGATGGACGCTCATACTGGAGAAATCAAAGCGTGGGTGGGAGGTATCAACCACAAGTATTTCAAGTACGACCACGTGCGCCAGGGCAAACGACAACCGGGTTCTACGTTCAAGCCCTTCGTATATGGCCTGGCGATGGAAGCGGGTTACAGCCCCTGCATGGAGTTCTATGACATTTCCCCAAGCTTCACGCTGCCTGAAGGTGGAACATACAATCCGCCCAACGCGGACGGAACACGCGGTACCGGAGAAAAGATGAACTTGCGTCAGGCGATGGCGCGTTCTGTGAACAGTATTACTGCACAATTGCTGCAGCGACTCGGCGCTGAAAATGTGGTCAAGTTCGCCCATCGCGTGGGCATCAAGAGCCACCTCGACGCGGTGCCCTCGTTGTGTCTCGGGGTGAACGACGTGTCGCTGTATGAACTCGTTGGCGCTTATGGAACGTTTGTAAACAGCGGGATCCATACCGAGCCCTTCGCATCGAGGACAAGAACGGCAACGTGTTGGGCAACTTTGTTCCGAAGACCGTGGAAGCCATCAGTGAACGCACTGCATACAAGATGATTCACATGTTACAAGGTGGCGTTGAAGAAGAAGGCGGCACATCGCTCGGCCTCGCTTATGAACTCAAAGTCGACAATGAGATCGGCGGCAAAACCGGAACGACCAACCAGGCTTCCGACGGATGGTACGTCGGCGTTACGAAAGACCTGGTGACCGGTGTGTGGGGCGGCGGTGATGGGAGAAGTATTCACTATGAATCATGGGTCATGGGCCAGGGAGGTCGTACAGCCCGGCCTATCTTTGAGGCCTTTATGTTGAAGGTATATGCCGCCGAGAGCCTTCCCTACGAAAAAGGGCCATTCAAGCGTCCCCTCTCCGGCCTCGACATGAACCTGGATTGCGGCAAATACGCGACCGGGGACTCGGATTCAATTCCCGTAGAGGATGAAGAGCCGTGGGACCCGAACGCTTTCTGAGGGTAATCGTGATCGGTAATCGGTATTCTGTAGTCTGTAAACGGTAATTGGTAATCGGTTAGCGCGCTCGCCCGCTTATTGTGCTCCATGTGCTCCTATGTGATCTATTGTGATCTGAGTTGATTCAAACGTCATCATATATCGTTTTTGAGGAACATCGGGCACATAGTTTACATATAGAACACATAGGGGAATTTCCGTGTTAACTTTGCAGCACGAGTTCATCATGAAATCAGCGCTTCCGGAAATAGTGAAACGGCTCCCCACGTCGCCGGGTGTATATAAATTCCTCAACGCAGATGGAAACCTCATCTACGTGGGCAAGGCAAAAAACATCCGCAAGCGCGTAGCGAGCTACTTTACCAAGACAGGAAACGTAAAGACCCAACGGCTCGTGTCGGAGATACGGGACATTGAATACGTCATTTCGGAATCGGAATTCGATGCACTTCTCCTTGAAAACAACCTCATCAAAGAAAATCAGCCCAGGTATAACATCCTCCTCAAGGACGACAAAACCTTCCCATACATCTGTATTCTTAAGGAACGGTTTCCGCGCATCATTTCCACGCGCCGTTACGATCCCGCGCAGGGAGAATACTTCGGTCCCTATTCCAGCGTGGTCGCGATGAAAAATGTGCTGGATCTGATCCGCAAGTTATACACGATCCGCACCTGCAATTACCTCCTTAGTGAGACGAACATAGCGCAACAGAAATTCAGGGTGTGCCTGGAGTTTCACATTGGCAATTGCCTCGGACCGTGCGAAGGCAGGCAATCGGAAGAATCGTACCTTCAGGACATCGAGCAGGCGCGCAATATCCTTAAGGGCAACCTCAGCATCGTCTCGCAATACTTCCGCAAGCAGATGCAGGAAGCCTCGGAGCGGATGGAATATGAAACCGCGCAGCGAGTCCTGAACAAGCTGAATCTCCTGGAGAAGTTCCAGGCGCGTTCGCTTGTCGTGAACATGTCGCTTACCGACATTGACGTGTTTGCCATCACCAGTAGCGAGGACAATGCCTTCGTGAATTATTTCCAGGTGAAGGAAGGTGCTGTTATTTACTCGAAGTCGATTCGCGTCAAGAAAAAACTTGACGAGTCCGACAGCGAGGTTCTCGCCATTGTCATCCCGCGGATGCGCGACGAAGCGCGAAGCGACAATCCCCTTATCCTGACCAACGTCCCCGTATCCGTCCCAGTAGAAGGAGTGCGTACGGCTGTGCCGAAGAAGGGCGACAAGAAAAAGCTGGTCGATCTCTCCTTAAAGAATGCCATGGAGCTGCGCCGTGAAACGGAGGCCGCTGCCGACGAAAAGCGACCCAGGCACGAACAAGTACTCGCCGTTTTGCAACGCGACATGCGGCTGCCGACACTTCCCGTGGTTATCGAATGCTTTGACAACTCCAACATCCAGGGCACTACGCCCGTGGCGTCGATGGTGCGGTTTGTGAATGGGAAGCCCGACAAGAAAAATTACCGGCACTTCAACATCAAGACGGTAGAAGGTCCTGATGACTTTGCCTCCATGAAGGAGATCGTCGGCCGGCGATACAGACGGCTGCTGGATGAGAATCAACCGTTGCCGGATCTCATCCTTATCGACGGCGGCAAAGGCCAGCTGAACGCAGCCTGTGACGCCTTGCGGGAGTTGGGGTTGTATGGCAGCATTCCCATCGCCGGTATTGCCAAGAAACTGGAAGAGATTTACTATCCCGAAGATCCATTTCCCTTACATATTAATAAGAAATCACCGGGGCTTTTGCTCTTACAACGCATTCGCGATGAAGCCCACCGGTTTGCCATTACCTTTCATCGCGCCAAACGCAGGAAGTCGGCCATCAAGACGGAGCTTGAGTCACTGCCTGGTATCGGTCGCGAGACTGCAAGCAAACTATTGAAGCGGTTCAAGTCGGTGCGGAAGATTCGGGAGGCGTCGTTTGAGGAGTTGGCGGAGGTTGTGGGGAAGAAGAAGGCGGAGATGATCAAAGGGCAGTGGGCAGTGGGCAGTAGGCAGTAGGCAATGGGTTAAATCTCAAAGTGCAACTCATGCGCCAAGTACTTCCGGCAAGCGTCGGGCAAGTCAATCCTTACTGTCAATTCCCTGTCCCAATCCACCAAAATGAGTTCGTACCGGCATCCCAACAGCAACAGCTTGGAGTATAGTACCTGACCGGTGTTATCCTTTCTGAAGAGGTGCGAATTGCATAACCAAAGGCTGACGACTGTGTCGTCCTCATGTTCAGCGAAAATACCGTATCGCTCAAATCCCCAGCAGACTGTATTCTCCAATGCATGAGAAGTCCAGGAGCCATAGCCCGACTTGATTTGATTGGAGTACATGCATGCTTCGGTGAGAAGTACATCGTTCAATTCCGCCAGCGGTATCCTTCTTTCCGCTATTTTTATCCGTTGCTCGGCGCGCTTAACACTCCGCTTGAGACCATAGATCGATCCATCCCGTGAAGGTAACTCCTCGATATACCTCTGAGTTGCACATGAATTCTCCTCAGGAATCAACTCTATCTGCCGGTAAAAATCCTGATGAAAAAAGATCGTTTTACCCATGAGCCAAAAAATCTTGCCGCGACTAACGTCTTCTTTTCCTGGAAATCCTGACCAGTGTCCTATTTGAAGATACCATGGCCCGAAGTCATCTCAGGTACGTATTCCCGGAAGAAGTTACATATGGGGCTTTTCGGGGTTTCTTGACAAAAATGTTCCCGACAGATCGATATTCAACTTGGATTGGGATAGAATGCGTATCTAACTACTAAAGACATTTGCATGCAACATCCCTACAGGGCTCTATACAGCCTTCTTGTCAAACGCAGTCTTGCTGATCGGCTTGACTTCCTTCTCGGAAGGCAGGCCATTCCGATTGTAATCGTAGAGCCTGATGTATTTCAGCAACGTGAGGTACGATTGCAATGAGCAATACGCGAAACCGTGAAATCCTTCTAGGAAGCCGCCGCGGAAAATGTAAGTGCTCACGAATCGGAACAGGGGACTCAGGATCAGGTTGACCAAAAAATTCGCGCGCTTGCCGGCTCTGTATTTTACCAGGGCCGACTGTTGACTGTAGTAGTTCAATTGCGCGATGTGTTCACCGACGTGCACATAGGAATAGTGCAGCAAGTCTCCGCGCAGGTTCTTAACCTTCGATGGGTCGATTGCGACAAGTCCATGCGGATCTTCTCCTCCCCATTTCGCAACACGCTTGTCCCAAAGCCGAACCTTTGCATCCGGATAAGCGCCGCCGCGCTTGAGCCATTTCCCGTAATAGTTCGTCAACCGGTTCATCCTGTACCCTCCTTCAGTGTCCCAGTTCTGCTTCACGGCGAGGACAGAAGCCTTTAGCTCATCCGATAGCCATTCGTCGGCGTCAAGCACCAGTACGTGGTCATACGTTGCAACCTCCAGCGCGTAGTTTTGTTGCACCGTGTATCCTTTATAAGCATGCTGTACAAAACGCGCGTCGTAACGCCTGCAAATCGCCTCGGTACCATCTGTTGAGAATGAGTCGACGACAACAATCTCGTCAGCAACTCCGGTCAACGACTCAAGGCAATTGGCAATTTTCGCTTCCTCGTTATATGTGAGAACGATCGCGGATATCTTGACGGGAGAGGGCATGAGCCAATATAAAAAAGTAAAGCCTTCAGGGGGTTGAAATTGAATATTCTCCGTCGAAAAAGCCAGTGGAAATGAGTTTTAGGTGTTTACGTGCTTAGGTGTTTACGTGTTTACGTTAGGTTCACCACAGAGACACAGAGGGCACGGAGTTACACAGAGGTTTGTTGAAAGTGCGTAAATAGAAATCGCAACGAGGAATTGCGCGCGTACAGACCGTCCAAAGGGGAAGGAGGGCACAGGCGCCTTCGGCGCAGCAGCGGCCCAATTCACTGATACACTCAAGTAACCGTGTGAGCGTGAGCGTGAAGAAGCCGTGGGTACCTACTCAACTCTTCAATCCTTCAACTCCTTCAATTCTTTTCAAAAAAAAGGCCCCCCTTCCGGGAGGCCCTTATTTTTTAGGGGCAAAAACTTATGAATTAGAATTCCCAGAGATTGTGTTCCTTCTCCATCAGTTCCATTTCAGCCCATTCGGTAGCCCATACGGCTTCCTTGTAGGGTCTGCCACTGCCGACGTATATATCGTAGATCGTGAAGTCGTCAGGGTTCTCGATTTTCCATATCGAACCGCGGAAGAGGCGAAGCAGGATCGCGTCGGCGAAGTTCTTGTTTTGTGCCGTGTTTTGACGGTTGAACCATACTGCCCTCTGCGGGTGATTGCGGAACATCTTTTCAAGGTCCTTGTACTTGAACCATCCCAGGTATTCGTCTACCTGTGTAGCTGTCTCGGCGCCGGGCACGATGATCTGGATAGCCTGAACATCGTAGTACAGTCTCGAGCGGCGCTTGTCAAAGATTACGTCTTCCATGAGTCGCAGCTGATACATCTGGCGAGGCAGGTAGTCAATCGCGCGGCCTTCGGAAGTGACAGCCCAGGCATCGTCGATGCTGGTTTCGGGATTTTCACCCTGGCTATCGCGCAGCGCGCGGTAGTTCTTACCGTTGTAGCTACAGATTTCGTCTGTGTACCACTCGCGGGTCGGATCCCATTGGTCGTACGTTAGACCACCCTGCGCTTGCAGTCGCCCGAGAAACTCTTCCTTGCTGATCTTGGTAGTCAGCGAGTCGGATGCGTAGATGTCTGTGATCTCGCCCGACTTTACGGCATCCACGATCAGGCGGGTGATCTCTCCGTTGTTAGAAAAGAATCCCTTGTTTTGTTTCTCTCTCAGGTCAATCGTTCTCCATACACGAAGCTTGTAGTGATGCTCGTATTTGGGGATCGGATTGATCGAGTTGGGGTTGTACTGCTCTTCGACCTCCGCCCTGTAGTATTCATCCGACTCCGCATTCTGCGCTGTCGCACAGAACGAGTAGGCCGAAAGAGCCGCGAATATGATTGCTTTTCTAACCATACTTCAAATTATTGAATAGGTACTCTCAAAATCTCCGAGGTGATATCCACCTTCTCGTCCTGACCTTGATACGTTCTGCGGGTCACAGTCTTGATCTCCACAACGATCTGGTCGCCGGGACGGAATCCTGACCGCCACGATCCCAGGTCAAGTACTTCGTTGGATGCAACCATCCGCTTGATAGGCTGCGTACCCCGGGCGTGAATCACTTCCATGCTGCGAATTCTGTATATCGCATCCTTGGGTACTTCACGCTTGAAGTTTTCATCGGCTTCTGCCACGATACGAAGACCAGTGAGCGTATTGCCTTTCACACCGTTCTTCATGTCGACGTCTCTGCCGTTGTTATCCTTTGCCACAAAACGCGGACGAGGGATTGGCTTCACATCGAACACCACGTTGTCCAGGCTTACGCCACCGCTGCTTACAGCAACAGTAACCTTGCGTTGTTTCGGGATAATCGTCACCCGGCCGGGCTCGTTGCCCTTGATCACCGTAGCGCCACTAGCTGAAAACGAAGGATTGTAGTTCGTGCCCAGCGTAGGACATTCAATGAACACGGAGTTTCCGCAATTCATATAGAGCGTCGGCGCGTTACCGGTGGTTACCCTTACAACGGGCTTAGCCACGTAATATTCTATAGTTTGCGTATACGATGTGTCGGCGAGGGCGATCTTCGCAGTGAAGCTGCGCTTTGCCATACCGTCCTTGTCGTATCCGCCACCCTGCACGGGGAATTCAACTACACCCATCTTGACGCCCGAAAGCGGGTCATCAACTACGGGAAGCTTCTCACCGTCCTTGTAGAATTCCGGTACGATTGCCGTAGACGACGCCGTGATGAACATAGACGCCTTGTACTTTGCACCGGCGGCTACGACCGAAGCTTCGGGACGTACCATAGGTACGATGTTATCAAAGCTCAGCCTGTTGGCTCCTGCCTGGCGCGCCAGTTCTTCCAGCGCGTCATTTTCATACTTCAGGATATCCGTTTCGATTTGAGTTACCGTAGCGCGCGCCGCAATGGCAGGGGTGTTCTCAAAATTGAATGTGAGAAAATCCTTGCTCTTGTGGTCGGGGTCGTTCGCGAAGAGCGGCATGTCCCTGGGTGCTTTCGCGAGCGTAGGGAATTTCTTACCCGACAACTTCTCGAGTTCGCTAACGTAGTTTTCCAGCAACTTCTCGAAGTTTTTGCCTTCCGGCGATTTCGGGGCAATCATCATCGTAGCCACCTTCATGCTGTGGTCGTTGATGTAAGCCTCATTGACCTCACTTTGATTGGAGGCCGCGAGCATCTTCATTTTCAAATCCTCGATGCTCTTTATCGTACTTTGTGTGAGATCTCTGACCTTTTGCGCGTTTTCCTTTGCCCGCACAACTTCGGGGCGCTGGCTTTGTCCGGCTTCCTTTATGATAGCCGCAAGCGCATCGGCATTTTTCTTTTGCGTATCCTGGATAACCTGGCCCAGGGTCGCATCGATGATGGCGAATTTCTCCAATACTGCGTTGCTCACGTTTAGGGCGAGAAGCGCGGTCAGTACCAGGTACATCATACCGATCATCTTCTGTCTGGGTGTCTCTTTTTTACCCGCCATGGCTGTTCATTGATTTTCTAGTGCTATAAAAGGTTACTCTGATTCTAAAATGACTGCCCTGGTTACGCTGCCGGCTGCGCTCCGCCACCTTTCATGGCTGTAAGCATGCTGCCATATACCCTGTTGAGCGCCGAAAGGTTGTCTGTGAGCTTACCCAGTTCCGATGTGAACCTGGCGGTATTGTCTCCAACCTTGGAGAGGCCCTGCATCGCACCAGTAAGGCTTTCATAGAACTTGTTCATGTTCTTCACATGGCTATCGGCATCCTTGAGTTCCATTTCGTATACCGAATTTAGTGCGGCGAGGTTCTTGGTCACCTTCTGAACCTGGTTGTGGTATTCGCCGGCATCCTTGGAAGCTTCGGACATGCTCGCAACTGCCTTGATGGCGGTTTCATACGACTTGTTCATGTTCGTAAGCTGCGTTGAGGCCAGCTTCACGTTGTTGGCATACTCGCTGGTCGCTACAGCTGCATCCGAAAGATTGGTCATCTTCTTCGCAGAGTCGGCCAGGTTGTGCAGACCCTTGCCCAGGCTTTCAAGCAGCTCGGGGCCGATCTTGGCCTTCTCCAGGCTCACATCAAGTTGCTGCGTCAGCGAAGCGCCGGTCTTGTTAGACAACCGAGTATGCGAGGCGGGAGCTTCATAGTCCTCTGCCAACTCGGGGTACACCTTGGACCAATCCGGCTCCTTGTGGGGAGGCTCGAACGCGCTCAAGAAGAATATGGTCGCTTCAGTAAAAAGACCGATCATAAGCATTTCATCGGCGCCCTGCCAGTGCAGAATCTTGAAGAGCGCACCAATAATTACAACGGCTGCACCGATGCCGTATACTTTCGGCATGATGGTCTTAAAAAGTAGTTCTGCAAATCCGCCTTTCTTCTTACTCATTGTAGTTGTAGTTTAAGTTTTTGCCTTGTCTAAAAAATAATTAAGAATCTTTCTCCGGGCTTATTAGAATTCATTTCCTGACGACCGGCCCAAGTGGGTCATGGCGCAACGGAAGCCTATGTAAGCCCGTGTGGAATCTTTGAATTCAAAGGTTCTCGTTCCTGTTTCCAGGTAATATGCAACGTCCTTCCAGGAGCCGCCACGAATAACTTTCTTAGGCGGAATCCGAGGATCGTACCTGCTGTCTTTCGGGTTCGTACGCGGGTCGATGTACTGCGGGTTCAGGTCCCACACCGTCGGTACAGACGCGGGGTTGAAATCGTCCAGACACCATTCCGCAACGTTTCCGGCCATATCGTACAGACCGTAGTCGTTGGGGAAATAAGACTGCACCGGAGCCGTATACGCAAACCCGTCGTCGTAGAAGTTACCGCGACCCGGTTTGAAGTTGGCCAGCATACAGCCCTTGGCATTCCGGATGTAAGGATTACCCCACGGGTACTTAGCCAGGTCTCTGCCACCACGTGCTGCATATTCCCATTCTGCTTCGTTGGGCAGACGGAATGCAGGCATCGGGAACTCACCCACGCTCTTCCGGTAGTCGTTGAGGTATGCGGTACGCCATTCGCTAAAGAACACGGCTGCATCCCAGTTTATCCCGACCACGGGATAGTCGTCGTACCCCGGGTGCCAGTAGTAGTAATCCTGGATCGGATCACCCATGTGGTGCGCGAAATCGCGAACCCACGCAGTCGTGTCAGGATAGTACAGCTGGCGGAAGGTCTCAGGGTCTACAGTTTCAAAGCCTTCGATACTCCCGTTGTCCACGAGGAAGAAGTTCGTGAACTGCCGGTATTCGTTATTGGTGATCTCGGTGTCGTCCATGAAGAACGGGCCGATCGTTACCTGCTTGTTGAAGTTGATCTGGGTGGAAGCAGGGTCCTCATCGGCCTGCCCCATGTGAAATGTTCCTGCCGGTATGGGAACCATGCCGTATGGTACGGTCATAACCCAGCCTTCTCTCCCGGGCACGCCCACCAATTCACCCTGGTCACCGCCTCCGCCGCCCAAGCCGAGCAATCCGCAGGCGCTGGCCACAACGCCGGTGAGGAGTAAAACGAGTTTTGAAAAAACCGATTTATTCATACTGCAAGAAATTTTCATCCAAAAATCCGCAACGGGCTTTTACGCCCATTTTATTCAAAAAATTAGAATACGAAATTCCCAAAAAACCAAAACAAACCAAAAAGTCTTATCGGTCAGTGCCTGTATCGGGGGGTTCTAATGACTTTTTTGCCGCTACCCGGATTGACCGGTAATTCATAGCTCAGCATCAGTTCATGAGATGTCGCCGCCTTTGCATTTTGGTCCTTAATCACGTAATCAAGTGCATAGCCCAATTTCAGTGATTTGTCTTTCAGGAAACTGTATCCCAGAAGCAGCACCGCTGCCTCCGATGTTCTAAACGACAAACCGCCCCACATCGTATCCCGAAGATAAGCAATAACACTGCCGTCTACCGACGTTTTATTGAAATCGGATTTGACCAGCGCTGCAAATTGGATGCTGAGGTCGAAACTCACATCGTAAAAATACCCCGCAGTAGCACTCAGGTGATTTTCTAGCGCATTTCGCTGACTTACGCCAAAATCAAATTCGGATTTCAGGAGGTGATTAAATCCCAATCCGACATAATATTTCTCAGATCGGTACAAAAGTCCGAACGCCATGTCGGGGCGGATCTGCGACTCCTTGCCGCTCTTGTCCGCCAAAAGTGGGTCATCAGGCTGTATTGCCCGATACCGGTCATAATCCAGGGTTTGGGAATACATTCCCACACGGACACCAAAACTCAGCTTGGATTCGCGGATACCCAGATGATAGGCGTAAGTGGCTTGTACTTCCAGGTTGTTTTGTGGCCCCAGCTGGTCATTCATTACATACCCCCCGAAGCCGCTCCGCAGCTTAAAGATAGGTGTGGTGAAACTGACCATCTGAGTGGTGGGAGCTCCCCCATCTCCGAAGCTGGATTCGTAGCCCAACCATTGACTCCTGTGAAAGGCCGTAAGACGCGTGACTCCATCCACCCCGGCGAACGCCGGCGTCAGATAGAGATTATTAAACATGTACTGGGAGAACTGAGGGTCCTGTTGTCCAAAAACCTTATTCGCCAAGCACAGTAAGATGAAAAAATATAAGGTCTTACGTAGCATTCCACTTTGAAGCAGATTTTAAAGTAAAA
>JAJJPK010000178.1:0-12157 GCA_032907565.1 Cyclobacteriaceae bacterium | reverse complement strand
ATGGTGGTATCTTGGCCGCAATGGACTTCTCCATTGGCCGGTTACGCAGCGCCTGCCGTATAGCGAGTGCAAGCATGGACGATGTGTTCGTGACATCTTCACCCCAAACCAGGACGACGTCACACGATTCGACATCTTTTAAGGAAAGAGAGGGTACAGTCCCTTTAGAAAGAATGTCTGACGCCAACTTGTTAAGTTCGAATTCCAACGTCGAGACGCCGTGATAAAAATTACCGCGACCTGCGATCCTGCTCAGAATGAAATTGGCTTCCAGGGATGCGCGCGGCGATCCAATGCCCACAATCCGGGTTCCGCGAAATGCTTCGATCGCATTGTGAACCCGTTCTTCCCACGACTCGCCTGGTGAACCTTCTGGCAGGCGGGGCTCGCGAATACGCGTCGGTGCGTTTACAAACTCATAGCCGAACCGTCCACGGTCACACAAGAAGTATCCATTAACCCTCCCATTGTAGCGGTTGGATATCATACGCAGTGATCCGTACCGTTCACCCGCAAGCGTATTGCACCCTACGCTACAGTGGACACATACTGACGGCGCAGAGGTCAGGTCCCATTTGCGCGTGTAATGCTGTTTCAGGGTCTTGTCGGTAAAGACGCCCGTCGGGCACACCTCAGCGAGGTTACCGCTAAACTCATTTTCAAGAACACCGTCGTTGCTGCGGCCAAAGTACACTCGGTTGGCCGATGCAAATGCGTCGAGATCATGTCCGCCGGCGTAGTCTTTGTAGAACCGTACACACCGGTAACACTGGATGCACCGGTTCATCTCGTGGTTAAGGAATGGACCCAGGTACTGATTTCGGTACGTTCGCTTGAGAAACCGAAATTTACGATAAGCGTGGCCCGTCATGACCGTCATATCCTGAAGGTGGCAGGAACCTCCCTCATCGCACACCGCGCAGTCGTGCGGGTGATTCGTCATAAGCCACCCGATAACATTCTCCCGAAACTCGACGGCCTGGGGATCGCGGATGGATATCCGTTGACCATCCGTCACGGACTCCATGCACGCCATGACAAGCTTGCCCTTGTTATCCTCCGCATTCGCGTACGACTTCACAGCGCATTGTCGGCACGCGCCAACGGAGCCCAATGCCGGATGCCAACAGAAGTACGGCAAGTCGAAGCCCAGACTCAGGCATGTCTCGAGAAGATTTTTTCCCGGATGGACGTCAAACGCTATATCGTCAATGTGAATCCTCGGCATACCGGTTTGTTTGTTGGTGTGATAGCGCGAGGCCGTGACTGTTGTGGTCGTGCTTTGAACGTCCATGCCACGGGCAAGCTTTTTCGTCGATGTGGCGGACAAAGTCGTCGCGGAAAAATTTCAGCGCGCTTTGCAGCGGCTCCATAGCACCGGGTGCAAAGGCGCAGAACGTATTACCAGGTCCCAGGTACATCGCATGACGCTCGAGCAACTCGATGTCGCCTTCCACTCCCTCCCCATTCTCCATGGCGGTAAGGATGTTGCGTATCCAGGGAATGCCTTCACGGCAGGGCGTGCAGAATCCGCACGACTCCTGTGCAAAGAACTGTTCGAGGTTCCTCACGAAGCCAACAGGACACGTGCGATCATCAAGGACCACAACGGTACCAGTACCAAGACGACTCCCGGCCGCAGCCACAGCGCTGTAATCCATTTTCACGTCGAGGTCTACGAGAAAGTCGGTGGACGCACCGCCTGGAAGCGCACCACGGAACTGATGCCCGTCGAGCATGCCGCCTGCGTGCTCCTCGATCAACTCGCGCAACGTCACACCCATGGGGAGTTCCCATGCGCCCGGTTTCCGCACCTTCCCGCTGACGCCGTAAATCTTTGTGCCTGCATCTCCTGTAAGGCTTAACTTCCTGAACCATTCGGCACCATGTGTCACGATAGGCGGGATGCAACAGAGTGTCTCGACATTGTTGACGATCGTAGGTCGGCCGAACAGCCCACTCACTTGGGGAAAGGGCGGCTTGGCCCGAGGTATGGCGCGCTTGCCTTCTAGAGAATTGAGCAATGCGGTTTCCTCACCGCAGATGTACCTGCCAGCTCCGGTGTGCAGGTGCATCTCCAGATCGTATCCAGATCCAAGTATGTCGCGCCCGAGGTATCCAGCGTCGCGTGCCTCGGTAATGGCGTTCGTGATGATACGGGCGGCCTCGCGATATGCCCACCGCAGGAAGACATAGGAAATGTCAGCTCCGATCGCATAGGCTGCGATGATCATTCCCTCGATCAGCTGGTGCGGCGTGCACTCGAGTAACAGGCGGTCCTTGAACGTTCCCGGCTCCATTTCGTCTGCGTTGCAGATGAGATAGCGCGGTTTGGGTGCATCCTGGGGAACGAAACTCCATTTCAGTCCGGTGGGAAAGCCAGCTCCTCCACGTCCTCTGAGATTCGAGTCTTTCACGACCGCCAGGACATCGGCAGGCGTCATACCGCTCAGCACTTTACGCAGCGCACTGTATCCCCCTACCCCCTCGTATTCTTTCAGGGTAAGCGGCTTTCCATCGGCGCGGATGTGTTGTGTGAGCGGCTTCTCCATAATTATGGGTATTTGGACAAGATGGTCTCCAGCATGGCGGGATTCACCTTGCGGTAAAGGTCGTTGTCAATCATCAGCGCCGGCGCGCAATCGCAGGTGCCCAGGCATGGGTTCGGCAACATGGTATACCGGCCATCAGATGTCGTTTCGCCGTAGTCGATTCCCAGATGAGCACGCAGCCTGTCGCGGATCTGGTCGTATCCCATCACCCAACAGCTTATGCTGTCGCAAACGAGGATAACATGACGCCCGACCGGCTTGCGAAAGATCAGGTTGTAGAACGTTGCCACGGAGTCGACCTCGTCCGTGCTCATCTCCAGGTACGAAGCAACCTCCCGCAAGCTCTCATCAGAGACCCATCCCCGATGTGCCTGCACTACTTTCAGCGCTTCGACGCACGCAGCCTTACGATAAGGCACCGCCGCCACCGCATGATCGATCTCAACCTTTTCTTCCTGCGACAACATATTTGATATTCAACTATTCAACTATTCAACTATTTAACTATTCAATTCTTCAACTCTTCAATTCTTCAATTCTTCAATCTTTCTCCCTACCTGTCTATATCCGCCAGGACATAATCCATCGCCCCAAGTATGCTTAACAGGTCGCCCACCGTATACCCTTTGCTGATGTAGCGCACCATCTGCATGTGGGGGAACGATGGCGTTCGAACGCGAACGCGGTACGGCGACGTGCTGCCGTCGCTGATGGCGTAGTAGCTGTTGGCGCCCTTGGTGGCCTCGATGCAGCTCATTGCCTCGCCGGGTGGAATGACGGGTCCCCAACTGACACCCAGAAAATGGGTGATCAACGTTTCGATATCGTGCATCGTGAATTTCTTTATCGGTGGCGTAGCCAGGGGGTGATCTGCTTTGTAGCTGCCGTCCGGCATGCGGTCGAGGCATTGACGGATGATGCGAAGGCTTTGTCGCATCTCCTCCACGCGTACCAACGCACGGTCGTAGCAGTCGCCGTTGGAAGCTACAGCAACATCGAAGTCAAACTGGTCATATCCCGAATAAGGTTGTCGTTTTCGGAAGTCCCAGTCGTATCCGCAGGCTCTTAATCCCGGACCAGTCACACCCCACTCGATGGCCTCCTCGGCGGTGAAAATCCCGATGCCGACAGTCCGTGCTTTGAAGAGGCTGTTTTTGAGCACCATGTTGTCGTACTCCTTCAGTCTTTTCGGAAAATAGTCGACGAATTTTTTGATCAGGTCACGCCATCCTTCCGGAAGGTCCTGGGCCACTCCGCCGATACGGAACCAGTTCGGATGCATTCTTCCTCCGCATACCGCCTCTACGATCTCGAAGACGCGTTCCCTGTCAGTGAACATGTAGAACACCGGTGAAAGCTGACCCACGTCCTGTGCGAAAGTACCGTACCAGACAAGGTGGCTTGCGATCCGGAACAGTTCGCACATCATCACCCGTATATATTGTGCGCGTTCGGGCACCTCTATGCCAGCAAGCTTTTCTACTGCCAGCAGGTAAGCGAGATTGTTATTGACGCCGCCGAGGTAGTCGATGCGGTCGGTGTACGGGATGTAAGTATGCCAGGATTGGCGTTCGGCCATTTTCTCCGCCCCGCGATGGTGGAAGCCGATATCGGGTACAGCGTCCACGATATCCTCGCCGTCGAGTTGCAGCACAATGCGCAGCACGCCGTGTGTCCCTGGATGTTGAGGACCGATATTCAGGAACATAAAGTCCGTGTCTTCGCTCTGCGTCTTCATTCCCCAATCTTCCGGGTGGAACTGCAGGGCGGATTGTTCACGGTCTATTTTTTCGTCAAACAGTCGGTACGGTCCCATTTCCGTCGCGCGGGCAGGATGTTCCTTTCGCAGCGGATGTCCCTCCCACGTCATCGGCATCAGTATTCTGCGCAGGTTGGGGTGTCCGTCGAAACGGATTCCGAACATGTCGTAGACCTCGCGCTCATACCAGTCGGCATTTGCCCAGAGTCGGGTGGCCGTAGGCACGGAAGGAAACTCGCCATCGAGCGACACCTTTAACCGGATGAATGCGTTGCGGGCGAATGAGAGGAGGTGATAGACGAGGCTGAACGTGCCGTCGGGATATCCGAATGGCTTGCGTCTCGACCTTTCATCGATCGCCGACAGATCATAAAACATTATGAAAGGTTTCGGAATGCCCGTCTTCAGGTATTCGAGGACTTCCGAAATCTTATCGACGGGCACCCAAAGGGTAGTGATCCCGTCTGCGGTGGTCTGCCGGGTGACGGTGTCTTCGCCAAACTTCAACTGAAGAAGCTCCGTTGGCTCAAGTCCGTTGTCCATAGGCGACCGTTTTTAATTGCCGTTGGTTATGATAAATGACGCCGTGCGGTTACAGTCCGTCTGGCGATCTGAATTCCGTCATACTGCTGCGGTATTCCCGCTTGCGTTCCTTTACCGAAATTTTTTCCGGTTTTACGACGCCCTGCTCGCCAATGGTCCAGCTCAGGGGTCGGGTTTCTTTACCGACGCTTTCTGACAGAAGGATGAGTCCTTCCATGAAGGCATCAGGTCGGGGCGGGCAGCCAGGTACGTACACATCGACAGGAAGAAATTTGTCGACGCCCTGCACCACGCTGTAGATGTCGTACATCCCTCCTGAGTTGGCGCACGATCCCATTGAAATCACCCATCTCGGTTCCATCATTTGTTCATGCAGCCTCTTGATGATGGGCGCCATCTTGATAAATACGGTTCCTGCAATGATCATCACGTCGGCTTCGCGCGGCGTGCCCCGGATCACTTCTGCTCCAAAGCGGGCCAGGTCGTACTTCGGCGTCATGCTCGTTGCCATTTCCACGAAGCAGCATGACAGTCCGAAATGAAATGGCCACATCGAGTTCTTCCTTCCCCATCGCAGCAATCCCTGCAGCGTCGTCAGCACGATGCTTTGCCTGACGGCCTCTTCCATTGAGCCGGTGCCGCGCAAGGCAGCAACGGGCTCCTGTGCGCTACTAAGCCACCAGTTCATGAGGTTTTTCCTTTTTGAGTTTCTTATAGGCGCGTAAGATCTTCCTGCCGTTCGGACCAAAGTCGAGTGCACCGTTGCGCCATTCATATACAAGGACGAGCAGAAGGAGAACTATGAACACGAGTACAGCAAGGTATCCGACCCATCCGAGGTCATCAAAGGCTATGGCCCAGGAGAAAATGAACACCGTCTCCACGTCAAAGATGACGAAGAGCATGGCGATCAGGTAAAACTTTGAGGAGAAGCGGAGCCGGGCGGAGCCTGTGCTGAGTATGCCGCCTTCGTAGGGCTCATGGGTTGCACGTTCCCTGTGCCGCTGTCCCAGGAACCAGGATAGCAGTAGTATGGCACCTACGAGGCAAAATACGATGCCAGCATAGGCGAACAGTGGCCACAGTACACTGTCGTTTTCCGGATTGTCCAAAACAGACCTACCCCCGGCAGGTCGCGATCGTTGAACTGAATTACACGGTTACATTATGAATCATTCACAACAAGTGCGAACGATTGACAGCGGCGCATACTACTTTTTTGATACACCTCAAGGTAAACTATTTGCCGAAAAAACCAAAGACTACACACGGGTTTAGGAGGCCGCCCAATTATTGCCAACCCATGCTGAAATTGATAGAAATCTGCAAAAAATTGGCATCTTGGGGGCGACCGATATTCCGGCACCATTGTCATGCTTCGCATCAATCTCATTAGTGGTCCCCGCAATCTGTCAACGGCCATGATGTACTCCTTTGCCCAGCGGCCCCGCACCCGTGTGCTGGATGAGCCCTACTATGCGCTCTACCTGGTGAAGTCGGGTGTACAACACCCGGGACGCGACGAGGTTCTGGCTAGCCTGCCTCAGACGGAAGCAGAAGTCGACACACTTATCTTCGAAGACACCGGCCATGATACGCTGTTCATCAAAAACATGGCGCATCATATAGAAGTGTTGAACGAGGAATTCAAGCCGGGACTCACATCTGTATTTCTTATCCGCAACCCGCGGCACGTCATCGCCAGCTACGCGCGTGTGATGACAAATCCGGTGATGCGCGACATCGGCATTGAATTTCAATACCACCTTTATGAACGGATGCGTGGCGCCGATGGCACTCCGCCGGTCGTTGTGGATTCGGGCCTGCTGCTTCGGGACCCGCGCACGGTGTTGACAGCATTGTGCGATCACCTCGGCATCCCGTTTTATGAAAACATGTTGACATGGCCTCCCGGCCCCAAACCCTACGACGGCGTGTGGGCACCTTACTGGTATGCGAACGTACACCAGTCGCAGGGCTTTAGTCAGCCTTCCGACGAAAATCCGGATATCCCATCGCACCTGGAGGACCTTTGTTACAAGGCGACGGACTATTATCAGAAACTTCTGGCCTTTGCCATTAACCCGCATAAGCATGTTGCAAAAATTCGACCTACGAAATGAGAATATCCTCGTTCACCTAAACGGCAGGCTGGTTCCGCGCGCTGAAGCCCGTGTTTCCGTATTCGACAGCAGCGTACAGGGCGGCGACGCCGTTTGGGAAGGGTTGAGGGTTTACAAGGGCGGAGTCTTTTGTCTCGATCGCCACCTCGACCGGCTCTTCGCATCAGCCCATGCGCTTGCTTTTGAGAATGTGCCGGACAGAGAAGTGATCGTTGACGCTATCCGGGAAACCTTGCGCGCCAACAATATGGATGATGATGTCCATATCCGTCTTACGTTGACGCGGGGTGAAAAGATCACGTCGGGAATGGATCCACGCCTCAATACGCTTGGTTGCTGCCTTATTGTTCTGGCAGAATGGAAACCGCTCGTATATGACAATGAAAAGGGTATACGCGTCATTACGTCTTCAGTCCGGCGGAACGGTCCCCAGTTCCTCGATTCAAAAATCCATCACAACAATCTCCTTAACAATATCCTGGCAAAGATCCAGGCCAACGTGGCCGGTGTTGACGCCGCGATTATGCTCGACGCGAACGGATTCGTTGCAGAACTCAATGATACCAACCTGTTCATGGTGAAGGACGGCGTGGTGCTGACGCCTCCTCCCGACGCGTGCCTGGCCGGTATCACCCGCGGCCTTGTTATCGAACTGTGTCGCCAGGCGGAAATACCGGTGGTGGAACGCAATCTCTCTCTGACTGAGTTTTACAACGCCGATGAAGTGTTCGCCACAGGGACGATGGGCGAGTTGACCCCTGTGCGGGAAATTGACGGCAGGCCCGTGAAGCAGATCGAAGATCGCTTCACGGAGAAGCAGATCAAAGATCGCTTCACGGAGAAGCAGATGGAAGATCGCTTCGCGGCGGGGATGCCTGTGACAAAACGAATTCGCGAACTTTTTCACGCGTTCATTCCCGGCAATTGCACCAGGCTGCTTCCCTGAACTGTCCTGACTTTCCTCTTTAGAGTTCGAGGTTAATTGTCTTAAAATGGGGCATAAGAAGGCTTATTCTGTTAGATTCGCAGTCGAACCAAACCCATAACCATGCTCCTTCGCGCTATCTTACTTCTGCTCGCAATGGGGGTCATGCATGTGACCATGGCACAGCGACCCGAAGTGACGGACCTTGTCTGCGAGTATCTCGTAAATCCTGTTGGCATTGACGCCACGCAGCCCCGGCTTAGTTGGAAGATTCGGTCCGGCGCACGCGATGTGATGCAGTCGGCCTACGAGATCCGTGTCGGAACAGATCCCGGCGTGAGTCGTGGACGAAACATCGTCTGGACCTCCGGGAAAGTCGCCTCCAGCCAATCGACACATGTCCGTTACGGCGGTCCCGCCCTTCAGTCGCGCCAACGGCTGTACTGGCAGGTCAGAATCTGGGACAGTAACAACAGAGCATCCGCCTGGAGCGCACCTGCTTTCTGGGAAATGGGATTACTTCAGACCTCCGACTGGTCCGCGCAATGGATACGACCGCTCTCTGATAATCCGGAAGCCGAACAGCGACCTGTTGCCCTCTTGCGCAAGAGCTTTAGTGTAAGCAAGCCCGTGCAATCAGCCCGTCTGTATGTGACGTCACATGGACTGTACGAGGCGCACCTTAACGGTCAACGTGTAGGCGACGCTGTGCTGACGCCTGGCTGGACGAGCTACAACAAGCGGCTGCAATACCAGGTGTATGATGTAACCGGACAGATTCGGAACGGCGATAATGCAGCAGGCGTCATGCTAGCCGACGGTTGGTACCGGGGGAACATCGGTTTCAGCAATCAGCGCAATCAATACGGCACAGACATCGCGTTGCTATACCAGCTTGAGATCACCTATGCGGATGGCAGCACCGATCGCATCATATCAGACAATTCGTGGCGCTCGTCGACCGGCGCGCTGCAGATGGCAGAAATTTACCATGGTGAAACCTACGACGCCCGAAAAGAAAAAAGCGGCTGGACCCAGGCGGGTTACAATGACAGCGGATGGCAAGGCGTGACCGTTTTTGAAGGTGCCAAGGATGTGCTGGTCGCCACGGCCAACGAGCCCATACGCCGGCAGGAGATAATTCGACCCATTGCCACGCTCACGACACCCAAAGGAGAAACGGTACTCGACTTCGGACAGAACCTCGTAGGCTGGCTGCGTTTCCGCATCTCCGGTCCGGCAGGTCATACCGTAAAGATTAGCCACGCGGAAGTGCTCGACAAAGACGGAAACTTCTACATCGACAACCTCCGCGCGGCGAAAGCAATGATCACCTATACGCTCAAGGGCGGCGGTGAAGAACAGTACGAACCGCGATTTACGTTCATGGGATTTCGCTACGCACGACTCGAAAACTTCCCTGCCGGATTTCAACCAAACCAGATCGAGGCCGTGGTGTTGAATTCCGATATGGAGACCACGGGGCACTTCGAGTGCTCCCACGCACTGGTGAATCAGCTTCAGCACAATATCCAATGGGGTCAGAAGGGCAATTTCCTCGATGTCCCAACGGATTGTCCGCAACGCGACGAGCGTCTGGGCTGGACGGGCGATGCGCAGGTATTCGCCCGCACGGCCGCATTCAACATGAATGTCGCCGCGTTCTTCTCAAAGTGGCTGAAGGATCTGGCTGCGGATCAGACGTCCAACGGACGCGTGCCGTTCGTGATACCTAACGTATTGGGCGAAAACGCGTCGGCGTCTGCGGGATGGGCAGATGCAGCTACAATCATCCCCTGGGCCATGTACACTGCATACGGCGACACAACATTCCTCAACGAACAATATCCTTCGATGAAGCGGTGGGTCGATTTCATGGCTGGCGCGATGAATGAAAACAATCTTTGGAATACCGGCTTTCACTTTGGGGACTGGCTGTTCTATCGTCCCTTCGACGACAACGATGGGCGGTCGGCAGTTACCGACAAATACCTCATCGCGCAGTCGTTCTTCATCCACTCTACCCGACTGCTGATCGACGCAGCCGAGATCCTGGGCATGAGCCAGGACGCGGCGCATTACCGAGACCTGCTGGGCAAGATCACGGACGCCTACAGGAAGGAGTACATGACGCCCACAGGACGCTTGGTATCAGGGACGCAGACCGCCTATACGCTGGCTCTTGCGTTCGATATCCTGCCTGAATCGCAGCGTGAAGCTGCCGCGGCACGACTTGTAGAAAATATCAAACAATACGGCAACCATCTCACTACAGGTTTCTTGGGCACACCCTATCTGTGTCACGTATTGAGCCGCTATGGCTATACCGATGTGGCGTATCAGCTCCTGCTGCAGGAGACCTATCCTTCATGGCTCTATCCGGTTAAGATGGGCGCCACCACCATTTGGGAACGATGGGATGGGATCAAACCAGACAGTACATTCCAAACACCGGGGATGAACTCCTTTAATCACTATGCCTACGGCGCTATTGGCGATTGGATGTACCGTACGATTGCAGGGATCAATCCCGACCGCGACGCGCCCGGATACAAACACATCGTGATCGCCCCGCAGCCTGGTGGCGATCTATCGTACGCCAAAGCATCCATTGAGACGATGTACGGGACTGTCGCCTCCGGTTGGACCATTAAGGACGGTACGATGACGGTTGAAGTCACCGTACCACCCAACACCACGGCGACCATCACCCTCCCTGGCGCTGCAGGCAAACAAGTAACTGAAGGAAAAACAACGTTGGACCGTACAAAAGGTGTACGTGCTGTAACGACGCAGGGCAAAGATGTGACGTTTTCGGTGGGATCGGGACGGTATTCGTTTACTTATAGTTGGCAATAGGCAGTAGGCAGTTAATGCCGATCTATCAGTATAAGGGGAGTATGGTAAACCGTCACCGATTACCGATCAGGGCACAGTAACCCTACGCCCTTTCTCACTGCTCTCCATGGCCAGTTCGACGATACGGATGACCATGAGCGCCTGTTCGGCGGTCACTTCGGGTGATTTGCCTTCTCGCAAGGCGGCGTATATGCTATCGTAGAAACCGAGGTAGTTGCCGGGCAGCGTTTCGATGGCGCCTTGGACGTGCAGGTCGCCAATCTGGGTGTCGATCCTTCCCCACCACTCCTTGGCCTCCGTGCCCCATCCTGGAGAGCCCGGAATGCCACCGTTCTTAAGTGCCTCTTCCTGTGGATCGAGTCCGTACTTGGTGAATGTACCATGCACTCCGAAGGCGACGTAACGTGGACCAGGATCGCGTATGAGGTAGCTCGACTTGAGGATGGCTGTGAACCCCGGATAATACAGCCGTATGTCGTAATAGTCGGGCGAGACCCCACCCTGGCGCTGGATGTAGATGTGCGCAGAAAGGGATTCTGGTTTGCCAAAGAGCGTGAGCGCCTGATCGATCATGTGGGTGCCGAGGTTGTACACGATGCCAGATCCCGGACGTGCGCCCTCCTTCCAGGTAGTGCGGTCCACCTCCGGCCGATAGCGGTCGTAGTGCGCTTCAAACTCTGCGAGCGGTCCGAGAATGCCGGATTGCAGTACTTTTTGTACTGTCATGAAGTCGCCATCCCATCGGCGGTTTTGAAATGCACTCAGCATGACACCGCGCTCACGGGCTAGCCGTATGAGCGCTTCTCCTTCCTTCACAGACACTACGAAAGGCTTCTCCACAACGGCGTGCTTTCCCGCTTCCAGAACACGCGTTGCCAGCTCATGATGGGTATCGTGCGGGGTGTTCACAATAACGAGCTCGATTGTTTTATCCTGCAGGATCTCATCGAGCGATCGCACAGTTTTCACGGTCGGGTAGCGCTTCACGGCGCGGTTGGAAGAACGCTCCAGGATATGGGTGAGCTTGAAGCCAGGATGCGCTTCGAGTAAGGGCGCATGAAAGACCTCTCCGGACATGCCGTACGACAAGAGTGCTGTGTTAACAGGAGGATGATTCATCGTTGCGTCGTTATGAAAATAATTGTCAATAGCCTTGCTTGATGGTGAATATATTTATTTAACTTTTGGAGTAAATAAAAACCATGATAAGCTATGGCAAAGAAAGTCAAGAAAGCTGCATCAAAAAAATCGAAGAAACGTCCCGCCAGGGCAGCCAAAAAGACGGCTAAAAAGAAAGCTGCTAAAAAGAAAGTCGCTAAAAAGAAGGCCGCGAAGAAATCAGCAAAGAAAGCCTCTCCTAAGAAAGTAAAGAAAGCCGCCAAGAAGAAGGGTGCTA
>JAJJPK010000177.1:0-2795 GCA_032907565.1 Cyclobacteriaceae bacterium | reverse complement strand
CGGGTACGAATATGCTGATCCTAAACTATACATGTCGTTCGCGCCAGGTGATCTTCGAAAAGTGTGCACCGTAATAGGACCCGGCGATGAACATCCTAGCCCTGTAATTGAAATTAAGAATTACGCGCACGTGCAGGCGCGATTCGCAGAGGGTGATCCCGCTTACATTGGACCAGACAACAACATCATTAATACCTGCGGAACAATTGATAAACCCTGGTTGGGAGACTTACCCGAGGCGCTGCCGAGGTCGGGGTATTATGGTACCAAGTTCTGGCGTGACCCCAATGTGATTGATCCAAACAATACTTTTTTCAGCGATCAGAATGTGATCTTGCTGCGATTCGGTGAAATACTTATAAGTAAGGCTGAGGCACAACTCAAAAGTGGCGACGAAGCCGGCGCTCTAGCAACCCTTCAGCGTGTAAGGGATCGTGCGTGGGGGAAACTGGCAGACCCTTCCGTGGTTGTGCCTCCGCCTCCTGGGGGAGACGTCATGAAGATGATTGTCAACGAATACAGGCATGAGGTTGCCGGAGAGTTGTCGCTCTGGTTCGTTCTGAGAAGGACTGGCGAGCACATCGACTATGTTCTCGACGAGTTTGGTATCGCAATTCCAAGTGGACATGACTTGATGCCGATTCCCGCGACTGCTATTGCTACCAATCCTACACTGGAACAGAATCCGGGATACTAGGAATGAGCGGACTGCTGCGATCTGGTTCGGCATAGAAAGTCTAAACATGTTTATGAGTATTCTAAGGTTGGAACCAAGCTATGGGGCGTGTACGATTATTTATAGTATGTTTTCCCTTATTGTGCCTGATTGCTTGCAGAGATAACAGCGCAGTATTTACGCAGATTGAGTCATCATTTTCCGGTGTGAGTTTTAATAATGAAATTAATGAGAACGACTCCATAAATTCATTGGATTTTGTCACCATTTACAACGGTGGCGGTGTCGGGATAGGCGATTTTGACAGGAATGGCCTTCCCGACATCTATTTCGCCGGCAACATGGTATCGAATCGCCTGTATTTAAATATGGGCGATTTTATTTTTCGGGATGTGACGGTCGAAGCCGGTGTAGGCGCGGCCGGCACGTGGAGCCGAGGCGTGTCCATAGTCGACATTAACAGCGACGGACTGAGCGACATTTACGTTTGTAACGGTGTTCACAGCGATCCCGCGAGGAGGGGCAATCTGCTCTTTATCAACAAGGGAGTAGACATGAACGGTGTGCCCCAATTCGAGGAATTGTCACGGGAGTACGGCCTCGATGTCGGCCTGGAGTCGATTATGGCATCTTTTTTCGACTATGATAACGATGGCGACCTCGATATGTATCTGACGGTTAACGCCATATCGGTGGCCTATGACCCCAACCGCTTTGGTGGAAGCGAAAACAAAAGACCGGTGCAAAGCAGGGGCAAGTTGTTCCGGAATGACTGGGCCGCCGACAAGGTCCATCCCGTTTTTGTCGATGTGTCCGATCGGGCCGGCATCACGCTGGATGGATATGGTCTGGGCGCAACGACTGTGGATATCAATCGTGATGGATGGAAGGACATTTACGTGACGAACGATTTTCTTTCCGACAATATTCTCTACATCAATAACGGTGACGGCACGTTTCGCGACCGTACGAAAGCTTTTTTCAAACATACTTCCTACAATGCAATGGGGCAGGACGTCGTCGACATAAACAATGACGGCCTGGTCGACGTGGTGGAACTGGATATGAGTCCCGAGGACAACTACAGGAAGAAGATGATGCTGAATGCCAACAACACCACGACAAACCGATACTTTGAATTTTTTGGGTACCAGCACCAATACGTACGGAATACACTGCAGCTTAATCGTGGCCCCCGCATAAACGAAGGTGATTCTCTCGGGTACCCCGTTTTCAGCGAAATAGGCTTCATGAGTGACATTGCCGAAACAGACTGGAGCTGGGCGCCATTGGTGGCCGACTTCGACAACGATGGCTTTCGTGATATCGTTGTTACTAATGGGTTCCCCAAGGATGTCACTGATCACGATTTCATTGTCTATCGCGAGGAAGCATTCGCAAGGATTTCGAAAGAGGAAATTATCCGGCAGATCCCGGAAGTCAAATTGCCGAACTATGCCTTTCGAAATAATGGAGACCTCACTTTTGATGATGTGTCGGACAACTGGGGCCTGACCCGCCCCGCATTTTCGAGTGGTGCGGCCGTTGTCGACCTCGACGCCGACGGCGCACTCGACCTTGTGGTCAGCAATATCAACGACGAAGCCTTCATTTACAGAAATGCAGGGATGGAGCAAGGCCGGCCAAACCACTACCTGCAACTGTCTTTTGAAGCAGAAAAGGGTAACCTCGAGGGATTCGGTGCTGTTGTCGATATTTATTATGACGCCGCCGGCCAGCAGGTCCACCAGGTATACGAGCACAATCCATACAGCGGATACATGTCAACCATGCATCCTATTGCACATTTCGGATTGGGCATGGCGTCAATGGTTGACTCTATTGTGGTTCGCTGGCCCAATGGAAAGAAGCAAACACTTAAGCAAGTAAAGGCCGACCAGGTAGTACAGGTCAGGATGAGCGATGCGAAGCAGGGCTATTCGTGGCAAGAGAACCAGGTCGCTGCTGAGGCCTTGTTCAGAGACGTTACCCGATCAAGCAGAATGGACTATCGTCATGCGGATTATGAGACCGTGGACTTCAATATTCAAACGACTTTGCCCCATAAGCTTTCCGACTACTGTCCTGCGCTGGCGGTGGGCGATCTGGATGGTGACGG
>JAJJPK010000176.1:0-12212 GCA_032907565.1 Cyclobacteriaceae bacterium | reverse complement strand
GGGAGTACCCTCGCACAGGGCATCGTCGTCCTGAACAACACCCTCATGCTGGTACACGTCGATGAAGACTTGCGTTGAGTCTCGTACAATGCATGTACCCGGATCGACGGCCACAAGCTTTACCAGGTAGCGCCCCGGTGTGGCATACCGGTGAACCACCATGCTCGTATCTGGTTTCACAAGCTTCGTCCCGTCGCCAAAATCCCAATGAAACGATTCGCCGCCGACACTGCGGTTCTGGAATACAATAGCATCTGGAAGGCATACCTTCCGTATGTTGGGGGCGTCAAACTTTTCGGAGTTGGTCTGGAGGCGCGCTCGTAGCGAGGCCAGGTCGAACTTGAAAGCGGCGTTATTGCAGTTCTGGCTGCGGTTGCGGTTCGACCAGGCGCCGGGAGTGGTCGGAAAATCCGATGTGGGCTGATTGAGGGCGTTAAACGCCTCACAGCCGGCGCACACCGCATGGTATACGATCCCGCTCTTGTCGAAGCGACTTGTACCACCGTCCACATGGGTCCTCGAAGAGGTTCCGCCGAGGTAGGTTCCGTATAGAAACTCCGATGCATCGGCGGTGAGCACCATGAAATAAAAGTCCGATCCGCTGGTTGTCGACTGAAACGCGTCCGACGTAGTGGGCATGCCAACCGTACTCGATTGCCAGTGATTTGTTTGTGAGTTTACTACCCCACCCCATCCTGCCATGTATAGATTGTTGCAGTCGTTAACGAGAAACGCCGTGGGAGAAATGTCAGGTATCCCTCTTCCCGCCCCAAACACCGTGGAGAACCCAAGCGTCGACAAGTCTGTGCTGAACTTTTGTACGAACTGACCGCTGTTTGGATTGTTATACACGCCCGGCGATACAGGAAAGTCTGATCCCGTCGTTTGGCCGTACACGTACACCTCTTCCGAAGCGTTGATGTCGAGAAAGTAAATCTGATCGTACGACGACGTCCCTGTATAGGTTCCTTGCAGTAACGCCTGGCCGTCGGATGAGATCCGCGCAATCCAACCGTCTGTGGCGCCACCGTACGTTTCCTGGTAAGCTCCAGGTGTTGTCGGAAAGTCGGAGCTCGTAGTGCCCCCTGCGATTAGGATATCGCCATTCTCGGTAAGTTTGAGTGTGTAGGCCGCGTCGGCACCGCTGCCGCCCAGGAAAGCGCCCCACAATTGCTGATCGAGGTCGCGTGAGAGTTTAACGACAATCGCATCAGTGGGCCCGCCGTGAAAAGTTGTCGAAAAGCTGTTAACGAGTTCCAGGTCTGAAGACGCGGTAACCGAACTGATGTAGACGTCGCCTGCGGCATCGGTGATGATATCGCCGCGTAGTTCATCGCCATAGTTGCGCGACAACCCCGCGAAGGAATCGTTGAGGCCATCGTTGAAGGCGCCTCCGAAAAAGGTTGAAGCTTTTAGACGTGTTCCGTCCGCGCTGATGCGGGCAACGAAAATATCCGAACCGTTGAAGAACTCGATAACATTCGCCGTTCCTGCGCCACCGCCAAACGTGCGGTCGAGTGCGTCGACGGTGACCGGGAAATTCGGTGAGCTGGTCGTACCCAGTATGAGTAAGTCGTTCGTGGCCGGATCCATGACGAGGCTGTGGGGGGAATCGCTGGCCTGGCCGCCGAGGTAGGATGCATAGATGAGTTGTTGCCCGGTGGAGTCGTATTTAAGCAGGCCAACATCGTACCATCCTCCGTAGGTGGTCTGAAATGCTCCGGGCCGGACGGGGAAAGTACCTGAAGAGCCTGCGGGATTGGTGACTCCTGCCGAATAGAGTGTGCCGTGTTCACCGGGCGTCGCCGTGCTCCCCCAGTTGTCGGCCGTGGAACCCGAATAGGTCGAGAAAATCAGCAGCGGGTCGATCACGAGGGGTTCGCAGGAATCGTATCCTTCCGGAAATGTGAACGACATCGCTGTGTCGCGCAGAACATATTGACAAGCCACTGCCACGCGCTGGCCATTGATAACCTGGTAAGCATACGGACGGGATTCGATGATCTCGCCCGCGACAGTCCGGATGACGAGGCCTCCCGACCCATCAAACGCGACGCGGTCCAGACCGGAGTACGTGCCCTGGATGCACGACGGGTCCGCCCCAGGTGCCACGATGAAGTCGTACTTCAAATTTGCTCCCGACGTGTATAGCTTAAGGTCAATGCCCTCGTAAATGCCAGGGTACAATGCGCCCGAGTATGACGGAACGCGCGACGCGTGCCTCGAAGGATCGTTTCCAAGGAAATAGTTGTAGTAAGGGCGGTTCTTCCCGAAGGGCTCCGGTTGCACATCCCTGGCTCCTGTCCAGGTCATGCGGATATACTGCCCGTCGATCTTTTCGCCGATTGTGCGCGGACCAGTCGCCTCATCGGCGTGGGCGTGCGACGCCATGTGCAATTCTTCCAGTCGCTCCTGGTCGTACAGGTAATAATGAAAGCCTGTCCCATCCACGAATAGCATCCCACCGGGAATTCGGATGCCGTAGTCGATCCCCTTATCCCACTGGTTTCTGTTTTCAATGAATTCCAAAGAGGGTACCCCGGCCCGGCCAGAAAGGGCCGACAAACACACAACGATCAGAATCGCAAACAGCTTTACCATAACAGGCCACGTAGCCGCCAACTGGACAAATTACCCATTTTGCGGCCATTCTCATACCCCTATACAGCTAGTTTGACACCTGCGACGACGAAAATGATGGAAATTAGCCCCTGATCGTCCTTGATTCTCACCGTCGATAAGGACCTCCTTCGTCAGGCCCAGGACAGGCGCTTCAGGGTCTTCCCTCACCCTCGCACTCGCACTCAGAATGTTCTCACGCTTCTTTCCTCAGCACCTGCAGTGGCGGGGTATAAATGACTTCTCTTGAGTTCCACCATCCGATCAGGACGGTCAGGCCAATCACGCCACTGGCGATGATAAGCATTTCGAGAAAGTCGAAGGCAAATGTGATCTCAAAGAAAAACGTAGCGAGGAGCCAGCCTCCGGCCAGGGAAAGGATCATGCCAGTGAGGGCTGAGAACAACCCCAGGTAGGCGTATTCTATGAGCGTGATCCGAGTAATCTGCGCGGTGCGGGCTCCAACCGTACGGAGCAATACATTTTCTTTTAGCCGGACAAACTTGCTGTTGATCACTGCGCCGGCAAGAACGATCAGACCCGTGACAATACTGAACAAGGCCAGGAAGCGGACGAGCAGACCGAGTTTGTCGAACAGGCTATTGACGGTCGCCAGGATCAGTCGCAAATCGATAAGTGACACGTTTGGAAATGCGGTGACGAGCTCCCTCTGGAATTTGTTCGCCGTCTGTTGCTCGGCGATGTGCGTGGCAGTCACGTATACTTGTGGCGCGTTTTCCAACACGCCCGTGGGAAAGACGAAAATGAAATTGGGAGGATCCTTCGGCCAGTCTACACTTCTCATCCCGCTGATATAGGCTTTGACAGGTACACCCTGAACGTCGAAGACAAGTGAATCACCGATGGAAACGTTGAGGTTTTCCTGCATGCCTTCGGAGATCGTGATGTACACCGAATCGCGTGCGTTCTTGCGATGCTGAAGTTCACCCTCGAGCAATTTTTCCGAATGATGCAGTGTGTCCCGATACGTTACGCGGTATTCGCGCGTCAGCGCCCAGTTGCGCGTTCGATCCGTGGTGTCGGCCTGCAGTTCGCGGATCGTTCGTCCGTTCACTTCACTCAACCGACACGTCACGATCGGAACCACCTGGTTTACGGGGAGGCCGTTGTCACGCATCAGTTGGACGACTCCTTCCTTTTGAAACGGTTGGATATCGAACAAAATGGTATTCGATTGATTCTCGCGTCCTGTGAACTCCACCTGGTTAAGCATGCTTTTTTCAACCACATTCAGTGTGGAAATAATAAATGCTCCGAGGCCGATAGTTACCATGAGCAACCGCGTCTGGTTGTTCGGTCGGAAGAGATTGGACAATGCATGTCGCCAGATGAAGCTGGCACCGGAAGGGAAATACTTGCGTACGAGCTTCAACAGCAATCCCGCGACGGCGGCGAGCAGCAACAATGCGACGAGGAGGCCAACGAAAAATGCGCCACCCGTCAACAGACTCCCTGTTTGGTATGCAGCAAAGGCTAACGGGAATACGACGATCAATGCCAGCACAACCACACGCGTCTTCGACATTACGGTTTCCGGCTCAGACTCCGAACGCAGCACGGTGAGTGGCGGAACAAAGCGCACGGAAATGAGAGGCAACATCGAGAAAAGAATCGAAACCAGCGTTCCCAGGAAAAGGCCCAACAAAAGTGAACTCCACGATATGGAAAACCCGACTTCAAATGGCACGACTCCCCGGAGCAACAGCGGTATCGCCTGTTGTATGCCCAACCCTGCAAATGCACCGATCACACTTCCAAGAATGCCCAGCAGAAAGATTTGGATGAAGTATATATTGAAGGCCTGCCACCCTGACGATCCGACACACCTCAGCACGGCTACCTCTTCGCGTTTCTCGCGCGCATATATGTGTACTGAGCTGGCGACGCCCATGCATCCAAGTATGAGCGCTACGAACGCCAGAAGGGAAAAGAAACGGTAAATCGACTGGAACGCGCGGCCGAGGTCTTCCTTCTGCTCGGCAACATCATCGACACCATGACCATAACGCCGGGCAAGAGGGCGCAGCACTTCCACTGAAGCAGCGATCTGCTGAGGGTCATCCCCCTTCAGGTACAAACTGTAATTGACCCGGCTCCCAAACTGGATCAGTCCCGTCTTTTCCAACGCGGCATAGCTGATGTACACCGCCGGCGTGAACGTGGATAGTATACCTCCCCCGCCAGGAATTTCCTGGACCACGCCAGCCACCACAAAATCCATTGTCCCGAGCTTGATCGTGTCGCCCGAACTCACTTCGTATTGACTGGCCAGCGACTCGTCGAGCATGGCATAAGCTCCCGTTTGTATCGTGTCAAATATGCTCTCCGGAACGGTGACCACTTCGCCGTACAAAGGGAATGCTTCAGAAAATCCAATGAGCTTGATGAGACGCGATTGCCCGTTGTGTTTGAACAGCACCATTGACGCCATATCGGCTGCAAACATGGATTCGAGCTTCAGCGAATCTACTGTGCGCGTTATCTCCTCCTCGATGGCGTTGTCAGCGTTGATCACGATATCTGCGCCAAGCAAACGCCGGGCGTTGTGGTCGATATCGTGTTGAATGGTGTTGTTGAGTGAATCCAGCGAGACGACCGCTGCGATGCCGGTAACCAACGAAGCCGTAAAAAGGAAGAGTCGGGAGAAATTGTGTCGCGCGTCGCGCCATGCCATCAGCCATACCCAGCCGTCGCGAAAGAGGGAGCGGCCTCTGCGCTCAACGCGTGTCCGATGTTCTTTCATAGTTTGATCAGACGGCGACAACTTTTTCCTGTTCCACGAGTCGCCCACCCTTCATTCTCAGTATGAGTTGCGTTCTGCGCGCGAGTTCGAGGTTGTGTGTTACGAGAACCAGGGTGGTACCCTTCTCTTTGTTCATTCCAAACAGCAAGTCCGTTATGTGGTTGGCGTTTTCGTCGTCGAGATTTCCGGTAGGCTCGTCGGCGAACAGGATCTTGGGATCTGTAATGAAAGCGCGTGCCATCGCAACGCGTTGCTGTTCACCACCGGAGAGTTGTGAGGGATAATGGTGAAGGCGATCATGAAGTCCGACCCGATTCAAGAGCTCTTTCGCTTTACCCGCAACGTTCCGCTCTCCGCGTAGCTCCAGGGGTACCATTACGTTTTCCAGCGCAGTAAGCGTCGACAGTAATTGGAAATTCTGAAACACAAAACCAACATACTGGTTACGGATGTGCGCACGCTCGTCTTCGTCCAACGTATTCAGCTTATAGCCCATCAGCGATACTACTCCGCTCGTGGCTGTATCGAGTCCTGCGCATAATCCAAGCAAAGTCGTTTTACCGCTTCCCGATGGACCTATGATCGCCAGCGACGTTCCTTGTCCCACAGAGAAGGTCACATGATCGAGTACTGTCAACTCTCTGTCACCTGACTTATAAATCTTAGTAAGGTTCTCTACCGAAAGTACAATGTTATCCATCAACGATATTCCGGATTTGTATTCACGCTCCAATATGGTGAAGTAGTCGCAATCGGGCGCTTAATATTTCACTGAACAATTTTATAACGAAAAAAAATACTCAAGATGTTCGATGTAAGTCGCGCGCATGCGCTGGGAATTGTGGCAAACATTTCCCGGTGTTTGGAGCAAGGCCTCAGAATAGCCAGGGCAAACCCATAAGTTATGCCCAAAATCCTTTTTTTGCAAGGAACAAATCCCCGCGATTTGGTGATCGTGGTCATTGCGCATACGCATTCTTTTTGCCACATTGACCTTGTCTATAGTTAACCTAATCTACAATGGCCCCCTCCCCAGCCAGGAGGGCATTTGGTACGTTCTTGTACGGTGTCCTCACTCTACTGCAAGTTGTCCAGCTCCCAACAGCTCTCGCGCAAACTATAAGTTTTTCCTCTGGAAACCTTGCCGGCGAAACCATTAATAACCCGACATCCCTTGATTTTGGGCCCGACAACCGGCTTTATGTGTCCCAGCAGGACGGCACCATTCACGCGTACACCATCGTCAGAAATGGTCCCGGCAACTACCAGGTGGTGGCAACGGAGGTGATCAACATCATCCGAACCATTCCCAATCACAATGACGATGGTAGTCTCAATCCCGGAGACACACGCCGGCAGATAACCGGCATTCTTGCCACGGGCACGAGCACCAACCCCGTGCTTTATGTAGCTTCCAGCGATCCGCGCATCGGAGGCGGAGGAACTGCGGGAGACCTCAATCTCGACACCAACTCGGGCATCATTTCCAAACTCACCTGGAACGGCACGTCATGGACTAAAGTCGACGTCGTGAAGGGCTTGCCCCGATCAGAAGAAAACCATGCCACCAACGGAATGGTCATTGACGAGGCCACCAACATCATGTACGTGGCACAGGGCGGCCATACCAATGCAGGTGCACCTTCTAACAATTTTGCATTTCTCACGGAATATGCCCTGTCGGCAGCGATACTTAAAATCGACCTGGGCAGAATTGAAACCGAGTTTGGAGGGTCATACACGCTGCCCACACTCGACGACCCCACACGCACTAACGTCGCGCCGGGCGTCGACGTGAACGATCCCTTTGGCGGTAACGACGGGCGCAATCAAGCCAAGCTGGTCCCCGGAGGGCCGGTCCAGATACACTCCCCCGGATACCGCAATGCCTATGATCTGGTGATCACGAAGGCGATCGGGAAAAGCGGTCGAATGTATACCATCGACAATGGTGCAAACGGCAACTGGGGTGGGCATCCGCACCAGGAAGGCGCATTTGGTGATCCACTCCAAACGCAGGTCACAAATCAGTACGTTGTCGGCGAACCCGGTTCCAACGGCCCCGGACCGAATGACGCGAAAGTCAACAACCTTGATAACCTCCATTATGTTTCAGGGCCCGGCTTCCCTCCCATCTACGGGGGCCATCCGAATCCGATTCGGGCCAATCCTTTGAATGCCGGCTTGCACTACTATACCACCGAGCATCACTTTGAACTTCAGCCGACCGTGGATTGGCCTCCCGTTGACCCCTCGATGGCCAATCCTGTGGAGGGCGACTTTCGCAATCCGGGAGTAAACGATGGCGCACTCTACACGTGGGCAGCCTCGACGAACGGACTTGCCGAATACCTTTCATTGAACGCCTTCGGAGGAACTATGTACGGCAACCTGCTGGCAGCAAGTTTTGACGGCAACGTTTACCGGATTGTACTCAACTCCGACGGCACCCAGGTTTCAAGTGTAAGCGCGCTGCTTAGTGGGTTCGGATCGAATCCTCTCGACGTCATTGCACAGGGAGACAATGAAGTATTTCCCGGCACAATTTGGGTCGCAACCTACGGTTCGGACAATATCACCGTGTTTGAACCCGTAGGTCCGGCCCAGGAGACCTGGCAGAATCAGCCTTACGCCAATGGCACTTCACCACTACAACGGCACGAAAACGGCTTTGTCGAAATAGGCGGAAAATTCTATTTGTTCGGGGGCCGCGGCATCAAGCCGGTTAACATATTCGATCCGGTTACCAACACCTGGACGGCCGGGGCTTCGCCTCCAATTGAATTGCACCACTTTCAGGCCGTAGTATACCAGAACAAGATTTACATCATCATGGCCATGACCGGGAGTTACCCGGGGGAAGATCCAGTTGACAGGATATACATATACGATCCGGCTACTAATCAATGGTCCGAAGGAGATATGATCCCGGCGGCAAGACGAAGGGGCTCGGCGGGAGTCATTCTTTATAAGAACAAGTTCTACATCGGTGGCGGTATCGTAAACGGTCACATCGACGGATGGTCAACGCTCTTCGATGAGTACAATCCTCAGACCGGCACCTGGACTCCCCTTCCCAATCTACCTGAGGCGCGCGACCATTTTCACGCAGCCCTTATCAATGGCAAGATGTATTTCGCCGGGGGCCGCCGCACCGGCGCCTCTGGTGTGTTCGGAGCCACGATATCAAACGTCGACGTCTACGATCTTGAAACCGGCACATGGTCTACACCGACCCAAATTCCAACACCGCGCGCAGCCGGCGGCACCATTGCCTTCAACGGAAAATTGCTGATTGCCGGCGGCGAGACCGGTTCGTCCTCACAAGCGCTCAACGTTGTGGAGATGTACGATCCCGTGTCGAATTCATGGACGGTCAAACCGCCCATGAACGTGGGCAGGCACGGCACACAAATGATCGCGTACGGCAACCGCCTTGTCATGGCAGCCGGCTCAACAACCCAGGGGAGTGCCGGGGAAACCAATACCATGTCGTTCGCCATTTACAGTATTACTTGTACGAATACGTACGATACGGAAGCCGATGACGACCTGGACGGCTACAGCAACGCCGATGAGATCGACAATGGCACCGATCCATGCTCTGCGGGGAGCAAACCTGTGGATCACGACAACGACCTTATCTCGGACCTGAACGACGATGACGACGACAATGATGGATTGGACGACACAGTCGACGCATTCGCGCTCGACCCGCAGAACGGTACGAACACGTCTTTGCCTGTCGATTATCCCTTCCTCAACGGCGAACCGGGCTTTGGGTTTTTCGGCGTGGGGCATACGGGGTTGATGACAAACCATGTCGACAATTATGCGAGCCTGTTTGATCCCGACCATCCAGACCTAATCGTTGGTGGCGCCGTGGGCGTGCTTTCAGCGCCTGCCGAACCGGGCGACGCGAGATCGAACGATCAACGTTATGCATTTCAGTTTGGCGTAGCATTATCTGACGAACTCCGACCCTTCAGCATTCGAACCCGGTTGCTCGGGTCTCCGTTCTTTGGGGGCATCTCCCTGCCAAACCTTAAGGACCAATCGCAAGGAATCTTTATCGGAACAGGGGATCAGGATAATTATTTTCGGATATCACTGTTCGCGAATTTTGGAAATCCGGGCATACAACTCCTTCGGGAGGAAGCAGGAACTGTGGTCGTGAACGAGATCATTCCCGTAACCGGTATACTTTCTGCGGAAGAAGTTGATCTGATTATCGATGTTGATCCGCAATCGGGAGCAATCGCGTTCCGTTATCAACGCAACACAGATCCTTTCTCTATTCCCATAGGTGCAGCGTACACCGCAACGGGGAATTTACTCAATGCATTGCAAAGCGCCCCGGCGTTCGCCGTCGGCGTTATCGCATCGTCAGGTCAGGCACCTGCATTTTCCGCCTCATGGGATCTGATTCGGATAACCAATCCCGGTCCGTACGTACTTGAGGATTATCCAGATCAGGAGGTGTTTGCCGGCCAATCTGAATTAATCGTTCCCCTCGAACTCATATTCGGCAATGACGAAGGCATTGAACTGCTCACTTTTGAAGTCACCGAAACGACCAATCCTGCCTTGTTCCAGTCAATTGAAGTCGAGGGCACAGATTTGATCCTGGGACTCCATGAAGTATTGGGCGAATCAACGGTGACGATAACGGCAAAAGATGGACACGACCGTACCGCCCAAAGCTCATTTAAGCTTAAGATCGTACCCGACATTACTGAGATTGCACATATAAATTCCGGTGGCCCAAGCTTCGAATTCGATAATACCGTCTGGCTAAGCGATCAATATTTCGCAGGTGGCACTACATACACACGAGTCGTGCCGATCAACAATACGCTCAACGATGTGCTCTATCAAACGGAGCGCTACGGGAATTTTACGTATAGCATTCCAGTACCCGCCAGCGGCAACTATTACATCGATTTTCATTTCGCTGAAATATATCACGGCATAGCTAACAACAGCGGTGTGGGCGCCAGGGTCTTTAACGTTTCTGTAGAGAACAACCAGTTTAACCTTCAAAATTTTGACATCATCCGCGACGCGGGTGCCACCGCTACTGCGCTGGTAGTGCGCGCCGACGATATTCAGGTAACGGACGGCACGTTGAACATTTCCTTTACGACGATTGCCGACAACGCCAAGGTATCCGGGATCTCTGTTTACAGGAAATCAACTACCGCCACCGTCCCCGACGAACCTCCCTTCGTCATAGCGCCTTATCCGGAGCAGCAAGTACCAGCAACGCAGGCCAATCTTGCGATCCCACTTGACGACATTTTCGATGACGATAAGGGCTTTGGAGGATTGAATATTCAAGTGACCAACATATCAAATCCTGCACTCGTGTCTGCAACAAACATTGCAGGATCACAACTCACCATTGCATTTAATCCGGTCGCGGGGTCGACAAACATAACCCTAAAGGCTACCGATGTGAGTCAGGGTGTTGCCGAAACTACCCTCTCAATCCGCCGCCTGCCTTCCACACAGCATGGCACTCCTGTCGTGCGAATCAACTCCGGTGGTGGCGCGGTGCAGACGGGAGGGCAATCCTGGGTAGCAGACCAGTACTACACAGGCGGATCGACTCATAGCACAACAAACGCCATAGGCAATACAACTGACGACGTCATATATCAATCGGAACGATTTGGCAATGTGACGTACCACATTCCGGTGCCTCAGAACGGATCGTATTCTGTCGATATCCACCTCGCTGAGATCTATTGGACACAAGTCAATCGCCGATTATTCAATATCTCTGTGGAAGGCGGACAGTTCACACGGCAAAATATCGACCTGGTTCAAGAACTCGGCTCGGCGTATACCGCCACTATCATTAAAGCTGAACCGATCAATGTTACCGATGGCTTTCTGGACATTACGTTCACAACAGTAAAAGACAATGCGAAAGTCTCCGGAATTGCCGTGTATCACTATTCGCTTGAAAACCAAGCACCATCGATCGTTCCTATCGCCAACGCAACGATCGTGGAAGGTACCTTCTGGAGCTACCAGGTAGAGGCAAACGATCCGGACGTTGGCGACGTACTGGCGTACACTGCCGTTGGTCTTCCTGCATCGTTGGAAATCAACCCATCGACAGGTCTGATCAGCGGAACGATCGAAGCCCTCCCTGATGTCTTTAACGTAACTGTACGGGCGACCGATCTCGAAGGGAAGTTTGCAGAGGACACGTTCACGATCACAGTACGCGAAAACAACGCGCCAACGATTTCAACGCCACCGAACGCATCGGTTAACCAGGGCGATACCTTCAGCTATCAAATCCAGGCATCAGATACCGATGGCGATCCACTTACCTATACCGCTTCGAATCTTCCGGCTAATGTAACGGTGTCCGCACAGACGGGTTTGATCAGCGGAACAGTAACTGGTGAGGCAGATACCTATAATGTTACAATTAAGGCCACCGACCCGTGGGGAGCCTTTGCTGAAACTACCTTTACATTCGAAGTCATATATACAAATCAGCCACCGGTCGCTTCTGTGTCTGTCAACCCGATGTATTGCCAGGGCTCCTCGATTTCTATTGCGATCCAGGCGTGGTCGCCGGCGAGTACAACGCCGGGAAGAGCACCTTCATCAACGCCCTCCTCGGCGACGACGTCATGCCCGAGGGCGGGCGTCGGGTGTCGTCGACCTGGATCCGCGAGCTGCTCGACGCGGGCGAGGTCGAGCATGCGGCGGAGCTGCTCGGCCACGTGCCGACGGTGAGCGGGATGGTGGTGCACGGCTTCAAGCGCGGCCGCGAACTCGGCTACCCGACCGCGAACCTCGCACC
>JAJJPK010000175.1:0-2811 GCA_032907565.1 Cyclobacteriaceae bacterium | reverse complement strand
CGAGCCCAACGGGCGCGCTGGCATGGTCTCGGGAAAAAAATACGGCGGGAGTCCGGTATCAAGAAATAGCATCGTTCTGGTTGAACCCACCTTCCTGGCCATTTCATCTGTTTCTCTGTTCGTAACGAGCACCACTGAAGCATTCCTGGCCGTCTTCTTTGTGCTCGTATTGAATTTCAACAACAACTTGCTTGTAGCAACCCGGAACAACTCCCGGCGCCACTCATTACCGAAGTACGAGCGAAAAGCCTTTGGCGGAAAATTGCCGCCGCCGACAGGTCCGAATACGAATGGCTTCTTCAGTTTCCACATGGCCGACGACAATTGGAAGCTGCCCATGGTCACATGATGGACAACATCAAAATCTACTTTCGCATCCAGTTCGCGGGCGACGCGTGCGGCCTTTCGTTGCCAGGCCAGGTAGTTTGAATAAAACCAAATGTAGTAGACCGGAGGAAACCTTTTCTCGATGCTGTGAAGGACTTCTGCCCATTTGGGAGGAGCTACATAGGTAAATGAAATAGAGAGGTCAGGGTATTTTTTTAGTTCCGTTTCAATTTCCTCCTTTCGGTCCGGACGCGTCAGGCACCAAACCTGGTGGCCGGCCTTTGCCATTTCCAGGGTCCAATTCCAGCCAAAGCCGGGTTCGGACCCCTTATTGGGTTCACACAAGTATGCGGAGATTAATACCTTCATCTATGCGGCAATCAATACTTTGTGCCTACCGCAAGGTAACTGCCGTAGACGGACAGAACGGGAAAATGGTAACCAAAATAGCGAGTTGCCCTGCCGCTCCCAAAAAGTTTAACACGAGAAAAGCCCATCATCATCAATTGAGTCTTCAAAAGGCGGGGAAAATGTTGAGAAACATGCGATCCACCAAGCATACTCAATCCGCGCAATCTCAATTTCAGGGCGTTGGGGTTCGGGGTAGTGAGCAGGAACCTACCCCCTATCTTCAATACGAGGAACACTTCAGCGATAGTTTTCATAACGTCCTGGGCATACAGGTGTTCAATAAACTCTCCGGCCACTACGGCGTCAAACGCATTGTCCTCGCTCGGGATATCAGAGGCAGAACCCAGGATGACTTCGTCATACACATCTCCCGGCAACTGATTAAGTCGCTCCTGCACAATGTCGATTCCGCAGATAACGTAACCCGGATTGATCCTCTTCAATTCGGCGCCGCCCCTACCCGTGTTGCAACCAATATCAAGTATCCTGACAGTCTGCGCCGGAAAAAATTTCTGGAACTGGCGGTATCGTTCGATGGTAAATGGATCTGTCTCACTAACCTTCTGGGCGATATTCAGCTCTTTGTACCTGCTTTCATCCATCACAAGCCGCACCAAAATCAACAAAACTGAAATCCCAAATCCAAGAAACAAAAACGACCAGGCTGTTGCTGCTCGCTTACTTCGTCACACTTCCCATCCCTTACGATACGTTCGCCGCACAAATTGGTTTGCCTCTTCGAGGTTTGTTATGCGAATATTTTCTCCGTCCCACAGTAGCTTCCTTCTTCCGTAGTAGTGCATCCTGCCTTTGCTGTCCTCCTTGCGCAGCATGTAGCTTCGGATGGCGAGGTTGCCCATCAATACGGTTTCCGTCATGGGACCGGCGTAGTCGAATGAAGAGGTCAGCGCCTTGTGTTCGGGACTTCCAAATCCCGCTTTACAGGCATCGACCCATTTGCGTTGATGGCCGTACTCGGGTTCACCTGCTGGTCCGTTTGTCGGGCCGAATTCCGTGGTGCCGTCGTTGAGGTAGAGCTTGGGCATTAGTGGCGAGCTGTCGTTAATGTTGGTCGATATCAATCCCTTTTCCCCGATGATCAGCACCCCGTTGTTGCTGTTCTCGCCGCCAATGTCGTGGTCGGCGGGAACGATCTCCGGGTGTGCGGGACGGATCCCGCCGTCGCTCCACGTCATCTCGATAGGCGACTTGCTTTTTTCGGTCGCGTCGAAGTGCAGCGTGATAAATGAAGACGGTGGGCAACCTTCGGGATGGTAGTCGGCATTCCACATTTGAGTGTAAACGGAACCGACGCTGCATTCCGCATCCTTCGGATATTTCAGGCCGAGCGTGCGGAAGGGGATGTCGATCAGGTGGCATCCTACGTCGCCCAGCGCACCGGTGCCATAGTCCCACCAACCTCGCCAGTTGAAGGGATGGAGATTGGGCGTATACGGTCTGGACTCGGCAGGACCAAGCCACAGATCCCAATAAAGATCTTTGGGTTTTTTGCTCTCGTCAGGTGCGGGCATGGCGAACCCTTGGGGCCACACGGGGCGGTTCGTCCAGATTTGCACCTTGTATATTTTCCCGAGGGCTCCTGAGTCTACCCACTTCTGCACCATTCCGAGCAGCGGGTTGGAGGCGCCCTGGTTTCCCATTTGCGTGACCACCTTTTTCTGGCGAGCCATTTCCGTAAGCACGCGTGCCTCGTGGATGTTGTGGGTCATGGGCTTTTGAACATACACGTGCTTTCCGCGTTCCATGGCGAACACGGCAGCGGGCGCATGGACGTGATCCGGCGTGGAGATGGTGACGGCGTCGATGTCCTTCTCCTGGTCCAGCATCACCCGGTAGTCGTTATACAATTTCGCCTTGGGAAAATTCTCTACGGACGTCTTTGCCGAACCAGAGAAGTCGACGTCGCAAAGTGCGATTACTTTTTCACGCCCATTCACCGACGCATTTTTTATGTCGCTTCTACCCTTCCCGCCCGCACCGATCGCTGCGAGCACCAGCTGATCGCTAGGGGCGGTAAACCCCACGCCTCCGAGCACATGGCGGGGCACGATA
>JAJJPK010000174.1:0-2816 GCA_032907565.1 Cyclobacteriaceae bacterium | reverse complement strand
AATCCATCAGGCTGACCGAAGGGCAGATCACAGAGAAGCTTCAGGTGATCCGGGAAGCGCAAAAGGTTTTTCGGGAATACTACGGCCGATACACCTCGAACTGGGATTCGTTGATCAATTTCATTGAAACGGCTGAAGTGCCCATCACCGTACGCACCGAAACGATCATTCCCCTCAGTTACGGAAGGGATAGCATCCACGTGCAGATCGATACCCTGGGGTTCGTGCCAGCAAAGGACCGGATTTTCAAGAAGACCGTAACGATCAATGCGGCCGACGACGGAACGTTCCTGGGCTTCGGTGCTGAGGTCGGGGACCGGGTAGTGAAGCAAGGAAAGTCGTATTCCCTGCGCCGCGAAAGCAACAACCGGGTGGAAGACTTTGTGTTCCTCGACAATGGAACGATCAGTGGATTGGCCAACGTAAAACCCGGCGACAAGGTCACCAAAGGACAATATCTCATCACGCTGTGGGACTACCAGTTTAATCCCAATCTCGACGTTAGTCAACTGCACATCGTTCCGGGCTCCGGCAAGGAATTCGGAATCTTCACCGGTAAGGTAGACCGTAACGGCGTGCTGGTAGACGTTATCCACGTGTGGGATCCGGCTCCAATCAACCCAGCCCGCAGGGCAACCAACGAAGCAAGGAACAGACAACCTCTCCAATTCGGGTCAAAAACTGACGTAAATACGTCCGGTAACTGGGAATAATTTGCAAACCACGGGCCTTCAGTATAAGCTGATCAAAAAAATCAAGGACGAGCGGTTTGACGAAGAAAACCTTCATCTATACAACCTGCTCATCCACATCGGTCTACGCGACTTCCAGGTGGCGGTCGTTGGCGCGGCCGAGCAACGCCTGCTGTGGCTCGAGGATTACGTCCTTCCCAACGTACAGCAGCACAAGGACCTCATGTCGGTCCTTGACCTGATATTCGACTCCCATGAATTGCTCAAAGCAGGGTTCTGGAACCAGGTTAAGGTGTCGGTTAAGAATGCCAAATTCGTCCAGGTGCCCGACACGCTGTTCATCGCCGACGCTGCCGCCGATTATCTCGGCTTCAACGCCGCCACCGACACGCTCACTGAAGACGTACTGTACGTAAACAACCCCAGGGCTGAAGCCAAGACGGTGTTTGCCATACCGCGCGACCTCAGGGAATGGATCACACGCGTATACCCCTCCCGGCAGCCTGTGTTCCTCCACCAGTCCGCCTGCCTGATCGAAAGTGTGATGGAATACGCCTCTTCACGCGCGGATAATCCCCTGTATATCTTTATCGATCGGTTCAAACTGCACATCCTGTCCTGCACAAATGACCGGCTGGTGTTTTACAACCAGTTCGTGATCAAGCAATTTGCGGAATACGTGCGGTATATCATGATGGTCATGAAGACGCTGAACATGGACCAGCAGACCAGCCAGGTCGTGCTGTGGGGCTATCTCGGAAAAAACTCGCCGCACTACCACGAGTTCTACAAATACATCAACAACGTAATGTTCGGTGCGCGTCCTCGCTTCCTCCAGTTCGGATACCCGTTTGACGAAATACAGGATCACCAGTATCTGGACCTCTACGGGATGCACCTCCTCGAATAGGTAGCATCGCTATGAAGAAGATTGCCCTCTTTCCCGGTTCGTTTGATCCTTTTACCAAAGGACATGAGGACATCGTCCTGCGGGGACTCAACCTGTTCGACGAAATCATTATCGCATTGGGTCACAATACCCGCAAGACGACGCGGTATTTCGAGCTGGACTATATGGTGGAGAAGATCCGGTCGACGTTCGCCGACTATCCAGCGATCAGCGTCCAGACTTTTCAGGAACTCACTGCAGAGTTTGCTCGAAAACACGGAGCGCGGTTTGTCCTGAGGGGACTGCGAAACACGACTGACTTTGAATACGAAAACAGTATATCGCAGGTAAATCGGTACCTCAACAGCGAACTCGAATCAGTGTTCCTGATAACCTCTCCGGAATATGCGGCGATCAACTCTTCCATCATCCGCGAAGTGCATCAATATGGGGGTGACGTCTCCGAATTCCTCCCTTACAAGCTCTGAGGGGGTATTTTCAACTCGAACAACGCGTAGTACTGCTGGAAGACGTAGCTGATAGATTCATAGGAGTGGTCGAGCGCGTGGTAGACTTCCTTCTTCCGCATCCAGCGCACTTCTTCTATATCCTCGTCTGTGTTGGGTTTCATCCGGCTGTCGTCGACGATGTCCATCGCATACCAACGGGTTTTTTTCAGCATCGGTCGGCGGTTCATGGTATAGGTGTGCCATGTAGTACAGATCTTGCGGTCGAGCTTGACCGTGATGTTGCATTCCTCCTCAATCTCACGTATGGCAGTCTCTTTGTAGCGTTCCCCTTTCTCCTTTTTTCCTTTCGGTAAATCCCATTTCTTGAGGCGGTAGATCATGAGAAATTTCTCCTTCTTCCGCACTAACCCTCCGGCCGCTTTGATCACCTTGAACTTTCCCTTGAAGTACGCTTTGACCTTTTCGTATTCCGGGATAGACAGGTAAAGCGAAAGGAGCGCTGTGGGCACATTGGAGTTCAGGTAGTCCAGGATGATGTCGAGGTCTTGTTCCCTGACATTGCGAATGTGAACGTGATTGATTAGGGCTGCCCGGGGAATGGGGCCTGCGGTGGCGTCGATGCTAACGTTGACATGCCCCGGGTCCGGTTCCTCATTACCCTGCATGAACCGGACGGGGATATCGTTGATGAAAACAATCATGAAAATCTGGTTATAGCGCCACCATGTTCGCAAAAGAATAAATAATTTTCTCGCGGGCAAGCAT
>JAJJPK010000173.1:0-2820 GCA_032907565.1 Cyclobacteriaceae bacterium | reverse complement strand
ATCTTCAACATGAATCCCGGCAAGCCTACCGGCGAATGGAATCAGATCATGTCGCTCCCGAGAAGGCTTACGTTGGTAGGTCGCGACGAAATCAGGCAGGAGCCAGCCGGAGATATCGAATCATTGCGATACAACAGGAAAGCTGTGGGACCCATGCGTCTGCCCGCGAACAAGGAAGTGGTCATCAACGGTGTGAAGGGAGATGCCATGGAGCTTTCGTTGACCATTGACCTGAAGGAATCCCAGGCGATTGAGGTAAACGTACTTCGCTCGCCGGGCAAGGAGGAGTTTACAAGGATCATTTTCTATCGGGAAAAAGGATTCTCTGACGGGCTTGACTATAGGTCCGGAGAAGAGACTGCGCGCATGCCCGCAGACCTCGTTCCCCTTGTCACGGGCCGGCCGGCGGAGCCATACAAACGAGGCACGCGGGCCAGCGTGATTACCATTGATGCCAGTTCTGCCTCGATTCTTCCCGATGTTCAGGTCAGGCCACCTGAATCAGCACCGCTCGTGATAGAGAAGGACGAACTGCTCAACTTGCGAATCTTTGTTGACAAAAGTGTAGTTGAAGTGTTCGCCAACGGCAAACAGTGTGTGGCTATGCGCGTCTATCCCGGACGCAACGACAGTAACGGTGTGTCCATTCGGTCGATAGGTAAGGAAGCCTCATTGCAGGCTTTGGAAGCCTGGCAGATGAAATCGATTTATTAGTAAGCAGTCATTGAAACAACCTATGAAGAAGAATAACTTATACTTTGCCCTCGGCCTGTGCCTGGTTTTTACAAGCATCGCCTCCCACGCACAACGTGATGAACCCCCGTATCTCTCGCCGGTTCCGAAGTTTACGTTTGCACGAACGCTCGCCGAGCAGGAAGCGCAGTTGAAGGACAATCCTCTGCTGAAACGCTTTGCTGAATCGAGGAAACGACAGGCGGCTGATCCTTACCGCCCCATTTATCACTTTGTAAGTCCCGAGAGCAGGCTGAACGACCCTAATGGACTCTGCTATTGGCAGGGTAACTGGCACTTGTTCTATCAGGCATATCCGCCTGAGGACGATCGCCAGCACTGGGGCCACGCAATCAGTAAAGACCTTATCCACTGGCAGGATCTTCCGTATGCGATTTATCCGGGCCCTGAACGGGCGGTGTATTCGGGTACTACACTTGTGGAAGACAATCGTGTCATTGCAATGTATCATGGTACGCGCGTTGGAAACATGGTAGCTGTGTCCGATGATCCGTTATTGTTGAATTGGGAGAAAGTGACCGGCAACGCTGTTATACCCATTGAGAGTAACACCGGTTTCCCTCTGCCGTATCGCGTGTTCGATCCGGCGATCTGGAAGAAGGATGGTATTTATTATTCACTCTCCGCGGGTCGCAGCGCAACAGGTCCCGGTGGCAAGGAAGTTCGCGCCAATTTCCTCTTCAGGTCTAAAGACCTGGTACGATGGGAATATCTTCATGAGTTTGTTGAGGATGACCGGTTCACTCTTGTGGGCGACGACGGCGCATGTCCGTACTTTTGGCCTATTGGCGACCGCCACATGCTTCTCTTCTTTAGTCACATGAGTGGTGGTCAATATCTGTTAGGGGACTATGACACCAAGCGGGACAAGTTCGTGGTGACCAGCCACGGAAAGTTCAATTTTGGTCCGGCAGTTCCTTCTGGTGTGCACGCTCCGTCGGCAACTCCTGACGGCAAAGGAGGCATTATTGTCATATTTAACATGAACCCAGGAAAGCCCACTGGCGAATGGAATCAGATCATGTCGCTGCCCAGACGTCTTACGCTAATTGGAAAAGATGAGATTGGGCAGGAACCTGCGGGCGACATCGAGTCCCTGCGCTACGATCATCAATCAGTTGGTCCGATGACGCTCCCGGCTAACAAGGAGATCGTCCTGAAAAACATCAAGGGCAATGCCATGGAAATCATGGCGGAAATCGATGTAAAGGATGCACCTTCATTTGAAGTCAACGTACTTCGCTCGCCGAAGAAGGAAGAGTTCACGCGTATCGTATTCTTCAGGAACCGGGGTTTCGATGCTGTGAGACAGGGTACTTCAAAGGAGCCTGGTCTGCACAACAGCATCATCACACTGGAGACCTCCAATTCTTCGCTGCATCCCGACGTTCGGCCGCGCGCACCCGAAACAGCTTCGGTCTTGCTGGATAAGGACGAACCCCTCAAGTTGCGCATATTTGTAGATAAAAGCATTGTCGAGGTCTTCGTCAACGGCAAACAGGTGCTTGCAGCACGGGTGTACCCGTCGAAGGACAACAGTGTTGGGGTATCCTTGCGGTCACAAGGCAAGGACAGCCAGTTGAAATCGCTTGACGCCTGGCAGATGCGCAGTATCTATTAGGTATTCGATAAATGAAAGTTCTGGCATTTGGCGAGATCCTGTGGGACATTGTCAACGGCGAAGAGTTTCTCGGTGGAGCGCCATTTAATTTTGCAGCCCACGCGGCGCAGTGTGGGAATGACGTCTACATGATCTCGCGCGTTGGGAACGACCGCCTGGGGATCGAAGCGATGAAATTGTGTCGGGAGTTAGGAGTGAACGATTCGTTCATTCAGATTGACTCCCGACGTCCCACCGGGACGGTGGATGTGATCCTGGCTGCAGGTCAGCCCGACTATACCATCCATGAGAATGTAGCATATGATTATATAGTGGCGGATGACATTCCCGACCTGGAGGCGTTTGGATTTGATGTTCTTTATTTTGGTTCTCTTGCTCAGCGCTCGTTGAAGCCTGCCTGCGCGCTCGACTCAGTACTGGAGCGAGGCAGATTTCCCTACGTTTTT
>JAJJPK010000172.1:0-2821 GCA_032907565.1 Cyclobacteriaceae bacterium | reverse complement strand
GGCTATAAATACTTGCGACACCTTGTATTCCCCGTCCTGAGCGCTGATGTCCGCTACGGACTGTCCTCCCGAAAAAACCGTGGCCAGGATGTCCAGCAGCAGCGAAAGGCCCGCACCCTTCCAATACCCAATGGGGAGGATTCGCTGTGTTTCAAGGATAGCGACCGGATCCAGCGACAGGTTACCCTTGCCGTCATAGCCGCCCGGGACCGGAAGTGCCTCCTTCTTCATCTTCTTCTGCTTTAGCGCTCCGATTGAATATTGAGACATGGCCATATCCAGCACCACTGCCGCGTCCCGATAGGGTGTTGCAATAACGAGGGGATTGTTTCCGAGGCGGGGTTCCGTTGCACCCCAAGGAGGCATATTCGCCGTAGTGTTCGTCCAACCAATGAAAGCATATCCAGCCTTCGCCGCCTTCCAGCCGTACGTTCCTCCACGCATCCAGTGGTTGGTGTTTGCGAGGGCAACGCAACCAATGCCGCTTTCTCCTGCAATTTCCATCGCACGTTCAGTACACTTGAGTGCGTTTAGTATGCCGGGACCGCTGTTGCCATCCCACTGCTCCAGATTTCCCCCTGCTCGCACGCGCACAGGCTCCGCATCGGTAGCAACATATCCCCGCCTTACATAATCAACAAACTCGGCAAAACGGTTGACGCCATGTGTGTACACGCCATCCAGACTATTCTCCATGAACGTGTGGGCTAGTGTGTCAGCCTTCTCATTCGTAAAGCCCACGGCTCGGAGAATCTTTTCAAACTGATCTTTCATAGCCCGTGGTGCAATACGCATAATTTCCATTGTCATGCCGGCAAATTAAGAGACTTTTGTAATTATGCTGGCGAAATCCTCCTCAGCGCCTGCCTGTCCGAATGGCAGCAGCAAGCATGGTTAAAGTGTCAATTCGGCCGTCGATTGCGTGTTTTTGGCCCATCCGACGAAAATCTGACCGAAGGATGATGTCCATCATGGAAAGCCGCCCTTGATTCCTACTACCTTTTCGCCAGCATGGTTCATGGTGCATGTCCGATTTGGTCAGGATGGGTAGAAATAAGTACCGTAACAGGTATGAAACTAGTCATCTGCAAGGCGGAACCAAAAACTGTGACCGAATCAAGGAGGCACCCTGGGCCATGTAGACAAATAGAATAACTGCTGTAAAAGGCACTAAACTATTTGGTCCGAAAGCGGGTTGCTCGCCCGCTTTTGTTTTTCTCCTTCTTTCTTTGAAAGGAGAAAAAACTGAATCGATATGGAGCCCGGAATGTTCTTAATTTGTACAGTCCGGTTAGAAACCCGTTATCCGGCATACCGACTATGATGCTCATGTTGTCTCCCCTTCTGGATTTCTCACAAATTGCCGGCGCTTCGTTAGGCAGCGGAACCTTGTATGATACGATCCTGCTCGCCCCACCCATCGCGGCGGGCATCGTTGCCGTAGTGCGCGCATCTTCCGGAAGCCGTAAATCTTCGAGTGTCAAGAAGGCCTCTTCCTCCCGGTCGGAAGCCGAGCGAAACGCTCGAATATTACAATCCATAGCCGCGAACTTTCCGGATGGACTCGTGCTGGCGTTGGACCGGAAGCTGAAATTCCTGTACATCGGTGGCACAGAAATATCAACGCTGAGAAAGACCCCTAAATACTGGATTGGGAAAGGCCTCAATGAAAACTTTCACCCTGCGTTCAACGCGAACGGCATTGCCCAGATCCGAAATGCCTTCGATGGGGACCCGACTGAGTATGAAGTTGTCAGCGCCAACCAATCATACCGCGTGACAGCGACGCCGGTCAGCAAGGAGCGCAGCGAAACAGAGGAAATTCTTGTCATCGTGCGAAACATTACTGCGACGATCCGGCTGGAGAACAATCTGAAACGCGCACAACAAAAAGAAAAAGAATTCAACATCCTTCGGTCTCGTTTCGTGACGCTCGCGTCACATGAGTTTCGTACGCCGTTAAGCACCATCCTGACCTCCGTTTTTCTCCTCGAGAACTATTCGGGGGATGACTACGAACAGGAGAAGTTGTCGTATATCGACAAGATAAAGCGCGCCGTCCGTTCCCTCACCGACCTGCTCAACAACTTCCTGGCTATTGGGAAGCTCGAAGAAGGAAAAATCAAGGTGGAACTGAGCGACCTGGAAATCAAACCTTTTCTTGAGGGTATTCTGCAGGAAGTGGTGTCGATCAAGAAAGTACGGCAGGACATCATGTTCAAGTTCGAGTCGGATTACGAATGGATACAGACCGACAAGCAACTGCTCAGACATATCGTTGTCAACCTCCTGACCAACGCAATAAAATATTCGCCGGCCCACGAGGAAATCCGTCTCGACACACAGGTCACTTCAGATACCCTCCTGATTCGCGTCGAAGATAAAGGCACGGGAATCCCCGAGCACGAACAAAGCCAGATCTTCAAACGATTCTTCCGTGGCCAGAACGCCACCAATACGGATGGTACGGGGCTGGGGCTCAATCTCGTCAAAAAGTACGTCCGCCTTCTGAAAGGGACAATTCAATTCACCAGCGAAGTGAACAAAGGCTCTACCTTCACAGTACGCATTCCCCTGGCAAGGGCATTGGAAAAACAGGTGGGTTGACTAACTTTACCTTTTTCTACAGGTAAAAGCCTATGAGTCATACCATTCTGCTGATTGAGGACAATGAGGAAATGTCCGAAAATATCACCAGTATCCTAAAGCTTGCCCATTACAACGTAATTCGCGCATCAAACGGTAAGGAGGGTGTGGCCCTGGCGCAAAAGGAGCATCCGGACCTGATCCTGTGCGATGTTATGATGCCGGAACTCGACGG
>JAJJPK010000171.1:0-2824 GCA_032907565.1 Cyclobacteriaceae bacterium | reverse complement strand
TGTTCCATTGCCTCCACAATGGACGCATCGTTAAGCGTAAGATCAACGCGACTGGCTTTTTCAAGCAGTCCCTGGTTGATAAAGAAAGAATAACTCGTTTGCTCCTCTATCCTGATGAAAGCCTCCTTCAGTGTGATCCCTGCTGCATTCAGGGTCACGTTCTGGGAATAGCTCCTGGCGTTTACGTGAAGTGCAACAGCCACGAGAAAGACAACAGTGAGTCTCATGATCTTCCATAATTTAATGAGTGTCTCGTTCGTTGGGTGGCTTTGTTTAGGAATGAATAGTTCCATACCTTTGAATGTTTTGGGTCTGATTGAAATCAATGTTTTAGTCGAACCTTGGTTCTAAAGACAGGCCTGAATACCTTCCGCCCTTGAGGACACGATCACTTTGTTGCCCTCCAGGCGGGCGTTTATACCATTCGCTCGCATCACCTCCAGCATACTGGTGAGATAAACATTCCGGTTGATCATGCCCCAAAAACGTTCCTCAGGTGCAGGCCCTTCAAATTCCACGTCTACATTGTACCACCGGGATACTTGCCGCATGATGGCTTCAACGTCAAGATTATCCAGAGTCATTTTCCCGTTTACCCAAGCGTTGACACGATCTGCTTCCACATTCGCAACATCTATGCGATCGGAAGCTTGAGAAAACCTGGCTTGCTGTCCTGGCGCAATGATCACCTGTCCGGCACCCTTGGTGACCCGAACCGAGCCTTCCATTAAGGTTGTTTCAACGTGCTCTTCCTCCGGATAAGCCATCACATTAAAGTGAGTGCCAAGCACGGCAACCTCCGCGTCTGTCGCCGCAGGCGTACCGATCTGTACGACAAAAGGCCTATCGGCGTCTTTGGCCACTTCGAAATATGCCTCACCGGTAACGATCACTTTCCGCTGTGCACCGGTGAACATCGGGGGATAAGTAATGGAGGACGCGGCGTTAAGCCAGACCCTTGAGCCATCCGAGAGGATTACCTTAAACTGCCTGCCACGGGGCGTGGTCACCGTGTTATATGCAACGTCTTCGCCGGCTTCTAAGGTGCTGCCAGAAGGATCCGACTCCGTCGATCGTTCATAAATCAGCTGATCGCTTTGCTTCATAAGCCTGGACATTCCCTGCACAGTAATGTCTCCGTTCCCGGTACTGTCCAGTACGACCCTGCTGCCGTCGGCCAAGGTCAGTATGGCCCCGGCACTGCCTGGTGCGATATCCTGAACAGGTGCATTCCGATTGGCCCCTTGCGACGACATGGACGGGCGGTCGAGTAGCAAAAGGGAGCCAGCACCCCCTGCAGCCAGTAACAATAAAATGGCTGCCGCCATACGGCGGTACTGATAGAGGGCACCCATAAAGCGTGTCCGTTCAACTTCACCAGGAATGCCCGCATCAGCTCTTATGCGCTTTAGTAGACGTTCCTTCAGCGCTATTTCATCAGGATCGCCCGAGGTCCAAACCATTTGCTCACCTGGCTTCTGACTGAGCCATTGGTCCAGCAATTTCTGCTCTTCAGGTGTAATGGTACCGGAAAGCCTCTTTTCCGCTAATAATTCTATTTGTTCGTCGGTTAATGAAGCCATGTTTCCCCGGCTTTTCTTTATAAGAGGGGTAAACCGTGCCTCCCGCATTACACGCGGGAAAGAAAAATGTTAGAGAAGAAAAAACGAATTCAGCGACGCTTTCAACTTACCCAGGGCTCGGTGCATCTGGGTGCGGACAGTATTAACCGATATATCCAACTGCTCAGCGATCTCTTTATTACTCAATCCCTCGGTACGGCTGAGCCTGAAGATGAGCTGACCTTTTTCCGGAAGGCTGCTGATCACCGCCTCCAACTCTTCGCGAAGGGAATCGACGTCTAACCGCTGCTGCATCGAAAAGTCTGCCGTTTCCGGTATCTCGCGGGCCATTTGCCTCTCACGCCGACGCTTTCGGCTTGCCAGAATTTCAAAACATCCGTATTGAAGCGCTGCGGCAATATAGGCGTGAAAAGTAGAATTGATGACCAGGGTATGTCTGCCTTTCCAGATACGGACAAAAATGTCATGCACCAATTCTTCCGCATCTTCTGAAGAATTGAGCAACACGTTCGCCCTTACCAGCAGCCTCTTCCAGTACCTTTCGTAAAGCTCCGTAAATGCCCTCTCGTCATCCTTTCGCAACGATAAAAACAATTGTTCGTCAGTATGAGAATGAAACGAAGACACGGACGACAGTCAAATGGCCAGGCTAGGTACTCGAAGTACACTAAAGTTAATAAAAATCCAATACAGGCAATTGCTGAAAAGAGCAAATGCTGAACAGATTCTTGCCAGGCCGACAGTAGTCTCCTTCTTCTATAGTATTAACTGCTATTTTTCTGCCGGATTCAATGCCCATTTAATGGCGTTTGTCAGCAGAATTAGGAACTCCGGCGTTTCAAAATCAGCCGGGTGACCCAAGGAGGTATAAAAAACTTTGCTTTCACCGGACATCCGGGTCCATGCAACCGGATCGGTCCTGCCATCCATCGTCCCTTCAAGAAGGACAACCGCCGCCCGATCGACCAGCGGCGCAATATGGTATGCCTGACCTTTCGTGTGCCACTTTGCCGACGGAAGCCCATTGAGGATTTGATGGCCCTCGGCTTTCGGAACCACATAAATATCGGTGCCGTGCTCGGCCGCTCCATAGCCGCGATTTATACACCCCAGAACGTCAGGTGTGAACTCCGGCCAGGCTTCAAATCCTTCCTCGATCCTTTCAAGTGCAGCGAAAGCATGTTGTGCGGTACGAGTCCCTATCAACGGTTTGCCGTTGGTCAGGTATTGCCGAATCGCTT
>JAJJPK010000170.1:0-41835 GCA_032907565.1 Cyclobacteriaceae bacterium | reverse complement strand
AATGATCAGGATTCGTAGGATTTGAGGGTTGGTTAGGATGGATTGATAGGATGGATAGGATAGGCCGCATCTAGTTGCTCGTAGGCGAGGTCCACAAGGTTGTAGTCTTTATCAACGACCAACATGTTCAGCCATCCCTTCGGCCAACCGGATGTGCCGGGATTGCCGCCTCCGGCAATGAATGAGCCATAGGACTGAAGGGCGGCCGACTTCGACTACGCTCAGCCTCCGGATGTTGATATATACTATAGGAGTGGTGGTATCAATTTCTCCGGGACTTCGACTCCGCTCAGCCTCGAAAGAAATTGATACCACATTCGTCGACGATCAGAACTTTTACCTTCTATCTTCAAATAGATGATCCTCCCACGTGGCTCATTCTGTTAGGGTGATGGGATTACTCCGGTGGTTGAGCGGAGTCGAAACCACCGGAGTAATCCGATCACCCAGACCCTCATCCTTATTGAACGCACGCTCCGGTCGCTGAGCGAAGTCGAAGCGACGGGAAAGGTGCAACCACAGTCGCTTTGACACAGTTGGTGAAACACTCTCCGGGTTAGCTCCTGCCGCTTGCGGCCTGTGTCCTCCATACGCCCTTGGCGTCTTGCACACTAGCAACAACTCGCTACAAAAGAAATCCAAGCACCAAAAAAAATTGTACCTCTGTGGTAAAAAAAAATCCCTCACTGCCTCAAAATATCCCAATCCTCATTCAGCCTCGCAATAGCCTCATGCGCCGTAAGATCAAACTGAACGGGCACCACCGACACGTAGTTATTAGCAATAGCCCACTCGTCGTTGTCTTCGCCTTTAACGCGACACCCTTCGGTAGCCCACGTGCAAGCACCTGACGCGTGATGCTGTCTACGTGTTCCTCCACATGTGAAAAGTCTGCGTTGTGTGAGTAGTCGCACAGCGAAAACCCAATCGCCGGTGTTCCTTCGATAGCGCCTTCGATGGCGGCTGACATCGTACCGGAATACAACACGCTGATCGACGTGTTGCTCCCGTGGTTGATACCGCTCACCACAATGTCGGGTTGACGCAACTCGCCTTTCAGCACAAAGTGCCGTGCTATCTTCACGCAGTCGGCAGGCGTACCCGAACATTCAAACGCACGGACGCCATCGAATATCGTTGTTTCCTCCAACCGCAACGTCTCGCCGACTGTGATCGCGTGCCCCATGCCCGACTGCGGGCCATCAGGCGCTACAACCACCACATCGCCAATATCCTTCATAATGTCCACAAGGGTCCGTATCCCCTTGGCCGTTATTCCATCGTCATTGGAGACCAGGATCAAAGGTTTACTCATGTCTTAGTGCTAATTGATCTTATTGCCCGACAGGGAATTGTAGTAGGAAACAATCTGGGCAAGGTCGTATTTCTCTTCAAACCGAAGGCGGTTTTCCTTCATGTATTTCTCAACCGACTCGGCCTTGTTTCCCATTAATGCCAACAGATCGTTCCGGTTGCCTTCAAACGCCACAATGGCCCCGTCTTCTTCCAGAAAAAAATACTTGTTTACCAATACCTGCCGCGAAAAACTGCCGAAATAATACGGCGAGTTGTAGGTGCGATATTCCAGCGCCTCGCGCGCGAGTAACGTTAAGTTGCCTTCCTCCATTAATTCAAAAAAGATCGACGTCCGGTAACCGGTGGTTGCGTTGTACGGCAGCGCAAAAAAGCTTCTGTACTTATTGACTGTTTTGTCGAAGATCTCGAAGTAAAGCACCTTCCGCGGCGTAAATACTTCGGCAGGCCTGTTCGGAGTATCGAACTGAACCAGATCCTGCATCAGGTCATACTTCACCCTGCCTCTGAGCGTATCACCGTTTACGAGTATGATCTTTCCTTCGTGCCATAGCTCAAACGGCCACTTCTGCGCGGAAGCCGCCAGGGTTATACACAAAAGGATTGATGTCAGAAGGTATTTCACTTTCATCGGTGCCCCAAAATCGTGTGTCCCAGTTTGTCGCGTTTCGTAAGCAGATAACGTTCGTTGTGCACGTTTGGTGATATCTCTATCGGCAAATTCTCCACAATTTCCAGACCGTATCCCATCAATCCTACACGTTTCTTCGGATTATTCGTGATCAGCCGGATCTTCGATATTCCAAGGTCGCGCAGAATTTGGGCACCTACACCGTAGTCGCGTTCATCCATGTCAAAGCCCAACTGGATGTTGGCTTCAACTGTGTCGAGACCGCCTTCCTGAAGCTTATACGCCTTCAATTTGTTAAGCAGTCCGATGCCGCGTCCTTCCTGCTTCATATACAGGACGACACCCTTTCCGGCCTTATCCACCATCTGCATCGCCGCGTGGAGTTGCGGCCCGCAGTCGCAGCGGCAACTGCCGAAAATATCGCCGGTCACGCACGACGAGTGAACGCGTACGAGTACGGGTTCGTCTTTCTCCCACGCTCCCTTCACGAGCGCGAGGTGCACTTCACCGCTGTTGGTCTGTTCGTAAGCGACGAGCTTGAAATGCCCATACTCCGTCGGCATGTCGACCTCCACCCCACGGCTGATGAGGGATTCCTTCGTGATGCGGTACTCAATAAGGTCCTTGATCGAAACGAGTTTCAGGCCGAAACGTTTCGCTACCTTCACGAGGTCGGGCAGCCGCGCCATCGTGCCGTCTTCGTTCATGATCTCAACAAGCACGCCCGCAGGTTTGAAACCAGCAAGCCGCGCGAAGTCGATAGCCGCCTCCGTGTGCCCCGCCCGACGCAAGACGCCGCCGCGCTTGGCCTTTAGCGGAAAGATGTGACCGGGCTTGCCAAAGTCTTCAGGCTTCGATTCGGGGTCGACCAGCGCACGGATGGTCTTGAAACGGTCCTGGGCAGAAACTCCCGTCGTGCATCCATGCCCGAGCAGGTCAACCGAAACGGTGAATGGCGTGCCGTGCACAGCAGTGTTCTGTCCCACCATCATTTCTAGGCCCAGCTCCTCACAGCGGTCCTCGATAAGTGGCGCACAGATCAGGCCACGCCCATGTGTGGCCATAAAATTCACGATCTCCGGGGTGACGCATTCCGCTGCGCAAATGAAGTCGCCTTCATTTTCACGGTCTTCGTCGTCCACAACAATGATCACTTTCCCGTTTCGGATGTCCTCCAGGGCCTCCTCAATCGTGTTAAATTCAATCGTTTGAGCCATTGTGATTCTTAATAACGCTAAATCTCCCCCTCACTGCCTTACTGCACACCCCGATTGGCATCGGCGCCAACTGCCCACTGCCCACTATTTCAATATTTTCCGGACACAATACCCAGCTGTCCTGCAAGACTCTGATCTGCATTCTTTAACCGTATTTGGACCTCGATTAGTTCATCCACTGTGGCGTGGTCTCCACGGGCCTCTGCCTCGCGAATCCGTTCGGTGTTTTCCTCCAGCAGGTTCTGCACATAGCGGTATTTGCGGCGCAACACGTTTTGGTGCGCCGAGTCATACAGTTTCTCCTGTTCGTTTTCAAAGAAAATGTGATACTTCTCGCGCCAATGCGGGCTAACGTGGTAGCGTTGCAATGTCAGGTCCGTCACCAGCCTTTTGATCTCCTCCGAGCCGTTCACCATGAAATAGTGCGAGTCGATCAGCTCACCGCGGCTGCGCGCTTTTTCAAACTCTGAAAAGATGAATCCGTACCCGTCGTGGGTGAACTCCAGTTCTTCAAACTCAGAAATGAAGTAACTCAGCAAGTCGACATCCTCCTCCAGTTTACTATCCGCATAGTTAAGCAGCAGGCGCACTACCTCACGCTCCTGGAGTTGCACCATGTCGGCAGCCGTCATGCCTTTCAACGGTTGTTCTGCTTCCAGCGGCGGAAGCGGTTCGCGTTCATCCCGCGTCACTTCTTCGCGTTTCTTCTGACGCTCGCTGATCAGAACCTTGTTGAGTTCGTGGATGAGCACCTGTTCACCGATGTCGAACAGCACGGCCGCCTGCCTTACGTAGACGGACCGTTGAATGGGATCCGGTATCACGGCGATACTCACAACGGTTTCCCGTATCGCCTCTGCGCGGCGGATAGGGTCAGCAGCTGCCTCTGACCTGAGCAGTGAAATCTTGAACGAGATGAAATCTTGCTCGTGATCCTTCAGGTACTGCCGGAACGCAGTACTTCCCACCTTCCTGGAATAGCTGTCGGGATCTTCACCTTCGGGCAGAAGAACGACACGGAGATTCAATCCCTCTTTAAGCACCATGTCGATGCCGCGTATCGCTGCACGGATACCTGCCGCGTCACCGTCGAACAGTACCGTTATATCTTTCGTGAACCGGCTTACCAACCGGATCTGCTCCTCGGTCAGTGCTGTTCCCGACGACGCGACAACATTCTCGACGTCGGCTTGCACAAGCGACAACACATCAGTATATCCTTCCACCAGGTAACAGAATCCTTCACGGCGGATCGCCTGCCGGGCCTGGTATAGCCCGTAGAGCACCTGGCTCTTATGGTATATGGCCGTCTCCGGCGAGTTGACGTATTTGGGCTGATCTTTTTGCTTGCCAAGAATGCGCGCGCCGAATCCGATGACCTTACCCGAAAGGTTGTGGATGGGAAATATGACCCTCCCGCGAAAGCGGTCGTATTGCTTGCCGCCCTCCTTTGCTACGAGGAGTCCGGCTTTCTCCAGCATTTCGCGACTAAATCCCTTCGCCAATGCCACATTGCAAAAATGGTCCCACGCCTGCAGGCTGTATCCGAGCTCGAATTTGCGGATCACGGGATCGCTAAAGCCTCTTTCACGGAAATAGCTGAGACCGACAGCGCGACCCTCTTCGTGGTTGAACAGCAGGTCCACGTACGTGTCGCGGGCAAAGCCCATGAGGATATACAGGCTGTCGCGCTCGTTGCTGGCGTCCTGTTGGGCGGCGGCAGCCTCCTCACGGATTTCGACGCCGTACTTTTTTGCGAGGTACCGGATGGCTTCCACGTAGCTGAAGCCTTCGTGCTCCATAATAAAGGTGATGGCGTCGCCACCCTTCCCGCTGCTGAAATCCTTGAAAATGCCCTTGGAGGGCACTACATAAAATGAAGGTGTTTTCTCGTTGGTGAACGGGCTCAGGGCCTTGTAGTTCTGCCCCGAGCGCTTGAGGGTAACGAAGTCGCCAATAACGTCGACTATGTCAATCCGGCCTTTTACCTCATCAATGGTGTCTCGGGAAATCATTCCGGCAGGGGCGCATGCAGGGCAAAGATACCGTTTTTGGGGAAAAGGCAGAGGAGAGTCAGTGTGAGTGTGAGTGTGAGGGTGAGGGTGAGTGTGAGTGTGAGGCGCCGCAATATTTAGAATTGACATGAAAATTTACTGTCCCGGTGGTCCATTCTTGTTGGACGATCGGATTACTCCGGTAGCTGAGCGTAGTCGAAGCAATCTCTAATATCCTCTCCCAAATTTCTTTATGGCCTTTTCCGGGTCTAAATTGCACACCGGAAACCAATTGAATGGTTGAAGAACGATTTTTGTTAGCATTAGATAACCGCGTGATTCTGAGTATACTATAGACATGGACATTAACCTCTCCGAAAAGGACATTCTCTCGGCCCTCTCGACCGTACTCGACCCCGATATTCGCCGCGACCTCGTCAGCCTGAATATGATTCGCGACGTGCGGATCCAGGGCAATACAATCCAATTCACCGTGGTGCTCACCACGCCGGCGTGCCCGCTCAAGGAGCAAATCCGTCAGGATTGCATTCGTGCCGTCAGAAAGGTGGCCGGGCCCAGCGCAAACATCGACGTCAACGTCACCTCCTCCGTAACCACCGTTCGGAACAACGCTCCACTCCTTCCAGGCGTCAAGAATATCGTTCCCATTGCATCAGGCAAAGGTGGCGTTGGAAAGTCGACCGTCACCACGAACCTCGCCGTGGCACTAGCCCAGGCCGGGGCGCGGGTGGGGCTTATCGATGCCGACATCTTCGGCCCCTCTATTCCCACTATGTTCAATTGCGAATTTGAACAGCCGGGCGTCAGGAATATAAACGGCAAGAATATCATCGTCCCGATAGAACAGTACGGCGTGAAGTTGATTTCTATCGGATTCCTCACGCCACCCGACAGCGCCGTGATCTGGCGCGGCCCGATGGCCAGCTCTGCGCTGAAGCAGTTCTTTTCCGAAGCCGATTGGGGTGAACTCGATTACCTGCTGATCGACCTTCCTCCCGGCACGAGCGACATCCACCTGACGCTGGTACAGACGGTTCCGGTGACCGGTGCAGTGATCGTAACTACACCTCAAAAGGTGGCCATCGCCGACGCCACCAAAGCCGTTGCCATGTTCCGTCAGCCGCAGATCAAGGTGCCGGTGTTAGGCATAGTGGAAAACATGGCCTGGTTTACACCGGAAGAATTGCCGGACAACCGCTACTACATTTTCGGAAGGGACGGAGGCAAGAACTTATCGGAGAAATACGGCGTTCCTCTGCTGGGTCAGATTCCTCTGGTACAAGGTGTGCGGGAAAGCGGCGACAGCGGATTGCCGGCGGTACTGAAGGAAGGTCCTTCACGGGCCGCATTCACTGCCCTCGCAGAGTCGCTGGCCCGTCAGATCGCGATACGAAATGCGCAGGCGCCTGTGGCTGCAACGCCCTAGGTGTCATGGAATTCGCCGGGAAATGCTAACTTTGCCAGAACGAAGCATGCGGCGTCTGTGCATAAATACCGTACGCTTGCAGAACTACAACGCATGATGAACGCAAACACAACCGCGGAAAACCTCGTCGAGCGCATCGAAGCGTCCCTGGATGGCATTCGCCCCTACCTGGAGGCGGATGGCGGGAACGTAAAGCTCCTGGAGGTTACTGCTGAGAAAGTCGTCCGGCTGGAATTTGTTGGCAACTGCGGCAACGGCGCCATGTCTACCAAGACGTTCAAAGCCGGCGTGGAGGAGGCTATTAAGCGGGCAGTGCCTGAAGTACGCTCAATTGAGGTTACCAACCTCACCGCCTACGGCAATCCCATCGCGTAAAGCGTCGTTTCCACGACAATTGTCCTGTTTTGCTATCTTTGGGTAAACACGAGGCCCCCGGAAAAGTTGTGAGCAAAGCAGATCAGGAGCAGCCATCATGTACCTTCGGGGCCCTTTTCGTGGCACTCTCCCTCGGATTTTTCATCTCCGCTTTTCAAAACGCCCAGGCGCAAGAACGCTGCGCTACCGTTCCCTATACCAAACAACTCCAGCAACGCAACATCATCCGGGAGGACAAGACCCGCTTTGAAGAGTGGTTGCAACGACGTATGTCCGAACGCCGGATCAGGATGGACGCGGAGCGGCGCGAGGCCATAACCTATCGTGTTCCGGTTGTCGTTCATGTCATCCACAACGGTGAACCTGTGGGGACGGGCTCCAACATCTCCGACGAACAGATTCTCTCTCAGATCGCCGTTCTTAACCGCGACTTTCAACGCCTCAATGCAGATGCCGGTAATACGCCGCCACAATTCCTGCCGGTTGCAGGCAGCTTTGATATCGAATTCGTCCTGGCGAAGCAAACACCTGATGGTCTCCCCACAACCGGCATACTACGGGTGCAGGGTACGCGATCGCAATGGACGATCAATGACAACTACGAACTGAAGTCCCTCAGCTACTGGCCCGCGGAAGATTACCTTAACATCTGGGTAACTACGCTGGCGTCATCTTACGTGGGATTTGCCCAGTTCCCCGTCTCCGGACTTCCTGGTCTCGAGAATTCCTCCACAAACCGGCTTACCGACGGGCTTGTGATCCATTACGATGTCTTTGGCTCGGTCGATGATGGCGACTTCGACCTTGACCCGCAATACAACAAGGGAAGAACCACAACGCATGAAATGGGGCACTTCCTTGGCCTTCGCCACATCTGGGGAGATGATGAATCCGAAGCTGACGCGTGTTCCGGCACCGACTATGTCGACGACACACCCAACCAGTCGTTCAGCACCAATGGATGTCCCACCGGCCCGCGTACATCGTGCGGTTCGGAAAACATGTACATGAATTTTCTCGACTACACGAACGATGCGTGCATGAACTTGTTCACCACGGGGCAGGTCGAGCGCATGACGACCGTTCTGGAAAACAGCCCACGACGTGCAAGTCTGCTTACTTCTCACGCCCTTCTCGGCCCCGAACCGGTAGCGAACAACCTTGGCATCAACCAGGTGATAGCCCCCACCGCTGCGGAGTGTGCCGCTTCCGTGATACCCATCATCGAACTGCAGAACAACGGGACCAACACTGCTACATCAACACGCATCCGACTTGTTGTCGACGGTGTGCCGGTCGAGACAAAAGACTTCAGCATCGCTATCGACCCTCAGGAGACCACAACAGTGTCGTTCTCGCCTCAGAATCTTTCGTCAGGTTCGGTGGACTTCCAATTTGAGATCCTGTTGACGAACGGTGTAAGCGACGCGCGCGTCAACGACAACATCCGTTCTGTAGCGGTGTTCGTCCCCGAGTTTGTCAGCCTTCCCTTTTCTGAGGCTTTCGCCACCTTGCCTTCGGAATGGGTGATCAACAATCCCGATGGGCAGATTACCTGGCAGCTGGCCGCCGCACCGTCGGCAAACCCGGCGAACACGGCGCTTAAGCTCAACTTTTACGAATACGAAGATGGCAGAGGCGAACTCGACCTGCTCACAACGCCGGTATTTGACTTGAGCAGTGTTCCGGTCGCGTATGTCTCGTTCGATGTCTCTCATGCTCAGTTCCAGGGGTCGAATGACCGGCTCCGAGTGTATTTACTGACCGACTGTGATGACGATCTCTTCAATGCCACTATAATATATGACAAGTCGGGTAGTACACTCGCAACAGTCCCTTCTTCAAACGCACCGTTCACGCCTTCAGGCGCTGGCGACTGGCGGAGGGAAATCATCGATCTCTCCCCCTATCTCGGTGAGGCAAGCGTTCAACTTGCCTTTGCGGCCACGAACGACTGGGGCAACAACCTCTACCTCGACAACATCTCCGTTGTCACCAGCGCAGAGGAGGACCTCGCGTTGAAGGAAGTGGTAAGTCCCTCGCCCGTGCAATGCGACAATGCCGTGATTCCGCAACTGAAAATTCAGAACACGGGTACCGTGACCATAACGAACTTCACCATCAGCATGACCGTGAACGACGGTTCAATCGTCATCATCCCGCATGAAGAAAACCTTGCACCCGGCGCCGAAACGATTGTGTCATTGCAGGGAATACAATTGAACGACGGCATGAACACGCTTTCTTTTGTAGTGTCTGACCCCAACGGACTTATCGACGTCGATCCCAACAACAACACCAAAAGTGTAGTGGCGTTTGTAGACAGGGAGACACGACGAATTCCCTTCCGTGAAGACTTCGACAGTGGCTTTAACGGGTGGCTGTCGCTCAATGCTGAATCCGGAATGGAGTGGACGTTGACAACTACCAACTACGGGCAGTCTGCGTTCTTTAACGCTTTTGACAACAGCCTTCAGGGCGATGAGACCTGGTTGGTAAGTCCGATTTTGGACTTTTCGGGAATGCCGACGGCAAGCCTTTTCTTCGATGTGTCGTATGCCGCAAACCAGGACCGCCAGGACCGGCTGAAGATTATTGCGAGTATCGACTGCGGAATGACCTATCCGTTCGTCGTTTATGATGAGGCGGCAGAGCAGCTTTCCGTTGCGTCGTCTGCGACGCCGTGGACGCCCTCCGGGCCAAGCGAATGGATCAGGAAATTCGTTCCCCTGAACCAGCTTGCCGGAAATGCAGATGCCCGACTTGCGTTCGTGTTCATCAATGCCAACGGGAACAACGTGTACCTCGACAACCTGGAGTTCTTTGCATCCGACGACCCCGACCCCAGGCAAATCGACGAACTGTTCCTGGTACACGGTACGAATCCAACCGCACCGGGATCATTCAACATTACGTTCAACCTGAACGAACCCGGTCCGGTGGGATACGAGATTATAGACGTTACGGGCAGGACCCTGGTTCAGGCTGAACTTAGGCAGGTGTTGAATCAGACCTTTCGTATCGACGCGGGCAGGGTGGCAACGGGGATATATATCCTCAGGCTTCGCATTGGCGGAAGGTATTACGCAACCCGGGTGTTCCTCCGGGGTTGACTCGTCAAAAAATCCATTTGAATAACAGAATAAATATCAACATCTTGCGGCATTTCCGGGTATAGCGCACGATGCGCATGACCAAATCGTTTGCGGAGAATTGCAAATGCACGCGGGTACCATTTTTTTGATGCATTAGCTAACGAACTTTTTCATGCCAGTTAAGAAAACAGTTGCCATACTATACGGGGGACGCTCCGTCGAACATGGCGTCTCCGTCAACTCAGCCAAGAACGTCTACGAGTTCCTCGATAAGAGCAAGTTTGAGCTTATGACCATCGGCATTAGCCGCAGCGGTCAGTGGTTCCTGACGATGGGTGTGCAGCGGGAGATAGACCGGGGCAAGGCTTTGGGTCTCATCCTGGATCCCCACAATCCGGGATTCACCTTACTTGCAAGTGGCGATCGCATCAAGGTCGACATTGTGTTTCCCGTCCTGCACGGAACCGATGGCGAGGATGGAAGCATACAGGGCATGCTGAAGGCACTCGACATACCGATGGTGGGTACGGGCGTTCTCGGCTCGGCGATATCCATGAACAAGATCGTCGCCAAGCGCCTGCTGAAAGATGCCGGTGTGCCTGTCGCACGGTTCATGACCTTCAACCACCGGGATCGGGACGCTATAACTTACGAGGCCATCGTTGAGAATCTGGGGACGCCATTCATGGTTAAGGCTGCCAGCCTGGGTTCTTCGGTAGGCGTGTCTAAGGTGAAGAAGAAAGAAGACCTGGAGCAGGCATTGAAGGAGGCATTCGCCTACGACCGTGAGATCCTCATCGAAGAGTACATTCACGGGAGGGAGATTGAATGCGCCATACTGGGCAACTTTCCGCCGGAGGCATCGAACCCCGGTGAGATCATCATCAGCGACAAATACGAATTCTATACCTTCGACGCAAAGTATGTGGATGGAAAGGCGGTGAAGATCGAAGTTCCGGCCAAGCTGGAGAAGGATATCATCGAACAGATCCGTGCATTGTCTGTCAAGGCATACGAAGTTTTGCACGGAGAAGATTTCGCACGGGTCGATTTGTTTGTGACGAAGGAGGGCGGCATTTATGTGAACGAGATAAACACAATTCCCGGGTTCACGAACTCGTCCATGTATCCGATGATGTGGCGTGAGCGGGGACTGAAGTTCCAGGATTTGATTACCCGGTTGATCCAGCTCGGCTTCGAGCGGCACCAGCTGGGGAAGGCCGTTGAGCGGGATTACAAGAGCTCACTGAAATTTTAGAAGTCCCGCAATTTCCGTCCATACCTTACGCCTCCTTCTTATTTTGCCCATTTCGCCGTATAATTGAAACGCCTGTATGGCGTTCTAAAGCAATGTTCAGAAGATTCAGGGAGTATATGACCCAAACATGGGGCGGCGTGCTGGTCCAGATGCTGCTCGCGGGCATCGTATTGTTTACCCTGGCGATCTTATACTTCTACATCTACCTGCCCTCCGTAACTAACCACAACGAAACCATCACCGTGCCTAATATTGAGGGCATGAGCCATGACCGGCTGGATGAGTTTCTCGGTGAGCGGAACCTTCGTTGGGAAGTCAACGATTCATCGTATTCCGACGAATACCCTCCCCTTACTGTATTGAAACAATTTCCGCAAGCCGGCGCGAAAGTGAAGGTAGGCCGGAAAATATTTATCTCGCTGAATCGTGTTAACCCCCCTACTGTACCGATCCCCAACCTGGTTGACCGGTCGGTAACCAATGCTGAAGCCGTACTGCGCAGCAACGAACTGAGACGCGGAAAAATTGAGCTCACTTCGGGTCCGTTCCTTAACGTAGTACAGGCGATGAAGTACGATGGAAGGGTGCTTAAGGAAGGAGACAGGGTGCCGAAGGGATCGGCTATAGACCTGGTGGTAATGGATGGCGGCCCTAACTCCATGCAAGCACCGAGCGTACTGGGCTACACTTTGGAGGAAGCCAAGGTCTATATTCTCGGAACGAACCTCAACCTGGGGCGTATTCACGTCGTGGGCGATACCACCAATGCCGAACCTGTCGTTCTTAAGCAAAAACCGCTGGCCTATGAAACAATCCGGGTGGGTGATATCGTGGAACTCTGGATTGGAAAGGAAGGATCCTTAGTTCCTGATGGCGAAGACGAGTAACCATAGCGACTACTTCCCGTTCCACCCGGCGGCCTGGTTCCTTTCTCTCTGCCTGCTGTCATTTGCCGTCGGTCCCGTGCATGCTCAGTTGACGGAGGCGCCAATTCCCCATTCAGCAAACAAACGCCCCGACCGCAGCGCGCGCATTCAAAGCACTACTCCCCTGAGTCTTCCCTTCTGGGACGACTTCTCGACCGTTGAGCCGGGTTACCCCGACACGCTGTGGGTAAACAGCAACTCGGTATATATCTCGAGTGGCCTTGGGTTGAATGCTCCCACGATCAACGTCGCGACCTTCGATGGTCTCGACTCGCTGGGCGTACCCTACAACCCCAACGAGACGAGCGCGATAGGATTCACCGACAAACTTGTATCGCGACCCCTGCTCATGACCGAAGTTCCGTTGAACGAACGCAATACAGTATATCTCAGCTTCTTCTATCAATGGCGCGGTTACGGCGAACCGCCCGACAACACTGACTTCCTGCGCGTCGAATTCCGCGACGACCAGGGCAGCTGGGTGGACGTGTTCACAGTTCATGGCGACGAGGTGCCCGACTTTGAAGGCTTTAACACTGTGATCTTGCCCGTACACGAAGAGCGGTGGTTCCACGACGGCTTCCAATTCCGCTTCCGCACCTACGGCAGGATGTCCGGGCCTTTCGACACGTGGATCGTCGACTATGTGCTTCTCAACAAAGGCCGGGATGATTCAACGCCGTCGTTCCCCGACCGTGCTGCCGCATCGCCGATGTCGCGGCTGTTCGGTCCCTACTATGCCATGCCGCTTAGCCACTTCCTCGTCGACAACACGCTGGACACTGTCACCTTTGACGTACAAAATCTGCGAGGCTCGGATTTCGGAGGTGCATCCATCAACTATCGTGTTAACGCAAAGTTTTACCACTATTTCGGCGAAGATCCGCCAGTTGTTTTCGGAAAAAATCTTATCAAATCCCGGGGTGTGAAAGGCACAAGTGGTGTCATGCTCCCTTATGAACGGGTTACCGTGCGGCTGGACACGCTACCAGACCCAAGCGATCCGTTGCAATTTGATCCCACAGCCGACGCCATCGACGTCCAACTCAAGCTGAAGGTCATCAGCAGCGATAGCATAGATGCGGAGCGGCCGGCGTTTCTCCCCCTCGACTTTCGTGTGAACGACACGACTTCGACGTGGTATTCGCTCCGGGATTATTATGCGTACGACGACGGCGTAGCAGAATATTCTGCCGGGTTAACGCAGGCTGGCAACAGGCTTGCATACCAGTTTGTAATGAGAACGGACACCGCTACGCTGGCAGGCATCCTTATCTACTTTCCTTATCTCGGCGGATCGAACAGCCAAAGCCTGGACCTGTACATCTACGGCGACGACAACGGGCAGCCTACGCAGAATCCGATATACAGTATGCTCGGACGGACGATCACCAAGAACTCCAAAAACGAGTTCATGTACCTTCCCCTTCAGCCACCGCTGTTTATCAACGATTCTGTATTTTATATCGGCTATCGGGAGCCGGTCATCTCCGGCGTCAAGGTGGGGCTGGACAAAAGTAACGATACGGGCGACCGGATATTCGTACTCACCGGAGGCACCTGGCAGAGGAATGCCGACGTCCAAGGAAGCCTGATGATCCGGCCGGTGTTTGGAGGAAAGGCCGATCCTGTTACTGCGGTACCTGATGAAGAACGCGGCCGCGATCTCTATCCAAATCCGAACGATGGAACCTTCTTCCTTCCTGGCGTTGTCGGGCAGGTTGAGATTACCGACGTCATGGGCCGGTTTGTGCCGTGGTCGATCGATTCCTCCGGCAACGATACGCGCGTTACGTTGAACTCGCCTTCGCCGGGAATGTACCTGGTAAAATGGGTCGAGGCCGGAAACGTCCGACAGAGGAAAGTGCTGGTTCGCTAAGGAGCAGCGTCAGGAAGCGGCGGCAACTCCCGTACGGATACAGGGACCGGACTAAAACAGACGATAAATATCAGCAGACAGATCCACCCCAGCATTATGCGTGTGGGGTTTAGTGGAACTTCAATTTCCGAGGGAGGATGGTAGATGCCAAAAATCCGCCCCACGACAATGCCGAAGACGAGCCATCCCGAGAATCCTTTCAGGTTAGGGAACAACCACGCGAGCGCCAGCAGCACCGCTACCATGACTACGGCATACATGAGCGTGTCTGTGACATTCAACCCCAGTCCTTTAAGACAGAAATAGTAAAACAGCACGCCGATGGGAACGATGCTCCAAAGCTGATCGCGATCTTGCGGAAGGCTGATATAGCCGAGACCGGAGTACATGAGCAGGCCAACAAAGAAGGTAATGGCGATGACGCGGTGTCCTCGTCGTCCAAACAGACCGTAAATGACGTGGCCACCATCGAGTTGTCCGATCGGCAACAGGTTCAGGCTCGTAATGAAGAGCGCAATGAATGCCGCGAGCAATGTCGGATAGTGCATTAGTTCGCGGGGATTCGGTGCATAGCCGGGTTCAGCGACATACTCTTCGAAGAACATGAACAGCAGGTTGGTGCCGAACACAAGATCGATGTGGTTGTGTTCGCGGATGTATTCATCGGTGTAAACATGCTTGGCATAATCGAGTCCGTACTGTTCATATTCCGGATGAAACGTATAGATGTGCTCCGGAGGAGGCAACGTCCGAAAGCCATAAATCAAAACACCCAGGGCAACGATGAACCCGGCAAGAGGTCCGGCCAGTCCGATGTCGAAATGCTGGACGTTGGAGTATACGCGATCGCGTATGCGAATAATGGCGCCGAGCGTTCCGATGGTTAAGAGCGGCGGTATGGGAATGAAGTACGGCAACGATGCCCTTACCCTATGTATCATCGCAGTGAAGTAATGCCCAAACTCATGAACGGTAAGGATGAGAAGTAAAGGCACCGAATACTGCAGCCCTAGTAAGAAGTCAGACCAGGTGTAGTTTTCAGAATAGAAGATGGATTTCGAATACGCCCACTCTGTGCCCGACAGTGTTGTCGTAACAAACGTCAGAACGAAAAGGGATATGTGGATGAAGATTCTGCGCTTCGAGTTGTTCATTCCCAACCGGTCGGTCCCGTTACGGCTGCTGTCATTTGGTCGTCGACATCGTCACAGGTGGTCCGTCAACATGACGACTACCGGCCAAACTTAAGTCTAGTTCGTGAGATTTCCCAACAGGCGGAAACGTCAAATCTCGCTGTAGATATTACTCTTCACCTCCGCGGGCAAGCTCAAGCGCTGCTGTGGTCGTGTAATATTTGGCGATCATGTTGGGCACCTCCCATTCAGGCATGCTCTTGTTCTCCAGGTAATCGAGGAATCGTTCCATCACCCGCGCAAAGTGTGCTTCGTGTCCTTCCTTGTAATGATCGGGTATCACAACCTCCCACCCTTTCTCCACTTTCTTTAGCGTAACCCCCGGGAAAGTCGACTGAACTTTTGTCAAATTGTTGTTGAGTATCTCTTCATATCCGGATATCTCCCCAACCGGTTCGATGTAGAGCGTAGGCTTATAGTCCTGTTCCGCGCCCTGGCGTATGATCAGGTTCGCCCGTGTGCCGCGCATGATGGAATAATGGGTATCGCCCGTTCCTTCCGGCGCTTTGTAATTCCAGATCACAGAAACCTTGGCATGAACGCCGCGGAGCTGGTAGTTGATCTCTCCATTGCAGTACACTTGCAGTATCGTGTCGTTGACAACATGCGGGAGGAGATAATCCGGAAAGGCATCCAATCCTGTGATCGCGCTGAACTCGCTTAATGTCATGTCGGTCGACCAGCGGCGGGCGTCGTTCACGCTGATGTCATGCATATAGTTTATCACCTGGTCAGGAAAACACTCCCATTGTATGAGGTCGACAAGGTGGGTGGTCACGTCGACGAGGCCTTCCCCCTGCTGACTGACGTCCATGAACCAGGGCGGACGCGTGAGGATGCTGCCTGAAACATATTTAAAGAAGTGGTGGACGCTCTCCTTCGTGACCGCGGGCTCTTCAGGTGTACCTTTCTCCAGTTCACCGAATACTTCCTTGAGGAGTGAGAACTCGCGTTGGAGAATGGTGGTAATTTCCGACCGCTCTGTCATGATGTCGTACAACAACAGGTTGTTCTGCCTGGCCACCTCAAACGCCTCGGTCAGCAATTGAAAGTCTTCATGGTCGATCACCATGGGCTTATCCGCGAGCACGTTCAACCCGGCCTGGAGCGACTTCATAATATACTCGGTCTTTTTCTGGTTGTTACCGGAGAGCACGACGACGTTACCCGGCTTCTCAGCAATCATGCGTTCAAAGAAATCCGGTCCCGTGTACACCACTTCGTTCCACGCTGTTGGCTCCTCTTCCCGCGTGTTGAATCCTTCAATGCGTTGCAGGTGCAGTTGCACGTCCGGACCCTCCGGCGCATACACATGAACTACGGAATCCACATTTGGATACATGGACTTCTGAACCAATGCAGCGTGGAAATGTCCGGGATCAAGCGTGATCAACCGTACAGCAGCCCGTTCTGATTCCGTCGCGGGCTTTTCACTACAGGACGAGAGCATTACTATGAGGAGAAAAAGAAGAAAACGGATGAAGCGTGTTGAAGTGATGAAGTATTGGAATGTTGAAGTTGGTGTCGACTCGCTCATAGTGTACTGTTATACTTGGCGCTGCAATTTACAATTTAGTTTTGTTTAAGACCGTGTTGGCAATAGGTGGTCGGCGAATGGGTCTATGACATCAACTTAGTAGCCGAAGTATTAAAGAAATCCCGATAACGCCTCGCTGGGACGCAATGGCAATGTAGGCGCTATGGACAAGTTGCAACCCAATGGATTCCTTGTAGTAAACCCAGTGCCTACTACCTACTACCTACTAACAACTGCCAACTGCCTACTTTCTGACGACATACGGTTCTCTCTGCGGCCGCGACAGCATCGAATTAGCCTCGTTGTCGTTGTTCTTGAAGCGTTCCTTCTTGGGATCCCAGTAGATCTTCCGGTCGAGCTTCATGGCGATATGATGGAGCAGGCAAGCCGAGCAGGATCGGTGTGCTTCTTCCACCGGCGCGATAGTCGGCTTATTGTCGCGGATTGCTTCCAGCCAGTTGCCGTGGTGATCCTTGCTTACTGTGAGGTGGAATTCGTCGGGGCCGATCACTGATTTGATGATCTTCGGATCGCTTGCGTCGAGGGGCTTGGTGCCATCGCGGTTCGGTACCGGATCGCTGGCCGTGGCGCGGTAGTTGCCACGGGTAACGAATATCCAGCCTTCCGTGCCTTCGAACTTCACGCCATTCGGCAACTCATTGCTGACAGTCATCTCTACGCCGTTTTCGTACAATGCGTATGTCGTGAAGATGCCATGAACGTCCCACAATCCTGACTTCGGGAACTCGGCATGTCCCCATATTTCGATAGGACCGGTAAGCTCCGTACCCATACCCCAATGAGCGGAGTCGATGTGGTGTGCTCCCCAGCCGGTGATCATTCCGGCGCCAAACTGTTCGCAACGCAACCAGCCTGGCCTGCCGTAGCCATCTTGCGGGTGGACACGTTTCTCAGTGTAATAGACGTAGGGCGTGGAGCCGAGCCACATGTCGTAGTTCAAATTCGGTGGAATTGGCATCTCAGGTTCTTCGTCGCCAGAAGGGTCGCCCGGAAGTCCGACATATACCTTCTTGAGTTCGCCGATGCGGCCATTGCGCACAAGTTCGGCGGCGTAGCGGAATTGTTCGGAAGAGCGTTGCTGGCTGCCGATCTGGAATTTCACTCCGCTGGCGTTGATCACGTCGCTCATGATCCGACCCTCCTCGATGGTGAGGGAGGTGGGTTTCTGCAAGTAGATGTGCTTACCCGCGCGGGCGGCGTCAACTGCTATGGCGGCGTGCCAGTGATCGGGCGTGCTGATCAGCACGGCATCGATGTCCTTGTTCGCGATAAGTTCGCGGTAGTCGTGGTATTCCTTCACGCCGTCGAAAGGTTTTCCGGTCTTTTCGCTGTAGATCTTATTGACAAGTTCCTTTCCTTGTGCGGCACGCTTCGTGTCCAGGTCGCAGACTGCAACAATCTGCGCGTAGTCGTATTGCCAGACGCCAGGCATGTCGTGCGTCCGCGATATGCGGCCAGTGCCAATTGCACCGACGTTGATGCGGTTGGAAGGTGAATATTTGCCCAGTACGCGGGCAGGAACTATCGTCGGAAACCCGCTGATTGCCACGGTTGCAAAGGCGGCAGTCTTAGCGGTTGTCGAGATAAATTTTCTTCTCGAGATGCCGGTTTTAGATGTCTTCTTCATGGGTATAGGTTTTTGAAGTCAGTTCTTTACCAGGGGAACGGCCGGAGGGTTCACAAACGCCTGCCAGGCTGCCTCGGCCCGCTCGGGGGTAAGCGGATCGTTATACACCAGGAACCGGTACTTCAGCACATAGGTCTTCCCCGGTTCCAGGAGCCAGTCCGTGTCCCGCGTCGGTGAAAAGTTAGCAAACATATCGCCTCTTCCGTATTGATTCTCGGGCCAAATCCGCAAGGGCTCCGGATGGTTGTAGTTGGAAGGATGCGACATCATTACAACGCCGGCATAATCGCCGCCAACTTCCCCTTCAACAATACACCACCGGGCTTTAGTCCCGTCGGCGTCACGCCTTGTTTTTCCTTCCGAAGTAAGGACCTTGCTGTTGTTTTTGTCCCAATCCTCGGTTGTTCTCCAACCCAGTCCGCCGTAGCGGTACTCCAGAAGGTGCACCGGACTTTCCGTCGCGCACCTCATCTCAAAGGTCAGGTCTACAATATAATGATCTTCCCCGGCCGGATCGTACACCCGGATGGTCTGCACTTCGTTCAAGGCAACTTCCTCACAATGCTTGCGGAAACCCACGTGATCATGCAGGACGCGATATTCTCCGAAGACGGGTCCCGAAGTAGTAGACTGCAGATTTGCAAAGCGCACCGTGCCCTGGCGGCTCCTGAGGTTCCAGAAGTCGACAGTATCTCCTTCATAAAGCACGTGCGTCCAGGGATTCCAGATCCCATAGTGATGATAGTGATCCTTTGGCTGAATACGCGTAAGTACCTGACCACGAGGCGACCACAGGGGGTGAATAAAACCGCTCCTTTGAAAAGAAGGATCAACCCCTGCCGGAGGCTGCACCGTTGCATATTGGTATCGGAGAAGGGGTTTGCCAGACGCCTCGAGGGTTAGCGTGCCGTCCTTGTCGATAACGGCGACACCTTCGGAGGCCCGGGCTTTTCCTTTGCGCAATTGATACTCCGTTGCACCGGGTTTCGGAATCCAACACAGCGTTCCGTTGTCAATCTGGAACGGGACAGGCGTCTTCCCTTTTGGCGACACTTCCACCAACGTAACTTTGCTTGCATCGACGTTGGGCAGTTCCGCCAGATTTACACTAACGGGGGTGCCAGAGTTCATCTGCGCAACCTGGGGCTTAAATGTTGCGATTTGTTGCGTAAAAGCAGGCACAACAAGAACCACGCAGGACGCAAATCCAAGCAACAATTTTTTAGTAAACATTTCGCAACGCGTTGAACGATCAATGTCGTTTGTTGCGTAAAAAAATACAAGATTTACTTTATAAAAGGGATTTGGAGCACGCTCTGTGCACAGCCGGCGAACGGCGTTAGCTGCGGCTTGTAAGGGCGTTGACGATCGCGTTGGCTCGCTCCAGTACGACGCGAAAAGAGAGTCGGCCGCGAATGCCTATGTGCAATTGGTCATCTGCTGGGCTGTCGATACGATACTCGAGGGTCTCCCAATACGAGTCGAGTGGGCCAACACTTCGGAAGTCCGTATTGACCCCGGCACTATAGAGCATGAAATTGTTCAGACGCGGGCCTTGCAATTCGACCGTGCTGATGCGATAGCCGGAGCGGTCGTTCTCGAAAAGGACGACGGTGCGAGCGCCGGAATACACCGTATGATCGCCGCCATCCTCTTCAATCCGGAAGAAGACTTTGAGCATCACTTTGTCGCCGTCTATATAAATATTGGAAGAGCACCGCACCGGCACGTAATCGCCAGGGCCCGTGCTCATATCCGTGTCGCCCTGAATCCTTGGCCAACATCCGATCAAGTTGATGTCGCGTACTTCGTCTACCTTCAACGGGGAGGGAAGCGCTGCTGTGTAGACAGCTAGCGGACTTTGCGCCAGTCTTCGCATCATGTCGGGGTTAACTTCCAACCCGCGTTCCAACATGAGCCATCCCGCCAGCAACATAGCGATAAAGCCCACGATAAGGATCGTGCGGCCCTTTCTGCTCTTGCTATACGGGGTAAAGTGGTCCATGCGCGGGTTTCTTACGGCGCTTAATGCAAAAATGTGCTCGCGGTAAACCGTCGAGTTTCACTTTTTTTGATGATGTGGCCAAGTGTGTGTTGCGTGTGTAAGTCAACACCCGGATTTTTCGAAATTCTCCTAACCCTACTTTCTATTATTCATTAAATTGATCCGAAAGTCACTGAATTCAGGGAGCTATTCCCAAATCACAAATCACTCATCATGAAAAACAAAGGCAACATCAACCGCCGGGAATTTATCGGCACCGCGGCCGCAGCATCACTTGCATTTACTATCGTGCCGCGACATGTGGTCGGCGGCCCGGGGTTTGTGCCGCCCAGCGACAAGGTGAACCTCGCCTATATCGGCTGCGGTACGCAAGGTCTTCGCGAAATGTGCGAGATCATTACTAACCCCGAACTGCACATCGTTTCTGTATGCGACCCCAATAAGCTCAGCACGAACTACATCGACTGGTCACCACATGGCATTCGCAATGGCATCCGGGAAACGCTAGGTGAACCCACCTGGGGTGAGAAGTTCAACGGCATTCCAGGCGGGCGAGACATTGGCAAAGAGCTGGTGGAGAAATACTATGCGAAGAACAAGCCCTCCGGTAAGTATAAAGGTTGCTCGTCGTACAGCGACTTCCGCGAACTCCTCGAAAAAGAGCGAGACATTGACGCCGTAAAGATCATGACGCCGGATCACCTGCATGGGTACATATCCGTAGCCGCGATGAAGAAAGGAAAACACGTCGTCATTCATAAGCCGCTCGCCAACCGCATGTACGAGGCCAGGCTCGTTATAGACACTGCAAAGAAGACCGGCGTGAGCACCCACCTGCTTGCATGGAGCAAACGCAGCGGCAACGAACTGGTGAAGAAATGGATTGCAGAAGGACGGATCGGAAAGCTACTGGAAATTCACAATTGGTCTAACCGGCCCGTATGGCCGCAATGGACGTCCAATCCTACCGACACGCCACCGGTGCCAGAGGGTTTCGACTGGGATTTGTGGCTGGGACCGGTTCCGCATCGACCCTATCATCCGAACTACACGCATAATGTGTTCCGGGGGTGGTACGACTTTGGTGGAGGAAGCATTGCCGACATGGGTCACTACAGTTTGTGGCCGCTCTTCCTTACACTGGGCATCAACACAGCTCCGCTTTCCGCGGAGGCGTACGGAACGACCACCTGTACCATCGAAGGCAATGTTAGCCGCCCGCTTCGCAACGACGTCGCGTTCCCGTACTCCTGCATCGTTCACTTCCGATTCCCCGCCCAGCAAACGCTCCCGGCTTTCGATCTCTTTTGGTACGATGGAGGCATGAAGCCCCGCACGCCGGTTGAGATGGGTGACAATGCACTTCCGCGCGAAGGCATGATGTTCGTCGGCGATCAAGGGAAGATTATTGCCGGCTTCCGTTGCGAAAAACCGGTACTGCTTCCCGAAAGCAAGATGCGCGAAGCAACAGGCAGCACTGAGCCGGCGGAAGAAGTTGTGGAACGCGGAGAAGAGCATTGGATCCGCGCGTTCAAGAACAAGGAGCAGTCGCCAGGCAGCTTCACCCTCGCGGGACCTGTCAGCGAAACGATACTTCTCGGCGCTGTGGCGCTGCGCGCAAGGAAGAAGGTAAACTACGACTCCGCGCAGATGAAGATCACTAACGACGAAGAGGCCAATAAATTCCTCTATCGCGAGTACCGTCCTGGCTGGGAAATGTAAGCAGCTGCGGGTTTATTGCAGTAGTAAATAAAAACATTGTGAATCGAAGAAATTTCATTGAAACGACGTTGGCGATGAGCGCCATGGGCGTACTAACTCCTTTCGGTATGCAAGATACATTCGCAGGCACGGGCGCTGGCCCCAAGAAAGACGACATCTCGCTGGCTCAATGGGCACTGGTGGAAGAGATCCGCAGCGGCAAATGGAAGAACCTGGACTTCCCGCGTATTGCGCGCGAGGATTTCGGTTTGAACGGCATCGAGTTCGTCAACACCCTTTTCGAAGTACCCACCATTGGATACCTTAACCAGTTGAAAAAGAATGCTGCCGATCACGGCGTGGCCATGGTGTTGATCATGGTAGACGACGAAGGTGACGGCTGTGCTCCGACGCCCGAAGGTAGGCGACAGTTTGCTATCGCGCACCGAAAGTGGGTAGATATCGCGCACTACCTGGGATGCCATGCCGTACGCACGAACTGCCGGGGTCCGGAGAACGCGGATCCCAAAGAGGGCCTGAAATGGGCAGCCGAATCCTACAACATGCTCCTCGACTACGCGGAAGAGTCAGGAATCTCCATCGTCATCGAAAACCACGGCGGCCTGTCCAATGATCCTGACTGGATGGTAGCGTTAATGAAGGAAGTCAATCGTCCCGCTTTTGGCACGTATCCCGACTGGCGAAGGCCCTCGGATGATTTCGACAATCTTACTTACCTGAAAAAGACACTTCCTTACGCCAAAGGCATGTCGTACCGGAATCAGCCTACAGAAGAGCTGACCGCTAAGATGATCAAACTGGCAAAGGACAGTGGCTACCGCGGATGGTATGGTATCGAGTCGTCAGGACGTGACGCAATCCATGAAGGGATCAGGTTGTTGAAAAAGTATTTGTTGACGTAACGATTATTGGTGCCGATTCACAACGGCACCTCATAATATTCCAGCGCCCATTCAAGCATAAACCGAACGCGCGCGGGATTGATGCGGTACACGATAAGATCCGGGTTGTCGGGCGTGCCGAGGTAATGCTGCAGTAGCTTGTTTGCATTCCAGATCTCCTGCAACAGGTTCGTATCGCGCACCACCTCGGCGGTACCGGTGATGCGTACCTGGTTGTGATCCTCGTCCAGGTAACACAATTCCACCTTCGGGTTAGCCTCGATCTCAGCCGTCTTTCCGTACGACCGAAGGTTGGCTACGTACACAACGAACCCGTCGGTCCGCACCGGCGACACCGGGCGCACCCGTGGTTGATCACCGTCGACTGTCGCGAGCATAGGAAAGCGAACCTTCTTCACCAGCTCGGCGGCAAGACGCGGTACATCACTCGGATCGATGGATTGTGGCGCCGGTTTTGCCATAGCAATTGATAGTTCAGAACGGAAGTCAATAAAGGCAAATTGAAAAGCATTTCCAATACGGCAGCCGCGTGCGATCTTTCAGTATATTGACAACCGCAAGTTTCTTTCGATGCGTCTTCTTTTTGTGTTTCTCGGTCTCGCAGCGATTGTGCTCCTGACATTCTTCCTGTTCGGCGCCGACTTCACCGACACCTTCACGCACGACGGCTCGGTGGCGTGGCTGAGCCGGTACGGCGGCTGGGCCTGGGCTGCCGGCATCGTGCTCCTGGCGTCAGACCTCCTCCTACCCTTGCCTGCAACGATCATCATGTCGGCGCTGGGTTACCTGTATGGCACGCTCGCAGGCGGTCTTATCAGCGCAGCAGGTTCGTTTGTCGCGGGCGCCACGGGCTACTGGATCTGTCGGCTCGCGGGGGAAAATGCCGCACTGCGGATACTGGGCCGGAAAGACTACGACCGGGCTAAACGGATGTCACACAATGTTGGCGGATGGCTCGTAGTGCTTTCCCGATGGCTTCCAGTGTTTCCTGAAGTGATCGCCTGCATTGCCGGCCTCACCCGGATGCCGGCCGGCTACTTTCACCTTGCACTCGCCTGCGGCTCGCTTCCCCTTGGCTTCACCTATGCCTGGATTGGCCACACCGGTGTCACACAACCGCTGCTCGCCATCATATTCAGCGCCTGCGTTCCGCCGTTGATATGGTTTTTTGTTCGCCATGCCATTCGCCGGTGGCAACTTGCATAACCATGAGATTCCGATCCACCCGTTGTCTGCTCCAGGGTCGCAGCACTGTCAGAAATTTCGTCGTCGCGGCTGCGGTTGTATTGACCTCATCAGTGCAAGTCGTTGCGCAAGTCGCTCCCACCGGCAACGAAACGCGATCGGATCACCTGGTAGTAGAACCTCCTACCCTTGTGTGCGCTGGATTTCAGTGGATCATTGCCGGCGACAACAACCGCAATGCTTCCGTTGCCGTCTCATATCGCAAAGTGGGCGAACAGGAATGGCGTCCCGCGCTTCCGCTTCTGCGTATTGGCGGCGAACAGGTCTATGGTCACGAACAACGGTGGAACTACACGACTCCTCACAAATTCGCCGGCAGCATCTTCGGCCTTGAGCCCGCAACGCATTACGAATGTCGCTTTATCCTCACCGATCCGGACGGTGTCGTGGGCGACACTATACAGCAGGTGGTCATCCGCACGAAAGATGAACCTAAACCGTATGAGCATGGGAGAGTATTCCATGTGTATCCACCGGGCTACGAGGGACCGAAAGATTCTCCAGCATTTACCGGTCTGAATGAAGCGTATTATGGTGGGGGCAACACCGGCGACTGGTGGGTGGTGCCGGAACCGCGCGTCATGCCCGGCGACATTATCCTGGTTCATGGAGGCTTGTATAAAGGCAACCGGCTGGACTACGTCGATCCGCTTGGCCTGAACTTTCACGGAACCTATGTCCTGACACAGAAAGGTACACCAGACAAACCCATCACAATAAAAGCTGCCGGTGACGGTGAGGTAATCTTCGACGGTGACGGCGCCTACCGACTCTTCGACGTGATGGCCGCCGACTACCACCTCTTTGAAGGGCTCACCATCCGCAACACGGAAATAGCGTTTTACGCAGGGCTCAAACGCGTGATGGGCTCCAGTGGGCTGACTGTAAAGAACTGCCGGATCGAAGACGTGGGCATCGCAGTCATGACACATAGCGCCGATTCGAAAGACTTCTATATCAGCGACAATATCATGATCGGAAGACACGATCCCGACACGCTCATCGGATGGTATGGATTTGAGAATCCTTCGCCGTTGACGTCCTACTATGCAGTGAAAGTATACGGGCAAGGCCACGTGATCAGTCACAACTACATAGCCTACTTCCACGACGGAATCTGCGTGGATACCCATGGCCTTCCTGAGGCCGGCAAGGACTGTGTGTCTATCGACATTTACAGAAATGACATATTCAATACATCGGACGACTTCATTGAAGCCGACGGCGGCGTGCATAACATCCGCGTCTTTGAAAACCGGGGGTTCAATGCCTACCACGCCGGACTCAGCGCTCAACCTATTTTTGGAGGACCTGTGTATTTCATCCGAAACGTCTGCTACAACATTCCCGGTACGGCGTTGAAGTATATGGTACGGCCTGCGGGAATACTGACTTATCACAACACCTTTGTGGCGGAGGCTGCGATTACCATATTCTCCAACGGCCATTTCAGAAACAATTTGTTTATCGGGCCTTCTGACAACCGGGCTTCACTGAGCGCTGCAACAACGACGACGTATTCCACGCTCGACTACAATGGCTACCGTAAAAAGAAAGGAAACAGGATGCCGTATCGGTGGTCGCAGCCGGCTAGTGACCTCGCGAATCACACGGATCAGAAAAACCTCGTGACCGTAGAGGCAGCAACGTTGCGGGAGTTCTCAAAGAAAACAGGACTGGAAAGGCACGGTATCGAAGTCGAAACGGACATTTTTGAAAATGTTCTTTTGCCGGATCCTCAGAACCCGGGTAAGGTGTATCCGGTAGACGGCTACGACTTCCGGCTACGAAAAGGTTCTGCACCCATTGACGCCGGTACTGTCCTTCCGAATATTAACGACGACTATTCTGGAAAAGCACCGGACCTGGGTGCATACGAATATGGGTTGCCGCTTCCGCATTACGGTCCACGGCAAAGTCCGTAGCTTGTTTGATCAATGGGTGGACACCCTATCGCATGACGACTTCTATTCATACAACAATTCTGCTCTTGACATCGCTGATGTCATTCGCGCAGCACGGGCGCCCTATCGATCGGGATGCCACGCCCGAAACGCAGAGTCTGTTTCGCAACCTGATGGAGCTCTCCAAGAATCATACGCTGTTTGGACATCAGCATGCTACAGAGTATGGTCATGGTTGGTTCGGCGACGAGGGCCGGTCGGATGTCAAGTCGGTATGCGGTTCGCACCCTGCTGTAATCGGCGTGGACCTGTTAGGATTTACCGGACGCTCCGATGAGGCGATACAAGGGGCAAAGGAGGCCGTCGGAAAAACAGTTATCGATACGTATAACCGGGGTGGAGTCGTTACCGTAGCGTGGCATTTTTCCAATCCGGTGTCACCCGGTGGATTTTACTGGCGCGACTCGGTATCGCTACCCGCGGTGAAGTATATCATCCCTGGCGGGGAGGCCCATGAAAAGTACAAGGAGATCCTTCGCGGAATCGGCGAATGGGCGAACACCTTGCGGGGCGACGATGGTGCGTTGGTGCCCATGATCTTTCGACCTTATCACGAGTTCGACGGCGGGTGGTTCTGGTGGGGCAAGCCGCATTGCACCAGGGAAGAGTTTATCTCCTTGTGGCGCTTTACGGTTTCCTATCTGCGCGACAGCCTGGGTGTACACAATTTTCTCTATGCCTTTTCACCCGACAATCGGTTTGCAACCCGTGAGGAATTTCTCGAGCGGTATCCCGGCGACGAATGGGTCGACATGGTCGGCATGGATAACTACGGCGACCTCGGACGCGATCGATATGACGTCGCGAGGGCAGCGATGAAACTGCAGATCGTATCCGACTATGCACAGGAGGCCGGCAAGCTTGCGGCGTTTACGGAAACCGGGCTGGAGTCAATTCCCGACACCACGTGGTGGACACAGACTTTGTTAAAGACGATGAAGACCGGCGACCTGAGATTGGCTTATGTGTTGGTGTGGCGTAACGATCCGCGGAGTCCAACGCATTACTACGCACCCTTTCCCGGCCATCCAAGCGTGCCGGACTTTTTGAAATTCTATCGCGATCCCTATACCCTGTTCGAGAACGATCTCCAGGACATCTACGGAAAACAGAGGCGTAGGTAGCCCGTAACGTCCGGCATGCTGTTGGGAAAAATGCAAAACTCCTGCAGACAGGTTGCGAAGATCAGTTTTCCCGTCCGGAGGATACGCCTTTCCTTTGGATAAATAAGCTCAACCTGGAATCGTAATATGAAAACGAAAACCACTGTCGCGCCCAAGGGATGCTATGTCCTCTTCATCACGGGCATCCTCCTATTCACTTCTTGTCATGTGTACAAGCCTCTGGCAGGTTCACAGAATAATGCGCCTGAGGAGATCAAGGACAGAATTCAATCCGGAAAAAGTTACGCATTCCTTACTGAGATTGGAGAGACAGTGTATATCAAAGTTGATTCCGTTATGTCTGACAGGGTGATCGGCAACGCCCGCATAAAGGGTAGTAACGGTACGGTTCGCGCCAACAACTTCACGGTGTATCTTCGCAACGTCGTCTCGGCAAAGGAAAGCAAATTCAGTCTGCCCCTCACCCTCGGTGTATGTGTTGGAGCGTGCCTTGCCACCGTTTTGATAGCATCCCCATTGGTTTGGAATTCATTCCAACCCTTTTGAATTGCCCTTAGTGATTCCCTATCCCTGTTTCCCAAAATAGGACTATAGTCTCACCGTCAAAAGGGCGTTGAAGCGGAACAAATCAGCAAAAAATTACGAACCTTTCTTACCGGAATTCTTACACGTAAAAAGGCGCTGTTGTCAAAATTTGAATCGCTCAAAGCGCTTCTCAAATTCATTAATGCATTGCCCGGCTACGAAAGTAGAAAGCGGAATTTGACAATTGTTTACATCGCAGATGTAAGAAGGGAGTAATAATATCTTTTCGATTATTCGGTTTGAAATTGGGGCCTTTGTAAAGCATTGTGCGAGACTTTAACCTTGCTCATATTTGTCAATCAAACTAAACACAAGTTCGACTATGAAAAGGATTTTTTTGACTGTTTCGTTGTGTGCACTTTTTGCTGCGGGCGCTCTCGCTCAAGGCATGAGTGGCGGTCTTAAAGCCGGCTTGAATCTCGCCAACTTCTCCGGAGAGGATGTTGGTGACACTGATATGCGCGTCGCATACCATATTGGTGGATTCTTGAATCTCGGGCTTTCTGACGTATTGTCTTTCCAGCCTGAATTGCTTTACAATTCCGTCGGTACGCAGGTGAGCGAGGGTAACGAAAAGCTTGTTTACAAATTGAACTATGTATCCATTCCTTTGAGCCTTCTCTACTCTTTCGGTACCGTAAACGTTCAGGCAGGTCCTCAGTTCAGCTTCCTCGCAAGTGCGAAGGGTAAAGCTTCTGTTGGCGACGACTCTGCCGAAATCGACATCAAGGACTGGTTCAAGGGTACTGACCTTGGCGTAAACATCGGTCTCGGTGCATCGTTTGGAAAGATCAATGCATCTGCTCGTTATTATCTGGGACTAACTGACATCCCGGATAGCGAAGGTGATGCGAAGATTAAGAACAGCAACATCCAACTGTCGCTGGGGTACAAGTTGTTTGGTGACTAAAAGAACAAAGTACTACAGTCAGGAAAGACTGCCGGTGTATCCGGCAGTCTTTTATGTATATCAGATCATTAATTATCACGTTAACACAAAACAATTTTTACTAGTCTAGTTTTTAACCAAACCAATCAAGCTTATGAAACGGATTTTTTTATCTGCAGTAATGATGGTTTTTCTCGCTGCCGGTGCGTATGCACAAGGCATTAGCGGTGGTCTCAAGGCAGGCCTCAACCTCGCTAACGGAATCGGTAAGGATGCGAAAGACGCTGACCTTTCTATGCGTGTTGCATACCACATCGGAGGGTATCTCAATGTTGGTCTCAATGATGCGCTTTCTTTCCAACCTGAGCTGTTGTACAACTCTGTTGGTCCGAAGATGACAGACGAAGTTTCGCTTCACCTTAACTACCTCAGCGTCCCGCTGAACCTGATGTACAATATTGGTAACTTCAACGTTCATGCTGGTCCCCAGTTCGGTTTTCTCATGAGCGCAAAGGCTAAGGCTGACGTTGAAGGCGAATCAGCAGAAGTCGACATGAAGGAATTCTTCAAGAGCACCGACCTCGGTGTGAACATCGGTATCGGAGCTGGCTTCGGCAAACTCAGCGCCGCTGCCCGCTACACGATGGGTATCACCAAGATCTGGGATATGGAAGAAGACGTCGACGCCAAGAACGGTGTCATCCAGATTTCCCTTGGCTACAAGCTCTTCGGAGAATAAGGTTTAGTTTGTATTCGGGCAAAGGGCCGTCCACTATCCGGGCGGCTCTTTTTTTTGTTCATGATACAGGGATGTGTCGCGAAGCTATGGCCGAATAGTTATATTCGAACAAAAGTTCGATTATGGCGACAAGGCTTTTCGCGATCATTTTCCTCCTAAGTTTCTCCATAAGCGCGCAGGCACAGCAGACCTTGCGAATACTGACGTACAATGTCTTTGAGGGATTCAAGAACGACAGCCTTTTGTACGATCAGTTTGCCAAATGGGCGTTGGATGTAAATCCCGATATCGTGGCGTTCCAGGAGATGAACCGCTTCACCCAACGCGGGCTGGAAGCCTTTGCCTCGCGGTACGGTCATACCTACGCCGTGTTGTCGAAGACGGAAGGCTATCCCGTCGCCTTGTCGTCGAAGCATCCTATAGTGAATGTTCAGAAGGTAGTCGACAATATGTGGCATGCGTATCTGTATGCCAACGTGAAGGGCATCCACATTTTCGTCCTGCACCTCTCCCCTTTCACCTATGAGAAGCGTCGCCATGAACTGCGCCTCGTGTTGGCTCATGCCGCCACATTGCCCGAGGGCTCGATGATTGCCATTATGGGCGACTTCAACGCCGTTTCGCGTGAGGATCAGCCCTATCACAACCAGGTGATGATTGACTTTCTCACGAAGTGGCAGAACAGCGACCCGAGGGTTCGGGCTTTAGTCAACGGCAAGCCCGACTATTCTGTTATGGACCTCATCCAAGAGGCTGGTTACCGCGATACATTCAGGCTAAAGTTTCGCGAACATAGCGGAACGTTCCCTACGAAGAAATACGGCGACCCCGTACCCCGCCGGATCGATGCCATCTGGGTAAACGCACCACTTGCTGAAAAGCTGGTGTCTTGTACTATCATTAAAGACGCGGCAACGGACAACCTTTCCGATCACTATCCTGTGATGGCGGTCTTTGAGTTGAAGTAGCAAGCCAAAAACGCCAGGACTCACTCGGAGCACACTATTCCTAAAATGGGAACAGAGGAATTCTCGGCGAGGTCGTTCTGCACGGTCACGCTATCCATGACTTTGTGGTTAGATGATCAAAATCATCGCTCCTTAAGACTGACCTCATTGAAGGGTAAGCAAAGTATCGCGTAGCTTGCATATTACTTTGACATCATAGGGATGTGAGGAGGTTTTAATCTGTTTGGTTGTCGGTAATTATAATACCTAAAGGGGGGTGTGTCAAAGCTAGCGAGCTGTAAATACCCCGATATGCATACGTTATCTGTCATTATTCCGTGTTACAACGAGGAGTTGACCCTGCAGCAATGCGTCAGCAGAGTTCTTGAGATCCAAGGTCCCGACCTTGCGCTTCAGATCATCATTGTAGATGACTGTTCAAAAGACAGGAGTTATGAAATTGCTTGTCATTTGCAGGACATATACCCTTCAATTGAAGTGCTGAAGCATAAGGTCAACCAAGGGAAAGGCGCTGCGTTAAGAACCGGATTCGACCACGCCACGGGCGAATTCGTGATTGTTCAGGATGCCGACCTGGAGTACAATCCCCTGGAAATCCCAAAGCTTCTGCAGCCTTTAATAGATGGAACTGCCGACGTCGTATTTGGCTCGCGCTTCATGACATCCGAAGCACGCCGGGTGCTGTACTACTGGCACTCCATGGGTAACAAGTTCCTGACCGCCATCTCCAACATGTTCACAGATGTTAACCTAACGGACATGGCAACTTGTTACAAGGCTTTCAAGAGAGAGATCATTCAGGATATCCAAATCGAAGAAGACCGATTTGGCTTCGAACCCGAAATCACTGCGAAGGTCGCGCAGAAGCGATGCAGAGTTTATGAGATTGGAATATCATACGAAGGAAGGACCTATGAGGAAGGAAAGAAGATCGGCTGGAAGGATGGTCTGCGTGTGCTTTACTGCATCTTCCGATACAATGCCCCGCTTGCTCCCCTCCCGATTCAGTTTCTGATCTATTTGTTCGTCGGTGGAACTTCGGCGATCGTCAACCTTATCGTCTTCCTGGTTCTGTATCAAGCTAACGTCAGCGTAAATATTGCCGCACCGGTTGCGTTCGTTATTGCGGCCATCTTCAATTACTATTTGTCGACAGCGATATTGTTCAGGCGCAACATCAAATGGAATACTCCGACCGAGATCATCATGTACTCGGTCGTCGTGCTGACGGTAGCCGGATTGGATCTTCTCACAACCAAATATCTGATCGTTCTGGGCGTGTCCGCATCGTTGGCGAAAATTGCGGCGACGTTGCTCGGATTTCTGCTCAACTTCCTGGGAAGAGTTTATATCGTCTTTCCACACAGAAAGCTTGGTGACTGGCAAAAGCAGTTGGTAAAATCCAACCGGTCACAGAAAGTAGCGTAGACGTCTACAAACTTCCAGGGCATGGGCAATTCAATATTACGTGACAGCCATGTGCGCACGTTGGCCCTTACCGGCATTTACCTGCTGGCGTGTGGAGTATTTACTTATGTCTATTGGGTTGACAAAGTTACCGACTACTCGTTCGGATACGAATACGGCAATGTAGCCGCTTCTGTGGCTACGGGAAATGGTTTCGCCGACGTGTTCGGCGACGGAACAGGTCCAACATCCTGGTGCCCGCCAGCCTATGTACTTATTCATGCCTCGATGTATGTGGTTTTTGGCCTCAAGACACCGGCAGCCATGTGGGCATTACTCTTTCTGCGCGTGCTGGTCCTCACCGGAACACTGTATCTCCTGTTAAGAATTGACTACTCCCCACCGCTGAACAAATACCGTTTTCTCATCATGCCGGTGTTTGCCTTGCTGAGCGGAGTAATCCTCATAAAGGATTTTGACGATAAGGCACTCAATGTGTTCCTCTCCGTAGTGACGGTTTATCTGGTAGCTCAAATTGCCGAGAAAGGTTTTGAGAAGTATAAAACTCCGGCTTACGTGCTGGCCATCGTTCTGCCACTCTCGAATGTATTCTTGCTTGGCGGTTCGCTGTTGCTTGTTTTAGCAAACAGTTTTTTCCTGATTAACAAGCGCGAAGCTCCCGTGCCTGGGAGACATTGCATTGCCTTAATCTTGTTGGCAGTTGCCGCAACGCTAACGTGGGGCATTCGCAATAAAGCCGTACTTGGACAATTCGTTCCCTTCAAGTCGAATCTGTGGTTTGAGGTTTACATGTCCAATGTTGCGGATGCAGATGGAGTGATGCAACGGTCCAATTGGATTGCCCACCACCCTATCGCCAATCCGGACGTTGCGCAGTCTTATGTTGTGCAGGGCGAGCTGCAGTTCATGGAACGCTATAAGCGGGAGACCATAGATTATCTTAAAACCAATAGTGGAGACTTCGTACGTAAGGTGCTCCGGCGATCGGCACACGCATTCATATTTCTGATATCGTCGGACGATCTCATCACCGCCGATACGATAAACATCCCAGCGGGCGACCTGGACAAACTTAGAGCGCAGGGCGCTTTGATCTGGGACTATTGGGTGAACCTGGATATCGCTGAACAGGATTTTCGCAGTACAGTCAACAAGATAAACCTATCTCGTCCATCGCTTGTCATAAAGGACTGGCAGGAAAAGAAAAGCCTCCTTGCCTCGCGAAAGTTTCGTTCCCTGGGCCAGACAGCAGCCGGTTTCCTGTACGCTCTCGTGCCTACAGTTGCCATTCTGATTTGCCTTTGCTTCAAGAGCATTCGGAACCTGACAATCTTTCGGTTGACTTCGTACTTCCTGTTTTTATCGTGGACACCCTACATCGTACTTTCTCACTACGCCCGATATCAGATGTTTCAGGTGGGGATGTTTACGGTGTTGATTTTCTTGTGCCTGGCGGGGATGTTGGAAGCTACTCACGCGCTCCGTCATTCACTTTCCCGATATAAAGGGTCCAGACTTCCACATCCGTCTCAGCCGGATAACTTCCCTGGCTCTTGAATGATGCGTAGCCATTGCCGCTACGGGCACTGTCCTGGGTTCTCGCCTATCGGCGCGTTCGGGGAGAAGTGGGTCAATGGTCGTCGGGGGAGGTACGCTGTGCGAGACTGTCGTAAAGCACGCTGGGCATGTCTGTAAGGTCGAAGTTACTCATCCTATCCTCTATCGCCTTCCTTCTCGCCCTAAGGATTAGATTGACGGGGAAAAAATCGATACGGTCGAACACTCGCTTCATCAACTTCATCAATTTCCCCGAGTACATATCGTGATATCCTATCTCGCTTTTGAATCCGGCGTATTCAACAATACGGGGATAGGCCACCAAAAATCCACGAAGGTTTGCACGCTCGACAAAATACCCCCATGAATCTGCTGTCACCCTTATCGGCAGAATAAAATTTGCAAGCTTCTCGCATGACTGTCGCGTGATATAGTAGCAGCCCGCAGCTGTGGGTATATCTTGTATGGAATACGGCGCGAGCAACTTTACCCCGCCGACATCTTCGTGATCGGGAATGCTAAGTGAAATCCTCTTACCGGATCTATAGTAGAGTAAAATTATTTCTTCTTTTAAGTCTCTCTTTGAAAGCGCATCGATCGTTGCCAGGGAATTCTTCGTGATGATCATGTCATCTTCCATGACAATAGCCCTGTCAATGTTATCGTCAAGCATCTTCCTGTACACGAAATAGTGACTGAGCGCACATCCAATTGCCCCTAGATTCAGCCATCTGGGGTTATTTTGGATTGCATTAGTGTCACACAGGCTCATTTCGCTCGCTGACAAGCTCTTCCCGTTTATCGCGTCAAAAAAATCAAACTCAATTTTAAGAGACCTGAATTGCCTTTCGATGAATTTTCTCCTCGGAGAGTCCGGTAGCGATATCACAATTATTTTCATCCGATCAGGATGTGGTCAGGCATAAATGAGGGCAGAAAGAAGCAGACAAAATTGCATCTTTGAGGTCTAATTGGCAAGTGCCTGGCATCGGTGAATGGTAAATATCCGGTAACACTTCTGAGTGACAGAATCCCAAAACTTGGTGCTCTAGCATGAATATCTGGCCTTCAATGTTTCGACTAGTGCCGGGTCATTCTTCAAATTACGAATGTAACTGCTACTTTTCATCCTTTTAATAGGGAGTTCAATTTTACGAGCTGTGGAGAGAGACGTACATTCTATGGCGAGAAACAATTCCCAGCGTTGGCCTTCGCGGTAAAACGATTGTTGCCGTATGAATGGTCGTTATGCTTTAGAATTCGCTCGTTTAGTTCACGGGAAATGCCAGTATAGAACCGGTTTAAGCTGTTGCTGAATAGTATGTAGCAGTAGCAGTTCATAGGCGGTCAAGTAATTAGAGTATTTATAAGCCAATAGCCACAGCGTTACAAACATAGTGGATGGTGCGGACATAGAAAGAGAGGCTGACAGAAGTTGTCAGAAAATCTTTTCGAGATTACTCCGGAGAACTTTCAATCATTTTGATAGATTGAGATAGGAAGCTTAGGGAAGTCGGGCGCCCCCAAACTTTTATTCAATAGACAGGTTTCGCGCCAGGGGAAGAATTTGTGGGCCCTGCTGGGATCGAACCAGCGACCACCTGCCCCGATACATATCGGGGGAGTCAGGTGCTCCTATCTTTCATTCAATTCTCCGAGACTATGTACGCGCCAGGGGAAGAATTTTGGGCCCTGCTGGGATCGAACCAGCGACCACCTGCCCCGATACATATCGGGGGAGTGTACGCGCCAGGGGAAGAATTTTGTGGGCCCTGTTGGGATCGAACCAACCACCTTCTGATTATGAGTCAGGCGCTCTAACCGACTGAGCTAAGGGCCCGGCTTCGAACAAAACGGCCAGAAACGAAGTGTGCAATGTTAGCAGATTTGAAGGGAAATGACAACCCCGGACTTTTCACGGGCCGAGTCAACAACGCCCCCGTTGGCCAAAAAACAGGACAGTGCAGGTTCCGATAACGTCCCCGAATGGTACTGTATCATAACGGCTAAGCCCTTGATAAAATTTCAGAACCACGCTCTCATGCCAATCCTTATCTTGCACCAACCCTTCCAGCCAATCCATGAAGAAGACAACCATTCTCTGGCTCCTAGCGCTCCTCGCTGTCCCAGCAGCCGGCCAGCAAAGGCACGTAAATTCCGACGTATATCCCGAGAAAAAAGCAGGGGCTACCATCCTCACCGGCTCTACCCGCTTCCTCGAAAACCTCGAAATCCAGACCGTAACCCTGGCGCCCAACGCCTCCGCGGAAACTGGCGAGCGCCATGACGGCGTGGAAGAACTCGTTATCGTTAAATCGGGTACGCTTAGCGTAACACAAAACAACGCTACGCAATCGCTTGGACCCGGAAGCGTCGCCCTCACCCTGCCCGGCGACACGCACAGCCTTACAAACTCCTCCAACGCCCCCGTGACGTTCTATGTCGTGACCTACCGGTCAACGGGAAAGCCGGACATCCAACGCGGGCAGACATCGGGCGGATCTTTCATGGTCGACAGAAACACGATCACATTCCGTGAACACGGAAAGGGCGGCATCAGGCGGTACTACGATCGCCCCACAGCGATGTTCGAACGGATGGAAATGCACGTCACTACCCTCAATCAAGGTCTGAGCAGTCACGACCCCCATACCCACAAGGCCGATGAAATCGTCCTCCTGGTCAATGGCAAAGCCGAAATGTACATTGACGGTAACAGGAAGGGCGTTCCGGAAGGCGCTGTCATATTTCTCGGCTCTATGGTCCCGCATGCCATCACGAACACCGGCTCGGGTCCCTGCGAATACTTTGCCTTCCAGTGGGAATAGTATTTACTAGTCATTAAAAGCTTTTTTGTCATGCCCTTCAGAACTTGCCTTCTGCTCGTAACGCTTTTTATCACCACCGCCTCGCACGGCGACACACTCCATCCCTGGGAGGTACATACACTGACTTTCACAGCACGCGGCACATACAGCAATCCCTATACAGATATACCGGTAGAAAACCGTGACGACCTGCTCGTCGTGACCTTCACCGGCACTGCCGGCGAGGCTAAAGGAAAATCCATCACCCTGAGAGGATGCTGGAACGGTGGGAAAGAATGGGTCGTAAACTTCGCCGCACCTGCCGCCGGTACATGGGCATACAAGACCACATCATCCGACCGGGGGCTAAACGGAAAACGTGGAACACTTAAGGTTGTCGCCTGGACGGACCAGGAACTCCAGGACAACGCCACACGACGCGGACCTATTCGCGTACATCAAGGGTCCGAACGAGCAGGACGATACTTCGAATACGCAGACGGCACACCCTTCCTGTGGATCGGTGACACGTGGTGGAACTGGACCAAGCGAAGCATCCGGTTTGAAACGTTCAAGGCGATGGTGGACAACCGCGCTGAAAAGGGTTTTACTGTTGGACAGCTGTTCGTTCCGGGCAACGGCTGGGGCCGTGAGAGTTCGTCTCTTTCCGAAGACTATTCTCAACTTGATACGGAACACGTCCGTCACGTCGAAAGGATGATCCAATATGCGAACGAGAAGGGGATCACAGTATGGATTCACGGATGGTGGAGTCGCGAAAACCTTGACGACACAGCGGGACCTGAGGCTGTCAAACGCTGGTGGCGGTACCTCATACACCGCTTTGGTGCTTACAATGTGATCTGGGTGCTCGCGGGAGAGTACAACATGTACAACAACGGAGGCTTTCCCCTTTCCTTCTGGAAGGAACTCGGACAAATGATTCACGATGAAGACCCATACCATCGCGTCATCAGCGCACACAATACGCCACCCTTCTGGAACGGAGGCGCCGATGCGCCGCAATGGTCGACCGCCACGGTGTTGCACGACGAACCGTGGCTCGACTACAACCAATCGCAAACCGGTCATGGACGCTATGCCAACGAGATGATCCCCCTCGTCGTCGCCGATGCCTATGCTGTAACACCACCGAAACCCATCGTCGTGACGGAACCGTGGTACGAGTTCGTGGAAGGTAACCCCACCGGGCGCGACGTCCGGCTGGGTGCGTGGGGAGCAGTGATGTCCGGCGCCGCGGGGCATTCATACGGCGGCGGACACGTATGGCTCGCCAGCGTGCCCGAATCACCCGGTGGAAGCGGCCCCTGGCCTATCGAGGAAGGATTCGCCCGGACCACTTACGACTACGAAGGGGCCCGCTCCATGGGCGTTATGGGCGAATTCCTCAGGTCCATCCGCTGGTGGGAGTTGTCTCCGCATCCTGAACTCGTAAGCGACTACCCGCAGCCCTTCTGCCTGGCGCGCCCGGGCGACAGGTATGTGCTATATCTTCGCTACGGCGGATACGTAAAAGTTAACCTGGGTGAATCCGATGCGAGCTACTCGTACTACTGGCTGAATCCATCCACGGGCGAGAAAACCCAAGCCCGAACCCGAAGCGGCCGCGGCTACGCATCGTTCATGAGCCCGGGAAGCTATCCGGCGGAGACGGACGTGAAGGATTGGGTGCTGGTTATTGAAATGAGTGAATGAGTGAATGGGGTTGCACTAACATAAACCCGCCTGCCCGGCCCCCGTATGCTGATTTTTTTAGCGACGTCGAGGCAGCTTGGCAAGCACGTAAACACATAAACACATAAACACGTAAACACCTAAACACGTAAACACCTAGACACGTCAGTACCTTTGCAACTCCGGCCTTACCTCCTCAATATATCCCATAATCCCCGCCCGAAGATTATACAGGTTCGTGTATCCGAATCGCTCTTCAAGGCGGCGTATCGCCTCAGCGCTGCGGCCGCCACTCTTGCAGTGGACAACAACTTTTCGATTTCGGTCAATTCTAGCCGTTAGCGTTTCAATTTCGCCCAAAGGAAAAAGCTCACCCCCGAGGTTGACGATCTCGTATTCATACTTCTCGCGCACGTCGATAAGTTGGAAGTCTTCACCCTGCTCCATCCATGCAGCAAGTTCGGTTGCACTGATTTCCTTGATCTGTCGCTCCGTTTTTTTTATGCCACAGAACTCATCGTAGTCGATAAGTTGGGTGATGACAGGATGATCGCCGTTGAGCGGATTATCCGGGCTCTTTCGGATCTTGAAAATGCGCGGTTCGAAGGTGAGTGCATCAAACACGAGGAACCGCCCACTCAACACCTCCCCCACCCCGGTGACGATCTTGATGACCTCCAACGCCTGCATACTTCCTATGATCCCAGGAAGCACACCAAGCACGCCTGCCTCTGCACAATTGGGTACGAGGCCAGGAGGTGGCGGCGAAGGGTACAGGTCGCGGTAATTGGGACCAGTATTTCCCTCCGCATCGCGATAGTTAAACACCGACACCTGGCCTTCAAAGCGAAAGATGGATGCGTATACGTTTGGCTTGCCGAGCATGACGCAGGCATCGTTCACCAGGTAGCGCGTGGCAAAGTTGTCGGTGCCATCGGCAACCACATCGTAACGTCCGATGATGTCCAGCGCATTCTCAGACGTAAGCCTCACCTCATGGACCTCTATCCGGATATGTGGATTCAGCGCGAGCAGTCGCTGCTTCGCGGCTTCTGACTTTGACCTTCCCACGTCATCCACGGAATACAACACCTGGCGCTGCAGATTGCTGTCGTCAACACGGTCGAATTCAACCAAACCAATGGTGCCGACGCCTGCTGCGGCGAGATAAAGCAGGGAAGGACTTCCAAGCCCACCCGCCCCTACCACCAGCACGCGGGCAGCCTTGAGTTTTTGCTGTGCTTCCAGCCCGAAGCCATCCATTGCGATATGGCGGCTGTATCGCGCCAACTCCTCCTTCGATAGATAAAATGACTGTTCGTCCATCCTGAACCTGCTAATATCGGACTCCCGAAAAATCCGTCTTACGGGACGTACATCACAAATATACCCATCAATAATGCGCAGAAAGTCCGTAAAATCGCGATTGAGCCAAGGGAGATAAGACTTTAGGAGCGGTTTGCGGTATGACCAATATCGCTGGTCGGCGCGACCAATATCATTTTGTCATTCTAATAGTTTCGGTACCTTGGGCCAAAACCTAGACCTATGCTACAGCTTCCGCTTAGCTCCCTGACGCTGTCAGGCTTCAAAAAGAAAGTCGAGGGAAAGCTCGAGCGGCTCCTTTTGTCGAATTTCCCCATCCGACAGGAATACAAACCTAAGGGAATAAAAGACCTCAAGTCGCTCCGGGATTCCGGCATGCTGGAGCTTATCGTAATTCGCGAGCCTTACACGTCCAACCTCATTCCCAACGAGTTTTATAAGCATTGCACATACTATTTTAACACAGTAACATCAGCGCCAAACCCCGGCGATTATCTGGCCGTCGTTAAGGACGGTCGCATTATGATGGACACGGGAAGCAATATGGCCGTGGTCTCCTCTGACGGCTACCTGATTGAGGAACTGTCGTTTCAATGGAACCGGGGACTGATAAGCGTGGATCAAAATGCCTTTCTCCGACAAAAAGGATTCAGTAAACCGAAAAAGGTTGAGGGCACCGTTTTCAGCATGCTCGCAGGTGGCGGCGCAATCACGTATTACTACCACTGGATGGTGGACAGTCTCCCTCGCCTGTTTCTGCTAAAAGAGGCTGGGCTGTTTGATCGGGTGGACTATTTCCTTGTACCCAACTATTCGCTCGACTATCACCGCGAGACTCTTGCCTACTTTGGGATCAAGAGTCACCAGGTCATCAGCGTCCTTTCGAACCGTCACATTCAAGCCGATTCGCTGATCCTTACTTCATACACCCGCGTCAACGGTCACCATCCCCAATGGGCCTGCGATGGATTCTATAACACGTTTGTGGGGTCGTCTGCGTCGGAACGCAGCGACAGGCTTTTGTACATAAGCCGGGCAGATGCCAAACAGCGTAGGGTATTGAATGAACCCGAGCTGATCGATATGCTGAAGCAGTATGGATTCGAAGTATACACGATGTCTTCACTCTCCATGCGCGAGAAAGCCGAACTGCTGAATTCCGCGCGGTTGATCGTTGGTCCGCACGGATCAGGCAGCGTCAACTTTGCTTTTTGCAAACCCGGTACAAAAATCCTCGACCTGTTCCCCGACAACTGCGTGGCGCCGTTCATTTGTGACATATGCGACAAACGGGGGCTCGACTACCACTACCTCCTCTGCGAATCCGATGGCAACGCCGATAATGCCGTAGAAGGCCAGAAGCTCAATCTTACCGTGGATGTGAAGGTTGTGGAGGAGAAAGTGCGGCAACTTCTTACAGAGTAGGCAGTGGGCAGTTCGCAGTAGGCAGTAGTACGCAGTGGGCAGTACGGGGAAACCATTCTCGTAATCGGAACCGCTACTATTCAACTCTTCAACTCTTCAACTCTTCAATTCTTCAATTCTTCAATTCTTCAACTCTTCAACCTTTCACAGTATCTGAAGCCATCCCTTGCACAATGCACGTTCGCCGATGGTGATTTCATAGAAATACGTGCCGAGGGGCAGGTCTTCGCCACCCCAGTCGTACTGGTAGTCGCTCGACTCATACACCTTGGTGCCCCAGCGGTTGTATACAACGATGCTGACGCGGAGGCCGACGTCTGCGGGTGTTAGTTCGCCAGAGGCTCCGAAGAGAATAGTGAACTTGTCATTATACCCTGGTTCACTTGGGGTAATCACGTTGGGGATTCGTACGGAGTACACAGGCACGGGGTGCACTTTCTCGAAGACACAGAATTCGCGAACACTGCGCAGGGTGACATTGTAAAGTCCGTCTTTCTCGTAGACATGTAGGTCGGTTTCCTGGTCGCTCGTATATCCATCTCCAAAATCAAAGATCATCTTGGCATCAGATGCATTCTGAGTGAGATTGACCACTTCCAGCGCCGGCCGTTCCAGGCACTGACCGCGTTGTATGATTCGGAAGTCCGGCTCCACGCTGGGAATAACTTTGAGGTCAACCGTGTCACGAAGGACACAGCCATTCGTTTCCGTTATCGTGACGAAGTAGCGTGTAGTTGTGTCTGGCGTGACTTGCGGGCGCGCTTCGTGCGATGCAAAGGAACCGTCTTCGCTAATCCAGTGGTAAGTTGTACCCCCAGAAGCTTCGAGTGTGTAGGGAGTACCCTCGCACAGGGCATCGTCGTCCTGAACAATACCCTCATGCTGGTACACGTCGATGAAGACTTGCGCTGAATCTCGTACAATGCATGTACCCGGATCG
>JAJJPK010000169.1:0-12420 GCA_032907565.1 Cyclobacteriaceae bacterium | reverse complement strand
CTTCCAAACTTCTGATATCTTCCTGAAGTGTTACATTCACTATTGGGGTCTCACTTACGGCCCGCTCAACCTTAGCATAACCAATGAATGAGAAAACAAGGATGTCGCCAATCTGGGCATTGATTGAATACTTTCCTTGGATGTCCGTACTAGTTCCAACAGTCGTCCCCTTCACCACCACATTCACCCCCGCCATCGGCTCCCCATTGGTATCCGTAACCGTACCCGTTACTTCAATTAGCGGGCGTCGCCTATGTGTGCTACCTTTCTCATCCTGAAGCGACCTGCGTTGCTCAACAACTACCTTCCGCAGCGTAATCGTCGCCTCTTTTTCATGCACCTTATACTCAATCCCCCGTGGCCGCAACAACTCCTCCAACACCTCCCCCAGCGTCCATCCATCCACGTGCATGGACACAGGCCCCTCGCCGGCAAGCTGGCCGGGGCTGTAGAAAAACTTAACATTTGTTAAGTCCTGAATGCGATGCAAAGTCTCCTCGAAAGGTACCCCAGCCAGGCTGATCGAAATCTCCCGGTCCAGGACCTGCGCCCCGACGCTGTGCGCAACTGATACGCCCGCAAACGCCAACGCGATCATCCATTGTAAGGCACATAGTTTCATAACCTTCCAAAGTTTTGCGGTAAAACTTTTTTTCATATTTTGAGATGGTTTTGTTTTGTAATGAGACAAAGCTCCCTCGTACCGTCTATGCGCTGTGTGCGGAAACGGTGAATGTTCAGACCGGCAAGGGTCGTATGCATCGAGGGAAAACCTATCCTGCAACCGGTTCGCGAAGCCTTGCAGGAACTCAACCGTTGCAACAAACGGGTGAGAAAGAAACAGGGGTGGTCAAACGCTCCTGTTTTCTTGCTTTCAGGCGGAGCTGAAATCCGTAATCGTTGTTGTGCTCATATGGGTAAGGTTTAGGTTATTCAGTTATTTGCAGCCAATACCCGTAAAGGTAACTTCCCTGCCACGCCTGCTGTACTCCACGTCAAGCACCTCGGTGACCATCTGCAGCGTGCTTTCCAACGATTGATCCGTAAGATCCGCCGTAATGCGGCAGCGACCTATCCCAGGGTTGGCAAAACGAACCTGGACATCGAACTTCCTTTCGATCTTTCTGAACACCTCTTCTATCGGAACATTGGAAAACTCCATATCGTATTCCGTGTTCTCGATAACAGCAGCGACAACATCTTTCGTCAAGGTGTGCTTCTCGATGACGCCTCCCCGGTAAACCACCTCCTCGTTTGGCGCTACATCGACGGTCAAATCGCTCTTCTCCGAAGAAAGGTTCACCCTTCCGGTGAGAACCTTCAGTTCAAGCTCGTCCACCCCGGTCTTCACGGAAAAGCTCGTCCCGAGCACTCTTAATCTCACATCACCACATTGGATGATGAACGGACGGTCGGCGTCCTTGGCAACTTCGAAAAGCGCCTCACCCTCCAACTCGCTGTACCGAATGCCCTCGTCCGGCTTCTCATAATACACCAGCTTGCTGTCGCCCCGCAGCCAGACCAGCGAGCCATCCGCGAGAATCAGCTTGTCAACTTGTGCTACTGCAGCCTCTCGCGATACATCTGCTGATTTATGCTGCATATACCGGACGCCGTAGGCGACAGCCGCCAAAACCAGCAAGCCGGCTGCTATACGCAGCACCCATTGACTGATATCCACACGCTTCTCTGGACGGGTAAGCGCTACCAGCTCTTCAACATTATCAAGATTGCCCGTGATCTTGCGGAATAACCGGTCCTCCGCTTCCTTACTTAACTCCGGATCGTCGGCAACCTTCCTCTTGGCAACGTCCAGCCACGCTTCGATCTTCATCCTTTCTTCCTCGGTGACTTCGTCGTTCAGGTAACGTTCCAATAACCGGTCAAAATCTGATTTATTCATAGTGTACCGGGCTGAAGGACTACTTACTCCTAAGTTAAGAATTTCCAGCGGGCCTGGCCGTCTTAATATATCGGTGACGAACGACCGCCAAAACACATATCCCTGGCGGGAATTTTTTTCGGCCAAGGTGAAAAAATCTCTCAGGTGGCCTTGGTAGCCTGGGGAAAGGAGGCGCGCAGGTGACTCAATGCCCTGGATATGTACAATTCTACAGTCCTCCGGGAAATGTTCATCTTCTCAGCCACCTCCTGGTTGGAAAGGTTATCCGTAATCCGAAGTTTTATAGCCATCTTGCAGCGCTCGGGAAGGCCTTCCAGACTTTTCAGGAGTGTATTTCTGAGCGATTCGGCGCGTTCCCTGTCGGCATCACCCGTGTCATACAGGCTTGCGAAAATCTTGTAATGTTCGGCATACCGATCCTGAACCCCCTTGTGCTGGATATACCGGATAACCATATAACGAACCGATTTAAAGAGATAATGACGGAGCGACTCAATCTCCAGACTTTCATGCCGGATCCAGAGCGACTCAAAAACATCCTGCACCATCTCCTCGCATTCTTCGCGTACCGGGACAGTCTTGCGTGCATAACGGTACAACTCTGCCGCATACCGGCGATAAATAGCCTCAAACGCACCCTTGTCCCCGTTCCTGAGCAGGGAAACAAGGTCTGCGTCACTATGGTCGCGATACGAATGCAAGAGACAACTAGGACAAGCGAAAGTGAGCCGCCAGGAGCTCGGATAGCGCTATGCACCAGATGGGCTATGCGCTGGAAGAGCACAATACACCTACACTCGGTAGCCAAGATCGGTCCGATCAAAGCCCTTAGGGGTGCATTTGCGGCTATGAAGGTATTAAAATTATTCATTGTAGACTATAGTCGTCAAACACTTTTTTCAAACTTTTGCAGTTTCACGGGCAGATGGAATCAATAGCTAAATTATTCGGAAAAGTTCTAAAGGACCATCGGAAGAAAAAGGGCCTCTCACAAGATGCACTGGCAACTGACAGTGATCTGGACAGAACCTACATCTCTCAACTCGAGCGCGGCAGACGTACGCCGTCAATCGAGACTTTGTTCAAGATCGCTCAAGCCCTCGGTGTCACAGCATCCGGTATGATCCGGGAAGTGGAAAAGCTGGGAGGAACGCGTTCGAAATCTCACTGAGACGCGGGCATCTTAACAACCGCCCAATAGCCGGTACTTTCCCGGAGCGGTAGACACAAGTTCTGCATTGATTGCCCGGGATATCGAACGGATCACGTCATCCGGCCGGTCCACGCGGTAGAATGTGCCTGTGAATCTGCACGACTCAAGCGCGCCTTTTTCAACCTGCACTTCGATTCCGTACGAGCGCTCAATTCTCGAAAGGACGTGTCCCAACGTCTGGTCTTGAAAGTGAAGCGACGTCGGACGGAAATCGAAGATCGCATGGCTCCACACGAACACAGCCAAGGCAATGCACGCCAACGCCCCAACGAGGCGAAGGACTCGTCGTGCCCGCACCTTCCGGTTGAGCCGCGCCCCAGCCGTTCGGCGGATGTGCTCCAACCTTTCGTAGTAGCGCGTGTCCTTAACGGCCCCCCGGACGTGCCATGAATACCGGTACACCAGTTTCAGGTTTTCATACTCTTCCCGGTTGGCCGCACTGCGCCCAAGCCATCGTGACAATTCTTCCCGCTCGTCCTCCGATGCAACACCACGTAACACTCTATATATAAGGTTAGCGTTACTCATACGCATAACTAAGTATGCTTGCCAATTCTCGTGTCCGTCGACGATGAAGATCGCGCAGATTGCCGCCCGGACAATGGCGCATAGCCCTTGTTTTTCAGGAATTTCCGCAACCGCTTATAGGCGCTTGTAAGACTGCGCTCCACCGCCTTCCGCGTAACTTTCAGCCTTTCGGCAATCTGTTGCGTGCTAATCTCTTCGTCAAGCTTCATCAACAAGCATTGCTGCTCGCGCGGAGGAAACGTCAGGATGATATTCCGGATCTCCTTGTTGAACTCCAGGTTTATCCAACGTGCCTCGATCGGAAGCTCCCATTGCCAATGCCCATTTATCGCAACTGAGTTGAGCCTGCGCCTTGTGTGCTTGTTGTAGTACGAGATCGCCTTGTTCCTGACTACCCGAACTAAATAGTGCTCAATGGATCGATCGTCAGGTTGCCCCAACTTACGATGCCGCTCCCAAACGTGAATGAATGCCTCCTGGACAATATCTTCGGCGGCCTTGCTGTCATGCACAAGACTTTCCGCCAGGGCTATAAGAACATGCCAATACTTTTCATACAGGATTTCAATTGCCTTTTCCGGCCGGACGATCAAGAGTCGCCTGAAGCGTTCGTTGTCTATGAAACCTGACATGTTCCCAACGCCTGTGAGTCCCCGCTTTCATTTCTTTTCGTAATTCAATCTGCACTACAGGGATTTGGCCGGTTTTGCGAGTTTACAATTCATAACTGCTGTACCCTAATTTAGAACCCCGCGCGCAATTATGAAAGCCAGCCACGCTTTCTCATCGTTGATTCTCTCACAGATTGTATTGACGCTCCCAAATCGTTACAAACATGGTATCATAGGTTAAGGGAGTTAACGCATGTTAAGAAAAAACGCGCTGAAATTTTTTGAATGAGGATGCGGGACCACGAAATTATCGCATAGCCATTTAGTTAGTTCACGGAACGTGAGGCCGAATGATCAGTTGTCCCCAACCTCCCCAAATACTCCACCAAATCCGTCAACTCCTTCACACTCATCGTTCCCGACAAATTCGGCATGAGGGATTGCGTCAGGGGCTCCTGCGAAATAATGTCAGCCGCAGGATACCGGACCGCCGTGCCGCCAGGGATGCGCAGGGCGGTCTCGGTGGCGGAGGTGCTTTCGATTATGCCCGTCACAACCGTGCCATCCTTCAACCGCAACGCATACCCTTCGTAACCGTTGTTGATGCCTTCATCAGGGTAAATGATCGCGCGATACAAGCCTTCCTTGGAAAGCTTGTTGCCGATGGCCGATAGCGCCGGCCCAAAATCCGTGCCGTTGCCGCCCACAACGTGACAGGTCTGGCAATACTTCGTAAACACTTGCGCGCCCTTCTGTGCGTCGCCGATACGAACCGCCAGGTCACGCACCGGGGGCAACGCCGCACCCTCCGCCGTCGCGGGTCGCGCCAAATACTGCTCGGCGCCGCGCTGAATGTCGATACGATAAGCGTTGAACAACACGCCCGCCGCCGTGACCGCTAACGCATCGTCAAACGCCGCATCCTTCACGCACTCCAACAACCCACTCTCCCCCGGCCAGCTCTTCCCCAGCGCCAACACCGCCGCCCGCCGCATCGCCAACGACTGCTTTCCGTCTAACACCACCTCCGACAACAACGCTACCGCCTGCCGGCTCCCCAACGGCGCCAAAGCCTCCATCAACGCCTCGGCCTCCGCGTTGCCCGCCTTCAACCGCGCCCGCACAAGATCGACACCACCAAATCCGTCACCCGACAACAACAGCCGCGCCGCGCTCGACGCAACACTGCGATCCTCCCCGGCCGCCATCACCAGCAACTCTTCCCTCCTGCTTGTTACCCGGTACCGCTCCACCAACGTGACAAACTCTTCCGTGCCGCGCACGGCATCCAGCCGCGCATTCACCGCGGCACGCAACTCCGGCGTCGTGCCCGTCACCTCGGGATCGATATGATTCAATGCCGACGCGCTGATCGTCTCCTGTGCAGGATGATTACCCTTCAAAAGACCCAATAAAACTTTGTGCCTCGACGCGTCGCCGTGGAAGTCGAATGCCCGGAAATACCGCGGCAACTCTTCTTGCTTCGTCGCCGAATCCTGTATCAACTCCGCCAGCACGGGCAACGCCAATGCCGACCGCGACCGCCATACAATGTCCCGCGCTGCCTTATCGTACCCTCTCCCCTCCCGCAATCGCATCCACGCCGCAAAACACGCATCCCAGTTCCTGGCTGCACCCACGCCCAACGCCTCCAGGTACCAGCGATCCTCCCCGTCGTACTGCAACGCCAGCTGTGCCCAAAGCTCAGCCGCCTCGGGGGTCGCCACGGTATGTAAGCCTACAGCAATCTCCCTGCGGACTTCCGGCGCGGGGTCGTGCGCGAGGTGACGTACGGCAGGCACAAAGTCCCCCGACTGCCGTGCCATCCGTATACCCACAATCCGGATGTCAGGATTTTCATCGCCCAATGCCCGGCTGATAAACAACTTTCCCTCACCAGGGATCCTTCCGCCCAACCACAACGCCCGGGCTTTGTACAGGGGGTTATCGCCTTCAACCAACTCGAGCAACGCCGCCTCGGCATCCTTCCCTTGCTCGTGCAGGTATGTCCACGCCAGGTAACGCGTCGCGGCGTTGGGGCTCTTCAAAGCCTCTACCCCATCCGTTACGGATTCGATCTCTTTGTACTTGACCCTGTAACGGGAGACATCCGGCGCTATCCGGAAAATACGCCCGCGGCCCGCATCGGCAGCGGCGCCGCCGCCTACCCCCGGATCGTACCAGTCGGCCACAAACAACGAACCATCCGGGGCAACACACACGTCGACCGGCCTGAACCATTGATCGTGCACACTCTTGAGAAGCTCCACGATCTCCCCTGCGTACCCGGCCCCGTGTTTTTTTACAGGATAACTTCGAATCACATTCGGTCCCGCGTCGGCATGGATCATCTGTCCCCTGAAAACATCCGGCAACAGATCGCCTTCATACACGGCAATGCCCGCCGGCGAACCCGGACCGGTTATAAGTAGATTGGGAATAACACCGGGGTCGTTCTGGTGCCAATGCCGTTGCGGGATTTCCGCTTCCATGTTGGTGCGGTAGGCCGACCAATGTCTGCGGTTCATTTCGTCGAGGTAGCCGTAGTTGCCGTACTCTATAATAAAGTTGATGCGACAGCTCGCGTTGCCGTCGTCGTCGTTGTCGGATTGCCAGATGTTTCCATAGGAGTCTACAGCAACCTCATAGTTGTTTCTGAAGTTGTGGCCGAGCACTTCGAGGTCGCTTCCGTCGGGATTACACCGAAGGATTATGCCGCCGATGTAGTCGCGGCCATACGGACGCACTTCGTTGCCAACCTTGTCTATGAGAATGTTGCCGAGACTGTCCATGACCGGCCCTGCCCCGTTGCCCATGTTGAAGTAGAGCTTGCCATCCGGACCAAACACCACCGCGTGCGTGGAATGATCGCCGGGATTGCCCATACCGGTGAAGAGCTTTTCTTTTTTGTCGGGCTTGTCGTCGCCGTCCTCATCCGTAAAGACGAACATATAGGGACTGTGGGAGACGTACACCTTGTTGCCCAGCACGGCAATGCCGAGAGGGATGCGGATGTCTTCGCCCTGGTAGAACACCTTGCGGGTGTCGGCGCGGCCGTCGCCGTCGGTGTCTTCGAGGATGGTGATCCGTCCGCCGCGTTCCTGTTGCTCGGCCTCGGGTACGGCGTAGTTGTACGATTCGCAGACCCACACGCGGCCCTTGGCGTCGACATCGATATTCGTGGGGTTGACCACCATCGGCTCCGCGGCGAACAGCGCGACATCGAGTCCTTCGTGCATGACGAACGAGGCCGTGGCGTTTTCGGGCAGGAGGCGCTCTTCGGGAGAAAGCGAAAGGTAGACGTCGGGGTTGGGGCGTTCGTTTTTGCGGCTTTCGCAGGCGAAGAGGGTGGAGAGGATCAAAAGAAGGATATGGACGCGGGACATGGGGTGCATGGTGGTTTAAGGTTCGGGGGAATTAAGATAGGGAAAGTTGTGGTAGGGGCTGTCCTGATGGGCGGGATGACCGTGGGAATCGCCCAACTATTCAACGCGGGTGACGTAGTCGTCGCTCGTGGCGCGGTAAAAGACGACGTGGACCTGGCCTCCGGCAGAAAACTCGACCGCAAAATCCCTGTATCCTGCCTTGATGTACCTCTGGAAGTCTACGCCTACCTTTCGTGCCTGGCCGGGCGCCGCAAACTCGTTCAAAGTCTTGCCGTCGGGCGGATGAAGTATGCGGACGCGTACTTCTTCGCTGGTGCGCAGAGCTGCGGGTATGGGAACAAACTGCCCGCCGGATGACACGCCGTAAAAAACGTGTCGTCTTTCGCCGAGGAAGACAAGCTCACGCGAATCGTTGCGCACGGCATACGCGCGATAGCGGTACGTGCCGATCGATGGCAGCGTATCGCGAAACGCATACTCGGATTGGAAGTCGCCCAGCGCGTTGGCGCGTCCCGGTTGGAACGCCATCAAAAGGGATTCGTCGGCATCGGCATACCGCCGGTAAACTTTTATTTCTGAATAGTGAGGCATCTCACCTGGTGCGATGCTGATGCGGATGGTAACAACGCTGTCCTGCAACTGAAACTCCGCCGACGAGTTTGCTTCTGTTGGCCGATGTGGAAACCCCGCAGCGTGATCAGCAATTTGCACTGCAAAGGAACACTGATCGCCGAGAAAGCCGTCGATGTTCATGAGGTAAGGAACGTTGGGTCTCAACGAGTCGACCACGACGTACGTGTCCCCCGTCCCCACGCGCGGAATGCATTCCACGATACGATACGATTGTATCACACAAGGGTCGCCTTCCAGCAACAGCATTTGTATCCCCCGCTTTTCAAGACAGTCCTGTCCGCTGAAGTTTACATAATACTTACCCGGCGTGGGTACTGAAAAAGTAAACCACTGATCGTTGTGATAAACCAGGCATGCAGCCGTCAGCTTTTTGTCGATACAGTCGGGCTGCACGGTCGACTGCGCGGTGGTCGACTGTATTGGTGTGTCGTTGACAACGATGGATATCCGTTCGGAGATTTCATTGTTGGGTACCTGCGCAGGGGACTCATCCGGAGGGAAGACGAGCAGCAATAGAGCAAGGCACAGGTAATGGCGCTGACACCGCATGGTAGAGGGGTAACGGTGATAAGTTAGTGATTACCCCTAATATGTCCCGTTAAATTTATGATCGAACCGCGTACCCTGGTCCTTTCGCAACGGCATGCTCATTCCGTTGGTGCGTTCCAGCCAGCGGAACAACGCCGCGTTGAGGTCGCGGGCGATGGTCTGATGTTCCGGGCTTCGGATCAGATTTCTCATCTCGTGAGGATCCTCCTGCAGGTCAAACAGCTCATTGATATCCCATACGCCGTGATAACGGATGAACTTGTACCGATTCGTACGCACAGCATACACCGTCGGCGTTTGCGGGAAGGGCCGCTCCCAGAAATACTCGTAGTAGATGGTATCGACACCCCAATCAATCTCTTCACCTTCCAGGAGCGGTAGAAACGACCGGCCATCCATGTTCGACGGAACGGGAACTCCCGCGATATCCAGAATAGTGGGACCGATGTCAATATTCTGTACGATCTCTTCTACGACTGCTCCCTTTTGAACGTCCTTCCCCATCGCGAGCAGTGGAACACGCCACGATTCTTCATACGCATGACGCTTGTCTATCAGTCCGTGTTCACCAAATGAAAATCCGTTGTCTCCCATGTAAAAGACGACGGTGTTCTCCATCAATCCATGTGCATCCAGGTACTCGAGAACCTTCTGTACGCTTTCATCAACGCCAAGAAGCGTTTCGCAATACAATTCGTAAAACTTGTCGAAAGGTATGGCGCCGTGATACATGTAGTCCACGCCGTGCCAGCTGTAGCGTTGTTCTTTAACCCAGTTGGGAACGTCTCTGTAATTATACTCTGTGGTGTCAACGGTGCTGCGCGGATGACCCGGGGGAAACATGGAAGGCGGATAGGCAATATCAATACTGTCGTACCGGTGCTCGTGCCGTTTTGCTGGCATAAACTCCGCATGGACACCTTTATGCGACAAGTAGAGGAAGAACGGCTTTCCGGGCGTGTGCCCTTCGAGAAAGTCAATCGCATAATCGGTGAGCAGGTCGGAGATGTACGTCGAATCGGTATACCGTTCACGCCGACCGTTCACATTGAGTTCCGGATTGTAGTACACGCCTTGACCACGAAAGCTCACCCAGTAGTCGAAGCCCTTCCGCGGCTCGTCGTCCTCGTGACCCATGTGCCACTTGCCTACGAAGGCCGTCTCGTAACCTTTCTCCTGCAGGTATTCCGGGAAGAACCGGACGGAATCCGGAATGGGCGACTGGTTGTCTACCACCTGGTGATGGTGTGTGAGCTGGCCCGACAAGATACTTGCGCGACTGGGAGAGCAGAGCGCTGTCGACACAAATGCATTGCGGAGATGTACACCTTCGCGCGCCATACGGTCCATGCCCGGCGTTTCGAGTCCAGGCACCTTGCCCATGAATCCCATGAAGTCGTAGCGATGGTCGTCTGCCAGAATAAAGATTACATTCGGAGCGCTCGTATCGGTCGCTGTCTGCCGCTCACCGCATGCCGTCAGCAGCGCAGCAAGTGCTGCGACGGTGATCATGCGTTGGCAACACAACACCCTCAAGTCGATTTTCTTCGTCATTCCGTAAGGGTAAAGGTGCTACTTATTACGTCGCGGGAATTTCCTCCCACCATAACTGTAAATCCTCCAGGCTCGGCAACGTATTCCATATTGATGTTGTGAAACTTCAGGTCGTTGTCGGACAACTTGAAGACAACCTCTACCGATTCACCAGCAGGTATCGCCACTTTCCGAAAGCCTTTCAGCTCCTTGACAGGTCGCGTTACCGAACCAATCCGGTCGCTGACATACAACTGCACCACTTCCTCACCATCGACCGATCCCGTGTTCGTCACCGACACGCTAACCTCGATGGTGTCGCCCGGCGCCATCTCAGTCGCGCTCAGCCTGAGGTTGTCATAAGCAAAAGTAGTATAACTCAGCCCGTATCCGAAAGGATATAGCGGTTCATTCGGGACGTCGAGGTAACGCGACTTATACTTATCCTCGAGTTGGCCGCCAAACGGACGCCCGGTGTTCTTGTGGTTGTAGTACAATGGGATCTGCCCTACCACGCGGGGGAAAGTTGCCGGAAGTTTTCCGGAAGGGTTGTAATCGCCGAAAAGGATGTCTGCCACGGCATGGCCCGCTTCCGTTCCCGGAAACCACGCTTCGAGAATGGCATCGGCATTTTCGTGCACCCAGGGTATGGCCAGCGGGCGGCCGTTCATCAGCACGACAACGAGCGGTTTGCCTGTCTCTTTGAGTGCTTTTAGTAGATCTTCTTGTCGGCCGGGGAGAGAAATGTCGGCACGACTTGCAGCCTCACCGCTCATTCCCTGCGATTCTCCTACCACCGCCACGATCACATCCGCACGTCGCGCAGCGGCCACGGCTTCGCGAATAAGTGCATCAGCAGGACGCGTATCGATCTGCAATTCGCCACCGTGGGCGTTCAACCGCGTGATCAGTTGCGGATCGTCCGTGACGTTCGCGCCATGCGCAGTGTGGATTTGAATCGCATTGCCCGTGACGGCACGGATGCCTTGTTCAACACTTACAGCGTCACGCCAGTTGCCCGCACCGCTCCAGTTGCCGATCATGTCGCGCTGATTGCGGGCCAGCGGACCCACCAGCGCGATCGAGCCCGATTTTTTCAGCGGAAGAATGCCGCCTTCGTTTTTCAGCAGCACCATGCTCTTCCGGGAGATGTCACGCGCAGCATCGCGGTGATCGTCGCTCATCATCGTGCGCACAGCCAACTCCTCATTCACGTACCGGAACGGGTCATCGAAAAGGCCCAGCTTGTACTTTGCCTCCAGTACGCGGCGCGCCGACGTAGTGATCCATGTCTCCGTCTCGCGATTGTCTTCCGCGAGCATTTCCAGGTTGTTCAGATAAAATTCAGATACCATGTCCATGTCGACGCCCGATTGCAGCGCCAACGATGTCACAGTGGGCTCATCTCCAATGCCATGCGGCACAAGCTCGGCAACTGCGGTGTAGTCAGAAACGAGGAGCCCGTCAAAGCCCCACTGCTCTCGCAACAATTCTGTATTGAGCCAATGACTTGCTGTAGCCGGCACACCATTGATCTCATTGAAAGATGTCATCACGCTGCCTACACCGGCGTCGATAGCCGCCTTGTACGGCGGAAGGTAGACGTCGAACATCGTTCGGTCGCCCATGTCGGCGGGGTTATAATCGCGTCCGGCTTCCGCGGCGCCATAGAGGGCAAAGTGTTTCACACAAGCCATGATGGTGTTGTTCTTTTTGAGGTCATCGCCCTGGTATCCCTTCACCATCGCTTTAGCGATCTCCGAGCCAAGGAATGCATCTTCACCCGATCCTTCGGCAATGCGCCCCCATCTTGGATCACGTGCGATGTCGACCATCGGAGAGAATGTCCAGCAGATGCCATCCGCGCTCGCCTCGTTTGCGGCAATGCGTGCACTTCGCTCAACCGCTTCCATGTCCCAAGTGCAGGATAATCCAAGAGGAATTGGGAATACGGTCTTGTACCCGTGAATCACGTCCATTCCGAATATGAGTGGAATTTTCAATCGGCTTTCTTCCACTGCAACCTTTTGCACGTCGCGGATCCGCTCTGCTGTCTTGATGTTG
>JAJJPK010000168.1:0-88093 GCA_032907565.1 Cyclobacteriaceae bacterium | reverse complement strand
ATGAAATGGTATCCCAAGGCGGACGAGATGAGGTTGAAAAACCTGAAGTCGCCATTTAACATGTACGACAGTACGGCTACGCTCAATGGTCAGCTGGTCGTCTCTTCTCGTGGCGTTACTGGCAAGGGTAAACTCGACACCCGGGGCAGCGAGCTCCTCTCCATGAATATGAGCTTCACAGGAGATGGCTTCTCCGCACGAAACGCAAAGTTCAAGGTGAACAGCAACGATCCGCGCAAGCCCCTGATCTTCGGGAACGACATTCGGTTGAACTTTAACCTCAACGAGAACTACGCCGACATCAGCCCGGAAATAGAAGGTGTGGCAGCGATAAACTTCCCGTATGCCCAGGTGAAGACCTCCATTCCAAACGCACGGTATAATTTCGATACGAAAACGATCGTCATGAGCAAGAGTCCGAACGTGCCTCTTGAAAATTCGTACTTCTATACCACGCGCGAGGAACTCGATTCACTTGCCTTCAACGCAGAAAGCGCCGAGTACGATCTGACGACACAGCAACTCAAAGTTAGCGGCATTCCCTACATCGTCGTAGCTGATGCGATGATCACGCCGGAAAACAACGAAGTGTTGATCCTGGAGAACGCAAAAATCGGCACGCTGAAGAACACGACCATCGTGCTGGATACATTGAACGCGTATCACCGACTTACCGAAGGTGTGGTCGATATCATTTCGCGCAAGGAGTTCACCGGATATGCCACGTACCAGTATGTCAACGCCCTGCAGGATACGTTTGCAATCAAGATGACGGACTTCCACCTGGAGCCTGTCGAAGAAGTCCTGGCCTCACGTCGCACGAAGAACTACGAACCCGGCGCCATGCAGACTGTGGCCCGCGGTGCGGTTCGCGAAGAAGACCAGCTTGTACTTGGCGCGGGTATGTTCTACAAAGGCGACATGACCATGTACGCGCGAAGGCCGGCTTTGCAATTGGACGGATACGTAAAACTCGACATCAAGAATATTGAGGGTTATAAGGGCTGGATCGCCTATTCACAGACCGGTGATGAAACCGACGTAATGATCGACTTTGACAATGCTATTAACGACCAAGGCGAGAAGGTAGAAGCCGGGTTGAACTTCGCGATGGACAACAGTCTGTACATTACGTTCTTGAATAGCAAGAAAGACCTCGGGGACGAGAGCCTGTTCACGCCATCCGGGATGCTTTTCTACGATACCGAATCCAAAGAATACAAGATCGAGGAGCCGGGCAAGGCCAGTGGCGAAAGGCTCTCAGGAAGAGTGTTCGCATACAATGATGAGAATCAGCAAATCCGGTTTGAAGGGCCGGTGGACCTCGTTCGGAGTAACGAAGGCTTCTCTGTTGCGGCGTCCGTATTGGGTTCCGGCAACATGGGCACGAACGAAATCCGGATGAACACCTTCATGGTCCTGGATTCGAACATTCCGGCGCAGGCGTTCGAAGTGATGGCAAAGGAAGTCCAGGATGTGATTGTTACACAAGGGGCGGATGAAGGATTGGGTGATCAAACCGAGTTGCTCTACAAGATGGCCAACATAGTAGGTGAGCGCGTCGTGCGCGATTATGAACAACGAAGCCTGGAAGGTTACGTATCGCTGGCCACCGTACAACCGCTGGTCAAACCTCTTGTGATTTCCAACGTGAACCTTAAGTGGTCAGAAAAGCACAAGGCGTTCTATTCGGAAGGGGCGATAGGAATTTCCAACATCCTCAACAAGGATATAAACGGCGCATTCGAAGGCTTCCTCGAGATCAAGCGCGATGAAGACGGCGCGGAGTCACTGAACCTTTTCTTCAAAGCCTCCGGCGATGTGTGGTATTACATCGGGTTTGAAGGCAGCCGGGTGCTCGTGCATGCGGCAAGCAATGAATTTAACAACGTCATCATGAAGCGCACCAACGCCGGTAAGGCGAAGATCGGTGAAGTCGCCTTTGTACCGGGCAGCGATGAAGAAACGGTGGCGTTTATCAACCGTTTCCGCCGTGATTACTACGGTATTGAGTCTCCCTACAGCCTGAGCAGCCAGTCGATGGTCGCGCCATCCACAGACCCTGTCACACCGCTTAACCAACCGCCGGCGCAGCAAGTCGACCAGGAGAAGAAGGACCAGGAATTGGAGGATGACGGCTTTTAAACCTTCCTAGCCTTCAGCTTTAGGCGATTCTCGTTGCCTGCGGTTCCCATTACGAGTATTTTGCCATCAAAATGCGATTATGATGGTAAAGGAATATATCGACTCCAACCTTGAGCGGTTCCAGGAAGAACTTTTCGAATGGCTACGGATTCCGTCCGTGAGCGCGGACAGCAGGCATAAACAAGACGTCCGCAAGGCTGCTGAGTTCCTGAAGGCAAAGTTCCTGGAGATAGGTGTCGATAACGTAGAGCTGTGCGAGACGGGTGGACATCCCATTGTGTTTGCAGAGAAACGCGTTGACCCGTCAGCGCCCACTATTCTCGTCTACGGACATTACGATGTTCAGCCGGCCGACCCGCTGGAGTTGTGGGAGTCTCCGCCGTTTGAGCCGGTCGTACGGGACGGGAAAATATTCGCCCGCGGCGCATGTGATGACAAGGGTCAGGTATACATGCACGTCAAGGCATTCGAGACCATGAATGCGCTAAACCGGCTTACGTGCAACATCAAATTCATGGTAGAAGGGGAAGAGGAAGTCGGCTCCGAAAACCTGGCGTCGTTTGTACGCGATAACAAAGAGAAACTGAAGGCTGATATCATCCTGATTTCCGACACGGCGATGATCTCGCTGGATCACCCCTCCATTACGGTAGGCCTCAGGGGTCTCAGCTATATGGAAGTCGAGGTTACGGGCCCTAATCGCGATCTGCATTCCGGGGTCTACGGCGGTGCAGTGGCCAACCCGATCAACGTCCTTTGCCGGATGATCGCATCCCTTCATGACGACAAGGGCCGCGTTACCATTCCCGGGTTTTACGATAAGGTGGTGGAACTGACCGCCGCGGAACGGGAGGCCCTTAACCGCGCGCCCTTCGATTTGGAGGCGTATAAGCGCGATCTGCAGATCGGCGAAATTTGGGGTGAAGAAGGCTTCACCACCCTTGAACGCACTGGAATTCGTCCGACCCTGGATGTTAACGGGATATGGGGCGGCTATACGGGTGAAGGCGCCAAGACCGTTTTGCCGTCTAAGGCGCACGCCAAGATATCCATGCGTCTTGTGCCCAACCAGTCGAGCGACGAGATCTCGGAGTTGTTCATCCGGCACATAAAGGCCATTGCGCCCAAATCGGTACGCGTCAATGTCATTGCCCACCATGGCGGAGAGCCCGCTGTAACACCCAGCGATAGCAAGGCCTTCGCCGCGGCGGCGAAGGCGTTCGAAACTGTATGGGGAAAACGGCCGATCCCTACCCGCGATGGCGGAAGCATTCCGATCGTGGCCCTGTTCAAAAAAGAACTGAATCTTGATACGGTGCTTATGGGCTTCGGGCTGGACAGCGACGCGATTCACTCGCCGAATGAGCACTTCGGATTGAAGAACTTTAGAATGGGCATCGAGACGATCGTTGCGTTCCATCAGCATTTCGCTGAATAGCACGCAAATTTTCTGGACGCTGAAAAAAGTTCCGGTTCACACCGTATCCCCGGGCGTGTTCGCAACGTTTGACGCATTAACCCAACTTTGGTATTCATGGCAACGACAACTGCACCGCAGAACGATGCGGCCCTGGGAGGCGTGGACGTTGAGGCATATTTCGCCAGAATTCATTATTCCGGCGACAGGACTCCGAGCCTGAAAACGCTGGATCGCATACACAGCCTCCACCCGAAACACATTCCCTTCGAGAACCTGAATCCGCTGCTTCGTATTCCGGTCAACCTGGATTTGGAATCACTTTCGAATAAATTGTTGTTACAACGCCGAGGCGGATATTGTTTTGAGCACAATCTCCTGCTAAAGGCGGTTCTTGAATCCGTAGGATTTTCCGTACGGGGACTTGCGGCGCGCGTCCTCTGGAACAGGCCTATCGAGACTATCACGCCGAGGAGTCACATGCTCCTGTTGGTTGACGTCGGCCCCGAACAGTACATTGCGGATGTGGGCTTCGGCGGGATGACACTGACGCGACCGCTGTTGCTGACGAAAGGAGCTGAACAGGAGACGACGCACGAACGCTTTCGGCTGGTTGATCACGGCGGCGACTACCGAATGGAGGCACAGATACGCGGCGAGTGGAAAGCATTGTACTGCTTCAGCCTCACGGAAGAGCATCCCATCGATTATCAGGTTTCAAATTGGTATCTGTCGAACAATCCTGAATCACACTTCGTCACCGGAATAGTTGCCGCCCGGGTTGACGATGGTGTCCGTCACACGTTGCGAAACGCAGAGTATTCGGTTCATCACCTGGAGGGTGAAACAGAAAAGAGAATGATCACCCGCATCGAACAACTCGAGCAACTGCTAAACGATGTCTTTGACATCGAGGTACCGGACGCGCCCGGCCGCGTCGAAGCGTTTGAACGAATTCTCAGCGCTGCCGCCTCATCGTAATCAGAAGAGCGTAAGTGTTCCTCCTTTCCTGAACTTCGTCAGGTCGATTGGCGGAAGGCTTCGGCCGCGAAAATGCTTTTTCTTTGCCACCCGGAAGAGCTGATGGATCGCTTCCGCGAAACGTCCTTCTCCGGTCATCCTCCGTCCGAAGTTCGAGTCGTTGACCTGTCCATCATGCAGCGCACAGATCTGATTCCAGACCTTGTTAAAACGATCTGGAAAGTTCTTCCGTAACCAGTCTTCGAAGATCTTCCCAATGGATCCATTGAGCCTGACGACGGTCATCCCGGCAGCCAGTGCGCCATGTTCCGCTGCGGCGCGCAACACGTCCGGAATCTCATGATGATTTAAGCCAGGTATTATGGGCGCGTTCATCACGCCTACAGGCACGCCTGCCGTGGAAAGCGCTTCGATCGTCGCGAGTCTGCGCGCAGCGCTAGCGGTCCTCGGCTCCATTACCGATCGCAGCTTTTCATCCAGCGTTGTAATGGAAATATATACCTGCACAAGCTGATCGCGGGCGAGATCTTTAAGGATGTCGAGGTCGCGTAGCACAAGGCTGTTCTTTGTGATCATGGCCACCGGATGTCGATAACGGGCGAACACTTCTAGCAGTGCACGCGTAATCCGAAGCTTCCGCTCCAGGGGTTGATAGCAGTCCGTATTCCCCGACAACATGATCGGGACCGCATTCCAGCTGGGATGAAGAATAAATTTCTCCAGCAGCTGCGGCGCATTTTGCTTGACGATGATCTTGCTCTCAAAGTCCAGGCCCGCACTAAAGCCCCAGTACTCGTGTGTATTGCGCGCATAACAATAGATGCAACCGTGCTCACAGCCCTGATAAGGATTCAGTGAGTACATCAGACTCAGGTCCGGACTATTCACCTTATTCACTACCGTGGATGGCTGCTCATAGAACACCTGTGTAGTGGGTGCCGATAACAGCGGTTCGTCGAGCCCTTCTACGTGCTCGCTTACATACTCGTTCTTAAGAAATTTGTTGGCGGTCCGCAATTGCGACCCCCGACCCCTGAAATACCCCTGCTTTTCCATACGCCTCCTTTTTGAAGCAAGGTACGCTGCGTTTGTAATGCAGGGAAATCCAAATACCTTGCTTTGTCACAGGTTGTCAGAAGATGTTGCCGTACGAACCGACACCCGTACAGGAATTAAAAGATCCGGTCGCAGAGCGCGCCGGGGTCCGCATTCTGATAAAGCGGGAGGAGCTGAACCATATCACGGTTTCTGGCAACAAGTGGTGGAAACTGAAATACAATCTGGAGGCTGCGCTTGAGGCGAAAAGGACAACGTTGCTCACGTTTGGAGGCGCCTATTCGAATCACATCTACGCCACAGCCGCAGCCGCGGCGGCGTTGCGCATGAAAAGCATTGGCATCATCCGCGGTGAAGAACATCTGCCGCTCAATCCAACATTGTCCTCAGCGGTAGCGTGGGGGATGACCCTGCACTACATGACACGCTCAAAATACAGGGAGCGGACGCAAGCGGATTTCCTTGAGACGCTCCAAGAGAAGTGGCCCGATGCGTTCATCATTCCGGAAGGCGGCAGCAACATTCACGCGCTGCACGGAGTGCAGGAATTTGGCGCGATGTTGAATGAGATGCAGCACGACTTCCTTTGTCTTCCCGTTGGCACCGGCGGTACACTTGCCGGCCTTGCGGCAGCAGGAGGCCGCGCTACGATTATCGGTTTCGCTGCATCCAAGGACTCGTCACTCCCAACAAAAATCACTGAGCTTATACAACTGACGGGATGTACTACACCCAGCCCCTGGCGTCTCATTAACGATTATCAATTCGGAGGATTTGCAAAGGTGGACGACACACTACGATCATTCACCGATGCCTTTCATCGTCAACATGATTTCCTTCTTGACCCGGTGTATACGAGCAAGATGATGTTTGGGGTGTTTGATCTTGTAGGAAAAGGATACTTTTCGCGTGGGTCTACCATCCTGGTGGTGCATACCGGGGGACTCCAAGGTTGGCGGGGCATGATTGGCCGGTGATTCCTTCGACAAGCTCAGGACAAGCTCAGAGACCGGGTGATTCCCTTAGTTATTGACTTCTTACGACTAAAGTACCTACACCCTTGGCACCCTTTGCGACTTCACGCCCTTGCGGTGAAAGAAAAAAACGTACGCCGAAAAACACTAAACTGTTCTGCTTACCCCCAAACGTCAAAGCTACACTAACATCAGCACTCCAACACTTCAACACTCCAACACTCTAGATAAGCATAAACGTCGCGGCTACCAGCGTCATCACGATCACAAACCACCGATACACGTGTTCAGGGATCTGACGAACGATGATGATACCAAGCCACGCACCGATGCCGATGGCCGGAAGCATCAGCACGTCGAGCAGAAAGGAATTAAGCGTAATGGTCAGGAGAAAACGTGGAACGGCACCTTGAACCAGTTCACCACCATGAAGAACCATGCAGTCGTTCCAATGTATTCGTTCTTCGGCAAACGCATGGACAGCAGGTAGACGGCCATCACCGACCCGGCAAGATTGCCTACCATCGAAGTGAATCCACCCGCAACGCCTGTCACCCGTCCAAACCAGGGGGAGTCCGGAACCGCTTGCTTATGACCGCGCTCCAGCCACAGCATGATGCCGATACTCACCACAATGATTCCGGCCATGACCATCCTGAAGGTTTCGTCGTTGACGTAGTTGCCGAAGACTGTGCCTAGCAGTACCCCTACTGCCGCCCAGGGAAAGAGCCGACGTAAGTGCTTCCAGGACGCATGTCTGTGGTAGTAGACTACGCCCATCACGTCAGCCATAACGAGCATGGGCAGCAACAACCCCGCAGATGCATGTCCGCCAAATACCGCGGCGAGGAGCGGTACGGCCATCATGCCTGCGCCATGCACGCCCGTCTTGGCCATTCCTACTAACAAGCCTACGAGAAGCAGAAACGCAAATCCCTGCGGCGTGAAGTCGTAAGAAAAGATGGTAAACAGCAGCAAAGGGGCGGAGTTTAGCCCGGGAAAGTACAAATAAAATTTCTACCCTTACTGGTTAAACAGGTTGTAGAGTTCCAGGTCAATCCTGCCGGCGACTACACCGAAGTCTTCAACCCGCTCTACAAAATCCAGGTCGTTCACATCGATCGTGAGCACTTTTCCCAGGTCGTACGACGCAATCCACTCCTCGTAGTGCCTGTTCAGGTTGGTGAGATACTCCAGGCTCATCGCGCTCTCAAAATCCCGCCCTCGCTTCTGGATGTTGGCCACAAGTTTGGGAATGTCTGCCTTCAGGTAGATCAGTAAGTCTGGCGGAGGTGTCATACCAATCATCGAATGATACAGGTCGAGGTAACTGGCGTAATCGCGCTCGCTTAACAAACCCGTGCTATGCAGGTTGTTCGCGAAAATATGGGCATCCTCGTAGATGGTTCTATCCTGAACGACCGTATTGTCGCTTTCCTGGATCTGCCGGACTTGCCGGAAGCGTGTATTGAGGAAGTAGACCTGGAGGTGGAACGCCCAGCGTGCCATATCATAGTAGAAGTCGCGCAAATAGGGATTCTTATCGACTGACTCGTACAAAGGCGTCCATCCATAATGCTTTGCCAATAGGGACGTGAGTTCCGTTTTACCGGAGCCGATATTCCCGGAAATTGCTACGTGCCTGAGGTTTCGTTTCACCGGACCAAACTTATGGAAAAACATTGTAAACGGGTGTAATGGAGACGCGGGGTGTAAAGGAGACGCACCGCCGTGCGTCTCTACACTGTTTCAGGGACACGATTTGCATTTCCCCTTTTCCTGTTAATTTGATACCTTCAAACAAAAAGGTTTCTGAGTATTCCATCCTAAAGATCAGGTCATGAAAATTTCTCGAAAACAGGCGTTGAAGACTATGGCGGCTGGTACACTCGCCACCGTGAGTGCACCGGCGTTTTCAGCGGCGCTCGATAACCTTGCCCCTCTGACCCTCGCGGGCAACGTCAATCATTCCGTATGTCGCTGGTGCTACCAGAACATTCCGCTCGAACAACTCTGCGAGGCGGCAAAAGGCATGGGCCTCAAATCGGTCGAGCTCCTGGGACCAAACGAATGGCCCGTAGCCATCAAGTACGGGCTTACATGTGCCATGTCAAACGGAAGCAGCCTGGGAATACCCCGTGGGTTTAACGACCCTACCTATCATGAACAATTGCTGAAGGATTTCAGCGACGTCATTCCCAAAGCAGCCGATCACGGCATCAAGAATGTGATCTGCTTTTCAGGAAACCGAAATGGAATGGACGATGCCACCGGCCTGGAAAACTGTGCCCGAGGCCTGGAGCCTGTCGTAAAGCTCGCACAGAAGTACAACATCAACATCGTGATGGAATTGCTCAACAGCAAGGTCAATCATCCGGATTACATGTGCGATCATACGCCGTGGGGCGTAGCCTTGTGTGAAAAAGTCGGATCTGAGAATTTCAAGCTCCTGTACGACATCTATCACATGCAGATCATGGAAGGCGATATCATCGCGACGATCGACAAGCACCACAAGTACATTGCGCACTACCACACTGGTGGTGTTCCAGGGCGCGCAGAGATCGATGAAACGCAGGAACTTTATTATCCCGCCATCATGCGGGCAATACTCAAAACGGGATTCAAGGGATTTGTCGCACAGGAGTTCATTCCCAAAGGAGGAGATCCTTTGGCGTCGCTTAAGGCCGGCGTGAAAATTTGTGACGTTTAGAATCAGTCATTGACCAAACGTGATTAGACGCAGATACTGTTGCAGACGCAGGCACCACTGCATCTCTGCATCTACTCTTCGTCGTCCAGCTTCTCCAGTTCTTCGTCGATAATCTTCTCAATCAGTGCGCGCTGCCGTTCGTTGACGGTCTTGTCGGTCTTTGCCTGCTTTTTCATGAACCGCAGCATGGCGTTCTTCTTGATCTCGTAGGCAATGAAAACCGTGTATTCACGGGTCTTCTCGTTGTAGTATTTCTGCTCTCCGATCTTGCGTAAGTCGGCAATCTCGGTATTCATGACCTGACGTACGAGACTTTGAAATTTATCGGCAACGTCGGCGGCTTCCGCATTTTCCGTCTGGGCAAGATACTGATCGGCTACCTGTTTCATCGTTGTGTTGACCTGTCCAGCCAGCTGCGACTTCGCTTCAATGTCGGCCTTGCCACGAGCGATGTTGTCCTGGCTGCTTACGCCCTTACCCGTTGCGCGGAAGAACCTGTTATTCGACTCATAGGCCGAGCCGCGGAACGGTTCCCTGACCTTTGTTCCCAGCGTGCTGGAAGTACACGATGCCAATGCGATGACGCCCGCCCATGCGAACAGCATCCACGTGTTAAAAGATACTTTCATAATTCGATGAAGGGGATTGTTAGGATAAAGTACGAAAAATTGTGCCAGAGTTATTTTGATATCCCTGCCCCAACATTACATGTGTGCCACCCTCTAGACATAAATAATTACAAGCCAACGGAACGCCCATCGCCACCGGATGGTATATCGCCTTACCCCGGCCTCGGCTAAGATGTCTACCAGATCCCGGCGCGAAAATGCCCGCAGTACAGACACCGGTGCATCGTGCCGAACCATCAGCGAACGGGAAAACATCCTCGTCAGAAGGCGTATCGAATGAAAAGAAAACCAGTGCCGGTGAATATCGTTGATCACAATGCCGACCCGGGTCTGGCCGAGCAACTGACGTATGAATACCGCCAGGGTGCGCGAGTCGAAGTGATGAAAGAATAAGGTGGCTGTTATTACATCGAACCGCAAACGGGTAAAGTCGTCGGAAAAAATGTTGATGGCGTCGAAGTGAATGTCAGGATGCTTTTCGCTCGCGATGCGAATTATATTCGGGTTGGCATCTATGCCACTTACCTCAGGTCTTAGCCCTTTCGATTTGAGGAGGCGGCACAGCCGCGCTGCTATATCACCGCCACCACACCCAAGATCGGCTACCGTGACCTCAGTTTCTCGTGGGATATGGTTGACAAGTCGCGCGACGCCTTCCAATGTCACCGCATTTCCGCCAAGCCAGGCGTTGATGACTTCCAGCTCGTGCAGCGCCTGCCGAACATCCTGACCTGAGCATGTCAGGTCGTCCATAATCTCCTGTTGATCCGACCGTACGGCAAATGGCGACATCATGAAATCCGTTCTATGCGGAGCACCATACTTTCGAGTGTAAGGCCGGGGCCGAAGGCAAGGCCGAGTATAGACTTGCCGTTGTCGTTGCCTACAAGGGAATCCCAAATCCGCTTCAGCACGAACAACACGGACGGCGACGACATGTTGCCGAAATCGCGCAGCACTTCCCGTGCAAAGCGGTTCCGTGCAGCCGGAAGATTCAACTGATCTTCAACGGCATCAAGGATTCTTTTGCCGCCAGGATGTATGGCATAATAGTCAACATCCTTAATATGTAACCCGGCATTCTCCAGGCATCGTGCTTCCAACTCACGTACACCGTTGCGAACCAGGCCGGGAATGTAGGACGACAGCTTCATTTCAAAACCATGGTCTCCTACGTTCCAAGCCATATCATTGTGCCCATCGTTCATCACGATACTATGAAACTGTGCCATTCGTAATCCGCCACGACCAGAAGGTTGTCTTTCAACAACCGCTGCCGCAGCACCGTCGGAGAACAAGGCGTTGGCCAGTAGATTGTCTTCACTGTATGCTTTCTGAAAGTGCAGGCTACAGAGTTCAACACAGACGACGAGTACCTTTGCACCGGGCGTGGCCTCGCAAAGCGCGTCGGCTGTCCGGAGGGCGTTGATGGCTGCGTAACAACCCATGAAATTCAAAGACAGGCGATGCACGGAGTGAGAAAGTCCGCAGCGCTCTATGATCTCCAGGTCGAGGCCCGGCGCATACATCCCCGTACAACATACCGTGATGAGATGCGAGAATTCGCGTCCGCGGTATCGGTCGCCGAGCGCATTATGGACTGCCTGCACGCAGAGTGCTGCTGCATTACAACGGAAGCGCTCCATCCGACGGGATGTCGAGGGGAACGGCTCCATATTGTCGGAGTTTGGAAAGAACGTCAATCCATCGCTGCGCGCGTAATCTTCCAGCACCGAGTACCGATAGGCAATGCCACTTGATCGGAACACGGCGCGCAACTTGCGTTCCTGCAGGGAATCCAGTTGCATCGCCCTGACCATAAAGTCCGCGATTTGCATCTGCGGAACCCTATGGGGAGGATTTGCCACACCGAGGGCGGTAACGAAAGCCATTCTTAATAATAATCCAATTTGTCCTTACCTTGTTGTAAAAGGCGCATTATGTTTTCCCGGTCAACGTGGCTTCACTTGCGTGTCCCCTTTTCGTTTTTCCTGTTGCCGGTTTTCCTTTTTAGCCTGGCGCTCTCGCCCAACGCCAGCATCGCGCGGGTATTTTGGGTGTTCCTTACTGTTCACTTTTTCCTCTACCCGGCTAGCAACGGATACAACAGTTATTTCGACAGGGATGAAGAGAGCATTGGTGGCCTTCGCAATCCACCTAAGGTAAAACGCGAATTGTATGGTGTTTCACTCGCTCTCGACGCAGTTGCCATCGCGCTGGGACTCTTGTTTGTGAATGTCCTTTTTGCTGTGATGCTGTTGATGTACGGACTCGTGTCAAAGGCCTATAGTCATCCTTCCGTTCGCCTGAAAAAATATCCGATTGTCGGATGGCTTGCCGCGGGCTTTTTCCAGGGGTTTTTCACCTTTCTCATGTGTTACATCGGCATCAACAACTTCTCACTTGATGCAGCTTTGACCTCCACGACAGTGTACGCAGGTCTTCTCACGTCGTGTATGTTGCTGGGTAGTTATCCCATGACCCAGGTGTACCAGCACGGCGAAGACGGACGTCGTGGAGACATGACCATTAGTCGCCTCGTGGGAATACCCGGAACATTCCATTTGTCGGGTGTAATTTTTCTATTTGTGTTCGTAGGATTCGCGGGATTCTTTGGCATTTTTTTCAGTCTGCAATACAGCGTCATTTTTACCATTGCCATATTCCCCACGGTCATCTACTTCTTTCTGTGGTATTTCCAGGTACGACAGCATGAAATGGCGGCCGATTACGATCACACGATGCGACTTAATCTCGTATCTGCTACGTGCCTGAATGTTTTCTTTCTCTTTTTCTTCATCGACAATCAGAACATTATCGAACGGCTAAACGGTTAGAAAGGCTTGCCGTGCGATTGCCGGATTAACCAATGGGCTAATGGACGAATGCGAGCCATCGCTACCGTAAAACGTGAAACAGGGCCACCGGCAAAAAGACGCTGAAGATATCTACCAGCCTGGAGCCTGTCTGCAAACTCATTGTTCCACCTGGCGGCATACGACGCCTCCATCTCACCTCGCGTAAGTTCTCCGCGGCAATAGCGAACGGCCGCTTCCGCGACCAGCTTACCGCTGTGTATTGCCATCGCCATACCGTTTCCGCACAAAGGGGCAATCATTCCAGCAGCATCTCCAGCCATTAGAATATGTTGCTCCACGGGCGCCTTGGTTTCAAACGAGACTTCATTAATGACGAGGGGACGGTCGAACCGTCGTTTGCTGTTGGAAAACAATCTTTCCAGCCATGGATTCTCACGACTGATCTGGTGCTCCAATGCCTCGACACTTCCTGATTCTTTCATGCGGCCGCGTTTCGCGAGATAACAGAGGTTAGTGATTCCGTCCTCGATACGCACTACGCCGCAGTAGCCTCCCTGAAAATTGTGAAGCGCAATGGTGTCGTCCGGAAATTCTGTTTCCACATGATATTTCACGGCAAGCCAGGGTGAAGGCTTCCGCATAAACGAACGTTGCAGGCTTGCGTCCATACGTGATCGTTTGCCAAACGCGCCGATCACCACGTCTGCCTCCACCGATTGGTCGCCGCAATGGACGGTAAAGCGATTCCCACTAAACACTACGTCGCGGACAACCGTGTTGAGTAGAAATTCGACGCCTTCGGAGAGCGCTGCTGCATAAAGGTGACTATCGAAACAGTAACGACTGATTCCGAATCCACCAACGTCGAGCGAAAGTTGTATCGATTTACCGCCCTGTGCCGAAAGGAGAAACTTTTCAATTTTGGGAAACCGGTCAAAATGGCTGGGGAGCAAATTGACCGAATTGAGAAATGGCAGCGCCTCATTTGAGACATATTCTCCGCAAACTTTATGTGCGGGGTACTGATTTTTTTCAATCACAAGACAGGGAATCGCACACCGCGCCATTTGGATGGCGGCTACGAGGCCTGCGAGGCCTCCGCCAATGATTACAGCGTTTTTCATCGCCCTGTGGCCCTATAATTGCAATGGGTAGTCGCCGGCCTCGATGAACGGTTCGAAAACTGTGTCAGCCGTCAATCCTGACCGGAAACAATTTGGTAAAAATTGCGTTTATTTATTACGCTGTTCTTACATGGACCGGGCTTTAATCGGCTTTAATTAGTTGGCTTATGGAAACCACTACCCTAGTTCCCGTGCGGGCCGTCGAATCGCTGCACCTGTTGCTTGTCGGCAACAACCCGATTGAGTTGAGTTCGATACTGAATAAGGTGCAAATGATTCCCGGAAATAAGATCGTTACGGAGATCGCTTTCGACGTCAAGAGTCTCCTGGAGAGACTTTCGAGTTTCAGGCCAAATTATATTCTGATCGATGACAACATCGGTCGTGCTGAACTAACAGAGGCACTAGAGGCTCTTGCCTCGAACAAAAAGACGAAGGACATCCCGGTAACCGTGCTCAAGAATTCGAACTACGAAGAAAGCCACGGTTCGTCCAGTGTCCTCGATTATGTGTTGAAGCAAAACATTTCCACCGAATCGATTCTCAACACGGTTAAGAATTCCATCAAGTCTCGGCGTACGCAATTGTTTCTCTACAAGGCATACAATATGCGTAAGCGTCAACTCGCCGGCGCTTGATCAGATAGCATCTTCCAGTCTGAATGTTTTTCGCAGGATCTGACCCTCGCGGTTGATTTGCAGGTTGATCTTTTTTCCCGGCTTTGTGCTGAGCAACCCCAATACCTGGTTGAGGTCAAGGGTATTCGCTGCAATTCCATTGATAGAGAGGATGAGATCGCCTTCCCTGATATCCGCCCGATGCGCAGTTGACAGGTCGCGTACCTCTTGTATCTCGAAGGTATTGAGATTGGATCCGATCGCCTTGACGATAAGTCCGCTGAGGTTGTAATAGAATCGCTTCTTGAACGAAGAATTCTTCTTCACAAAAATTTCCTCCTTCGAAAAGTTGAATACGATGTTGAATCGACTAAGGATCTCACCTCCGATAGTTCCGTGCCGTGCCGTCTTCCCGATCTTCAGGCTATCCATGTAGCTGTTCGGGTCCGGAAAATTCGCGATAGGTTCCTCGAGCACATACTCTCCCACTTTTAGGGAACGTACACGCCCCACCTTCCCCATGATGGCTCCACCGATACCTCGCCCTATCTGGCTGCTTACGGATTTGGCGGGCACCGTAATTCTTGGATCCGACTGCGGTTCCAACAGCAGGCCATGGCTTGCACCGGAATCCATCATGAGTTTGGCGCGTATTACTTCCCCGTTGGCCAGCACTACATCGGTAGTAATGTAAGGCTTGGTGTCTTCCACCGTTATCTTAACCCTCTTGTAGCGGCGCTTCGGTTTGAAGTTCGTAGGGGAGGATACGATCAACAGCTTCTTTTCATAGTTGATCTCGACAATGAACCGACTGAACAATTCATATCCCAGAATCCCGTGAACGTCGGTTCCCAGGTAGTTTCGCAGTTCCAGGTAATCCTCGTTCAGCACCAGCAGCGCATGTCCGGTCCCGTGGATGCCAGGCAGATCCAGGGAAACGTTGTTCGTGATGTAAGCCTCCACAAAACCCTCGCCGCCAGGCCCCGCGATGATGTATTTCTTGGAATAGGGAAGGTTAAGTATGTCGCTAAAGGCCTTTTGCGTGAGGATCCCTGTTTGTACGCCTGTGTCGACTACGAATTTGAGCGGCAGCATGCCGTTGAGGACAACAGGAACGATGATCAGATTATTCCGCAGCTCAAAGGGGATCTGAACTTTCCGCCTGCCTTCTTCCAGCACAAAGCCGAGGGGCCGTTGCGCGAAGGAGAGGGTGGAGACAAAAAGAAACCCTGCAAAGAAGATGGTGAGCCTTTTCAACATACTGCGTCGACCCAACAATTTAGAGATTTATCGGATAACCGATCGCTCTGTTTATGACCGCAGCCTCCGGACGAGTTCCGAAGGGTTATCCACGATACTGATGAGGTTGAAACTTTCGCGCGACAAAAACCCGTGCGAGACCATTTTAGACATCTGGTCGACAAGAGCATCGTAAAAGCCGTCGCAGTTCAGAAGGTATACAGGCCGGGCAATCAGCCCCAATTGATTCCACGTAAGAATTTCCGCCAACTCTTCCAGCGTGCCCCAGCCGCCCGGCAGCGCGACAAAAACGTCGGCAAGTTCCGCCATCCGGCGCTTGCGTTCGTGCATCGACTGCACTACCTCAAGACGGGTGAGGCCCCGGTGCCCCACTTCGCGTTTTAGCAGGAATTCGGGAATAATGCCGATCACATCCCCGCCACCACGCATAACGGCGTTGGCGAGGACGCCCATCAGACCGATGTTGCCACCCCCGTAAACCAGCGTGATGCCGGCCCCGGCAAAGCTCGCACCGAGCGACTCGGCTGTATCTTGAAAAACCGAATTGTCTCCCAGGCTGGAACCGCAGAAGACACAGACGTTCATTAATCCCGGTTCGGGTTAATACTCCTTGTCGTGCTTATTGTCGCTAATCTTGCTGTTGGGAATTACCCAGGGTGCCACAATGGCCATAATGAACAACAGAATCACAATGTAGAAGGGCATCCAATCCATAGCGTACAGTATTTGGTGCAAACTTATGGATTTCGCCCGTATTTTTTTGGACAGATTAGCCAAAAACCTTTTATGTTAGAAGTTCGGAACAATCCTCCGGACAGTTAAATCCAAAATGAGACGCGCCATAATACTTACTGGCATCGGTATCGCCGTAATCTTGGCAATTATTGCTTTTATGCAGTACAATCTGCGTAAAGAGAAATCGGCAAGCCCGGAGGATTACGTAATCTTTGGACGGGGCAATCTTACTGTCACCTTATTTTACAACCGCCCCTCCAAAAAAAATCGGGAAATTTTCGGAGGCCTCGTGCCCTACGGTGAAGTCTGGCGCACAGGGGCCAACGAGGCAACAACATTCGAAACGAACCGCGATCTGATCATCGAAGGAAAAACCCTCAGGAGGGGAAAGTACAGTCTCTGGACCATCCCACGACCGGACACGTGGACGATCATTTTCAATTCCGAACACGGACAATGGGGCATCAACTCCAAAGGCGAACCCAATCGCGATCCGGCACGGGACGTGCTCACAGTTGACGTTCCTGCCATGACCCAAGACCGCGTCATCGAACAGTTCACGGTGACGTTCGAATCGGTAGGAGACGACGTGGAAATGGTACTGATGTGGGACAAAACGCTCGTTGCTGTTCCCTTCTCTTATCAACGATGATTGGGGCCATGCCCTTAAATCGATTTAGACCCCCCAGATATAGTTGGGGTTAACGCCTAACCACAAGGAACACGCGTAGTTCCCTCGTGTCTCCGGGTAAGGCCATCACTTCGACCGGTAGCCGATCCCTCGGCACACCTTGACCCTCCAGGGCGCTAACGACAGCCTCAGCTTGTTGTTGGGTGCGATCGTTGTGAAAAACGGGCTGCACGATCAAGGTATCCCGGACCTGCACCATCATCGAATCGGCGTCGACATATGTTGTATCCGGCACTTCAATCGTCGTCCAAACCGAGTCATAGCGCACCTCCGTAAGCTCAGGACTGGAACGTATGCTGTCTTCCACATACCCGGTCATCACAACCTTAATGGCAAACTCCCGGTCAGGATTGCCCCGGATCAGGCGCGCGACCCGTTTCACTTCGGCGGACGACGCCGGGGTCAGGTCGGTCGTGTTTCCATGAAACTCCACCAGGTCAAGCGGTATCTCATCGCCCGTTTTTGGTGGCGCAATTCGAGGTGTGACGCGAACGATCTGTTCGAGCGTATCACCTGTGAGATCAAACCGCTGGGAATAGTACAGAAGTCGATCGTGCTCGGGGTCAATAGAAAGCTCGTATGTCGACCCTTCCATCAGGTACAATTTGAAGAAGCCCTGGCCATCGGGCCTACCGTTAAAGATGCGCTTACCGTTAGCAAGATCGTGTACGGAAAGGTACGCAGCGGGCGCGCCTGCTATCGTACCCTCTACGCGCATAAGGCCTTTGGGCCGCAGATGATCCGGGATGAGAAATTCCGCCATTTCCCGCCGCCGATCGCCGGGTGCGTCACGCAACAGATATCTGCCACTAGCGTTGACGCTAACAAACTGATCATCGTCGGGTGTGTTCGCGAACGTCATTGGCACAGGATCAGTCCACGATCCATTGCGGAATCGTGAAACATAGAGGTCCATGCCGCCCTTTCCACCGGGACGGTCCGAGCTAAAAATGAGCGTCTCCCCGTCAGCCAGAATGCGTGGCGCCTGCGCATTTCCCGTGTTGATGGAAGGAGGCAAAGCAACGGGCTCTCCCCACCGGCCATTGGCCTGCTTTTTCGACATCATGATCTTACAGCCGGAAGCCTCCCGCTGAGACATGGTCTCGCAGCGCATGAAGTACACGGTCTTCTGATCGGGCGTAAACGTGGCACACGCCTCGTGGGCACGGGTGTTCAAGGGGGCCGCCAGGTTTTGTGGCGTCGACCACGACGAGCCGTTGCGCTCGCTCATCCAGAGGTCGTATCCGCCAACGCCCGGCGTTTTGATGGTGGAGAAATACAGGATCTTGCCGTCCGGGCTCAAGGTATAACCCCATAGGTAGTTCAGGCGGGTATGAATAGTCCGGGGAAGCTCTGCCGGGGGGCGCCAGTCGCTGCGCGGCGTGCGATAGCTAAAAAAGGGCGTCAATATGTAATCCTCGGCATTGTCGGAAATGAACACAAGCGCATCACCGTCCAGGCTCATATACGGGGCGAAATGATTGATAGCCGGGTGGTTAACACTTGAGGGAAGGCGCCGTCGTGCAGCCTGCGAAAATGCGTCAACAGAAGTGATAAGGCAAAAAATAAGGCCTAACAGAGTTCGTATGTCCATAGCAAAAATGGGGGTTTAGCCCAAGTTAGCCATTTCCACAGCAAGGATCTTACCGGATCATTTCACCGGGGAATATTTTCGGCGGGCTGCAATGATTTTGCGCTCGGCTCGTAATTTAGCGATATGATCCAGGTTATTCCGTCCATAGCCATCCGCAAGGGAAGGGTGGTCAAGATGCGCAAAGGCGACCCGACCAGCGAAAAGGCGTATGACGAAAATGTACTCGACCTCGCCAAGCGGTTTGAAGACCACGGCATTGACGTGGTCCACCTCGTAGACCTCGACGGGGCCGAAACCGGGTCACCGGTAAATTATCACGTAATCGAGGCCATCCGGGCTTATACGAGCCTGAAAGTCGACTTTACGGGCGGGATCATGACCGATGGCGATATCAGCAAAGCCTTTGAGGCGGGTGCGGCCTACATTACGGCCTCCAGCGTGGCCGTTTTGGATCCGGAGCTGTTTGCATCCTGGATCGTTTCGTACGGCCGCGAAAAGATTACGCTGGGTGCCGATGTTACCAACGTCAATACTAAGGAACTTCTCTACCGCGGTTGGCGGCGCAAGGCGCAGATCACATTATACGATCATCTTGAATATTTCTACTCCCGCGGGCTGAAGTACGTCAAGTCAACCGACGTATCGCGTGACGGTGTGCTTCAAGGTCCGGCATTCGATTTTTATGAGGCCCTCATCGGACGTTTTCCCGAAATCTGCGTCCTGGCCAGTGGCGGCATCCGCGGTATAGACGACATCAAACGGCTTAACGACATCGGCGTTTTCGCCGTGATCTTTGGCAAAGCCTATTACGAGGGCGTGCTGCAGCTGGAGGACGTGCAGCGATTTTTAGTAGGCAGCCCGCAGTGAGTCAGTCGGCCAACTTTGCGCCAAACGGCACAACTAGTTTGACGCTAAGATTCCTTCCCATATTAAAAATTCCGCGTCGCATAGTGACCGGATGTTCCGGTGCATACTTCAGCCGGCTCAGGTGATCCTGGTAGCCCACGTCAAATATATTGTCCAACGACAGGTAGATTGACAGCAGAGCATCCTGTGAGTTCCTTTTTCGAATGGATGTACCAGCCGCCGCATTCCAGATCGAATAAGAAGGCGTAGGGGTTTCCGTTCCGTTTTCCAGCAGCACGCGTTTCTGATCCCATGTGTATCTGAATTCCAGCATGATAAAGGAATCGGATATCCGCCGCCCGAACACGTTAATATTCGCGCGCAACTGTCCGCGGTAGGCGGGCGCGGGGATAAACGGAAGATAACGCGTACTGTCAAAGGCGCGCTCGCTGATGTTGAGTGCGTGAACAGTAGCAAACGTGTTTTCAAAGTGTAGCCAGTCGAATGGGTGGGGGTGAATGTCAATCGTGAGTTCGGCCCCTGCAAGGCGGGCATCACCCTGGGTGTATCCGTACGCCGGCACGGGATCCTCCGGATCGGGTATGCTGTCGAGACCATCGCGACCGGCCAGCTTCCGCAGGTAGATGTAGTCGTTGATGACGTTTCGGAACAGCGCAGCTTCAATGGTGACGTGCTCCGTTTGGAGGTTCAATCCGAAGTCCATCTGAAACGACTTCTCGGCATCAAGGTTGGGGTTCCCGTATTCGTACTGGAGCGAGCCTTCGTGGCGGCCGTTCGCATGCAACTCCGTCACCGAGGGTGCTCTGAAACCTCTCGACAGGTTCATTTTCAGCGTAAGTCCGCGGCTCAGCACTTCCGTGACGCCCAGGCTTGCCGAATAGTTAGAGAAGGCGGGCGAACCACCGGAGAATTTTTGATAGTCGCCCGGGTTATCCGAAGGTCTGCCCTGATCATCGAGGTACAAAGGATCAACCCGAATGCTCCTGCGGTCGAAGCGTAGCCCCCCCGATACGTCCAGGGTGTTGTGATGCCATTTTGCAAACGCGAAGATACCCCAGTCTAAGGTGCGGTGATCAGGAATCAGGAACTCTTCACCTCCACTGATACTCTTCTGGTACGCTCCGCCTGTTCCCATCGAGATTCGTACCTCCTTCTTCGGCGGCAGGTGATAGATCGCATTCCAGGTCGCTGTATGGAGGTCGAAGCGAAGTTCCTCCTCGTCCTCATCAAGTACATTTCCGAATTCCTGCCTGAGATTGTGTTGATACCCGAGGTCCAGTTGAATGCGCGAATCACCGCGATAATAGTTTGTATTGCTGGCGAGTCTAACGTGGCGTACCGACTGATTTGGAATATAAAGTGAATACGCGCGCAGTTCATCCGGTGTGACGGGCCGCTCCACTACCTGCTGGCCTTCGTCAACCTGACGCACAAAGTTACCCTCCGCGTCCCGTTCTCCTTCCGGAAGCCCGAGGTTCTGGTTGAATGTTGTCACGTGAAGCTGGGTGTATCCCCATTTGCCGCTCATGCCCACCGTGCCACCCAGATCGAATTCGTTGAATCCTGAATTAAATACGCGTCCGTCGTATCGGTTCCGGTAAGCCCGGGCGTCCTTGCGTGTTGCATGCGCCATCCAGTACAATCCGTTTTGGTTGCCTCCAACGGAGAGACTATTGGCTATCAGACCGTTGTTCGATTGGTAATTGCTGATCCATTGACCTTCTATCGAGCCTTCCGGAACCGGATGGGGCGCCAATAGGCTGATGATTCCGCCCAGCCCGTCACTTCCATACATCAGGCTGCCCGCCCCTTTGATAATCTCTACCCGGTTGACGGAGAACTCGTCAATTTCCAGTCCGTGCTCATCGCCCCATTGCTGACCTTCCTGGCGGATCCCATCGTATAGAACGATGACACGGTTAAATCCCAGTCCGCGAATTACGGGCTTCGATATCCCCGCGCCGGTTGTGATCTGACCAACACCCGGGTGGCCCGCAATCTTGTCGATCAGGTTCGTTCCCGTTCGCTCTCGAAGTGCCTCCGGACTTATCGTCGTTACGGGGATGGGACTTCGCTTCAACTCCGTGCTATGGCTGATGCCTGTGACGACGACTTCGCTTAGTTCGGTGACCGCTGGCGTCAACGCCACATTGTATTCCGTCTTGCCATCCACTCGGACAAGTTCCACGCGTGACTCATACCCCGCGTACTTGAATTCAACTAGAAACGATCCCGACGGAAGGTTATCCAGCAAGTACATCCCGTCGAGGTCCGCGACCGTACCGCGCCTCAAATCTGTGATTACGGCCGTAGCGCCAATCAGTGGCGTGGAATCGCGGGCGTCCGTGATCTGACCGAAAATGGCGTGTTGACCAAATAGGGTTGCCGGGAAGAAAAGCAGTATTACCGGTAAGATTCGCCGCATCGCTCGATCGTCCCTGCAATACTAGAACGCCGAAAACACAACTGCAACAATGTTGCATCTAAAAAATGCCAATCAAAAAAATTACTTGTCGACGATTTCCGACATTTTGAATTTCTGGATGATGTAATAGATGAAGTTGAAGCCAAGCACAGATTCTTCGGAGGAGGGCGTACTGCCTTGTTTGGTTTCGGACTGCGAGGGAGCAACACGAGTGCGCGTCTCAGTGGAGGAGGTGTCTGCATCGGCCAGCTCAGCCGGCTCGGTCATTCTCAGGTGGGAACCGGTTTCCCCGTCGACCGGCGGGGCATCGTAAATTTCGCGCCCTGTGCCCTCGAGCGGATAGGCTTCCTGGGCCAACACGTCCTGGGAAAGGCAGAACAGCAGCCCAACAAGGCAAAGGCAATAGAGCGGTTTAGGTATCATCCAACTTTTGGAAACGATTGCGGTCCAACAAATGTTTCAGAAAACTAAGCAATTCTGGTAAACCATTCGGTCTTTCCGACGATTTACCTGCATTAAATTTGGAGAGGGGTGCACCACGAACCTGCTGCAAGAACAAATTGCTAATTTTATTCTCAAACTGCAATCCGTTGCGGAAACAAAATTGTCTTTCGTGCCCGCGACGCAGGCGATTATTGCATAAAATTCGGCTTCAAGCGGGGTTCCTATGTTTTTTTCCCAAGTCCAGAATATTACCGGGGGCGAAGTGCTCCAACTGCGTGAGGATATGCCCGTTGACCACCTTTTGGTCGACAGCAGAAAACTTATCCTCACCAAGGGATCGATGTTCTTCGCCATTCGCGGCGAACGGTATGACGGCCACCAATTTATTCCTGAGCTTTATGATGCGGGGATCAGGCAATTCGTTGTAGGGACTGACGTCGACCTGGCGCGCATCCCTGCCGCCAATGTGATCCGTGTCCAACAACCACTACAGGCCCTCCAGGCGCTGGCCCGAACCCACCGGGAAGGTTTTTCGGGAAAGGTCATCGGCATCACCGGCAGCAACGGCAAGACGGTAATCAAGGAGTGGCTGTATCAACTGCTGGTAAAAGACTACGCCATTACCAAAAATCCAGGCAGTTACAATTCCCAGGTTGGCGTTCCGCTATCGGTGTGGCGCATCCAACCCAACGATGAGCTTTGTCTCTTCGAAGCGGGAATCTCCCAACCTGGAGAGATGGCGCGACTCGAGCGGATTATCCAACCGACGATTGGGATTTTCACAAACATTGGCCCCGCGCATGATGCAGGTTTCGCAAGCCGCGAAGCCAAGGCCGATGAAAAGGCGAAGCTCTTCGCCAACAGTGAAGTCACGATCTACTGTGCTGACCACGACGAGGTACGCAGAGCCATACAGAGGGCAGGACTCAGGGGCTTTTCGTGGGCGTTTGGTCAGGACGCTGACGTGGGCGTAAAGCCTACGCACGGCAACGACTTTAGGATTAGCTGGGCGGGAGACAGTTTCACGGTGACCCTTCCTTTTTCAGACCGCGCGTCCGTGGAGAATGCCCTCCACTGCGTCGCGCTCCTCCTCTATTTGAAGTATGACCCTTCCGTTGTCCGCGACCGACTTTCAAGCCTGCGGTCAATACCTATGCGACTCGAGCTCAAGGAGGGTATCAACAATTGCGAGATCATCGACGACTCGTACAACAACGACCTGATGGGTCTCCGGATCAGTATCGAGTTCCTGCTGAACCAGAAGCAAAAGACAAAGAAGCGGCTGATCCTGTCAGACATCCAACAGTCGGGCCTGTCCGATGAAGCGCTTTCCGAACAGGTTGCAGAACTTATCCACGACAGTGGTATTGATTCCTTTGTCGCTATCGGTCCGGCTATGGGCCGTAACCGGCATCTGTTCGGCTCAAATGCGGCGTTCTTTCCTGATACCGAAAGCTTCCTTGCGTCATTCGACGCGTCGGATTATTCGGATGAAGTTATTCTCATCAAGGGCGCCCGATCGTTCCGCTTCGAGCAAATAGTGAGTCGCCTTCAACGCAAAGTGCACGGTACGGTAATGGAGATCGATCTGGGAGCGCTCGCACACAATCTTAACTACTTCCGCTCACGCATCGCCGACGGCACAAAAATCATGGTGATGGTAAAAGCGTTTGCATACGGTAGTGGCAGCATCGAGATCGCCAATGTATTGCAATACCATCGCGTCGACTACATGGGCGTGGCTTACGCGGATGAAGGCGTGGAACTTCGAAAGAACAACATCGAAGTTCCGATCATGGTAATGAACCCATCCGAAGGGAGCTTCTCACTTATCAGTGAGTACCGTCTCGAACCTGAAATTTACAGCCTAAGCATTCTGCGCTCTCTTGTTGGATATCTTGGGAGCGCTACGCCCTGTACGATTCACGTGAAGCTTGACACCGGCATGCATCGGCTCGGCTTCGAGCCTCACGACCTGGATGAACTCACTGAAATCCTTCGGACTTATCCGAACATCGAAGTGGGTTCCGTTTTCAGTCACCTGGCAGGCGCGGACGAACCGGCCCACGATGCATTCTCCATGCTTCAGGCCCGGCGCTTCGAAGAGATGGCCGATCGGATCACGCGATCGCTGGGCTATAAGCCCCTTTACCACATCCTCAATTCACCAGGCATACTCCGGCTCGGCAACTTGCATTACGATATGGTAAGGCTGGGGATCGGACTGTATGGTATCGATCCTACAGGTTCTGGTCTGGACCTCAGACCGGTGGCCCGTCTCAAAACGATCGTATCACAGGTGAGAAAAGTGGGGCCGGGTGAAACCATCGGCTACGGTCGCAGGGGCACGACTGAGAACGAAGCCCGCATCGCCACACTTGCCATTGGCTACGCCGACGGATTCAGCCGCGCGTTCAGCCACGGCCGTGGAGCAGTTCTGATTCATGGAAAAATGGCACCCGTAGTGGGCAATGTCTGCATGGATATGACAATGGTCGATGTTACCGGAATTCCGGTTCAGGAAGGGGACGAGGCGATAATCTTTGGGCCCGAGTTGCCCATAGAGGCCGTCGCACAGAGAATTGGAACGATCCCCTATGAAATTCTCACGAATACGAGCGAACGTGTGAGGCGCATTTTCGTGGCGGAAAGCATCTGATCAGCCACACCCACCCAGGTTCTTCTTCAGGTCCCTGTCGGGCAATCCCCCAAGGTCGAACGGCCGCTCCTCGTCAGACTCACGCGATGGCGGCAAATCTGCGGGCTTTTTCTTGTCCTTTTCGTCCTTGTTCGCGGGTTCGGGTTTCGTCTTCTTTTTCTCCATATTCCTTAAAACACAAAGCTTTGCCAAAACATTGCAAAGGAGAACGCTACCCCATATCTTTGCCTTGTTTAAAATTAATCTAAATAAGAATGCGGCCCACTTTCAGGAATGTGGCGGAGATGAAGCCGGGAGAGGTAGGGGTGATCTCCGGGTTTGAGGATCAGCATATTGGGGTCAAACTCATGGAAATGGGTTGTTTGCCCGGTTCTACAATCCGTTTCAACTTCAAGGCGCCGTTGGGCGACCCGGTTTGCGTCAGCATACTGGGCTACGATCTTTCGATCCGGCTTGAAGAAGCCGCCGCCATTTCCATCATAAGCTGAGCAAATGTCCTCCCGGAAAAGGCTGAAGATCGCGTTGGTCGGCAACCCCAACTCCGGCAAGTCATCCCTATTCAACTGCCTTACCGGCCTCAATCAAAAGGTAGGCAACTTTCCCGGCGTTACGGTAGAAAAGCGCGTGGGCTTCAGCAATCTGCCCGACGGGCGGACAGCAGAAATCCTTGATCTTCCGGGCGTCTACAGCATTTATCCCAGGAGCCTCGACGAACGTATCGTTTCCCAGGTTCTCCTCGATCACCATTCTCCCGGCACCCCAGACATTGTGGTGGTCGTGGCCGATGCCACCAACCTGAAGCGCAGCCTCCTCCTGATGACGCAGGTAATCGACGTCGGGCTGCCTGCCATACTCGTACTCAACATGATAGACCTCGCGGCGCGAGCGGGGATCAGCATAGACATCGCACGGCTTTCGTCGAAACTGGGCGTGAGCGTCGTTCCGGTCAACGCGCGTCGGGGCACAGGTATTAACGAGCTAAAGAAATTGCTCACTCAGCCGGTGCAGGCGCATGAGTCGCCGATATTTCCCATTCGGGAGGAAGTGATGGCTCCGGTTAAAGAACTGCGCGAAACGCTTGGCGTAGACAACGATTACGAAGCCTATTTGTTTCTCGAACAGCCGGAATCCCTCGTGTTTCTGCCCACTAAAGACCGGGACAAGGTCGAAGAGATCCGTACGCGCCACGGCTTCTTCCCTGGCAAGTTTCAGGGCGCCGAGACTATCCAGCGCTTCGGATACATTCAGAACTTGCTTAATGAGATCACACTGAAGCCCGCGGACGACGCGTGGAAGCACCAGTCGCGGGCCATCGACCGTATACTCACACACAAGATCTGGGGGTACGTCATATTCTTTTCCATACTTGCCCTGATCTTCCAGTCCATTTTCGCCTGCGCTACGGTACCGATGGATTTCATCGACGAACAACAGGGTGCCGCCACCCTTCCCGTGCCGCACGCTTCACTGAGCAACTGGTTACAACAAGTACTTCCCGCAGGACCGCTCTCGAACCTGGTAACACAGGGTATCATACCGGGCATCGGAGGTATCGTCATCTTCGTTCCACAAATAGCCATACTGTTTGGACTTATATCCATACTGGAAGAAACCGGGTACATGTCTCGCGTGGTGTTCCTAATGGACAAAGTCATGCGGAAGTTCGGACTCAATGGCAAAAGCATCGTGCCCCTGATCTCGGGCGTAGCTTGCGCGATCCCCGCCATCATGTCCACACGTACCATCAACAATTGGAAAGAGCGAACCATTACCATTTTTGTTACGCCGCTGATGAGTTGTTCCGCCCGTTTGCCGGTGTTCACCATTCTCATCGCGCTGATCGTACCCAACGAACGCGTGCTCGGACTGAACCTCCAGGGAATCGCCCTGATGGGACTGTACCTGCTTGGCTTCGGCATGGCTATACTCTCGGCGTGGGTAATGAAAAAAATCATTCGCGTCCGCGAGCGCAGCTATCTTATCATGGAACTTCCTACGTATCGGTGGCCACGGTGGCAGAACGTCGGATACACCATGGTAGATAAGACGCGGTCCTTTGTGTTCGAGGCAGGCAAGATCATCCTGGCGATATCGATCGTGTTGTGGGTGCTTTCCAGTTATGGGCCCGGCGACCGGCTGAAACGCGCCGATGAGTATGTTGCACAGGAGACCGGCACCCTTTCGCTGACCGAGGAGGAAATGGAAGACCGGGTGGCGGCGTACAAGCTTGAAAATTCCTATGCCGGCGTAATTGGCAAAGCCATCGAACCGGTGATCCGGCCTTTGGGTTACGATTGGAAGATCGGTATTGCACTTGTCACGTCGTTCGCGGCACGCGAGGTGTTTGTGGGGACGATGGCCACGATATACAGCATCGGCAGTTCGGCCGACGAGGGCAGTGCAACTATCCGAAGCCGGATGAAAGCTGAGATCAATCCAGAAACAGGGGGGCCGCGATTTACGCCGGCCGTTGGGTTCTCCCTTCTCGTCTTTTACACCTTTGCCATGCAGTGCATGAGCACCCTGGCCGTCGTATACCGGGAGACCGGCGGGTGGAAGTGGCCATTGCTCCAGCTTTTTTACATGACCGGCCTGGCCTACATTTCGTCGCTGGTCGTCTTCCAATTGCTGTCATAGCCTATTTCCAGCGTCCGGGCAGTCGCCATTTCAAAAAATATTGGTTTGCACTATCTTTCGATACATGGACCAAGCCTATCACGCCGGATTACTGTATTTGATACACCTCCTGATGGGTGTCGATGGCGATATCAACGAAACCGAGCTTGTTGCGCTGAAAAAAGTCCGCGACCACGAGAAGATTCCGGATCCCCTGTACTTCGAATTCGAGAACGATGTGAGAATCTTGCGCGAACGCGAACTATACAACAGGGGTATCAGCTTCATCAACGAATGCACGCGCGACGAGAAGCTCAGCATCTTTGTAACCTTGTATAAAATGTCGGAAGTCGATGGCCGTGTTCATCAGAAGGAGATCAAACTTCTTCTCTACTCCATTGAATCTGCGGGCATCGAATTCGACGAAGTGGTCAATGCAGCGAAGTCTACGCCTAACTACTTCTGATTTGTCGAGCCGTAAGGTTGTATTGCTTCTCCTCATCTTCAGTACACTGATTGGCTGCTACCGGACAACGTTGCCAGTCAATTCATTTGGCGATGAGGTTATCGTACGCATTGCCGACTACCAGGACCGTCGCCTCAGCGACAGTCTCTACAACTATCTCGCCCACGACAACGGAGCCTATCGCGCACGCGCCGCAATGGCCTTTGCCTCGATACAGGATACATTGACCACCGAACGCCTCGGCAATCTCCTCCACGATGCGACTGACGAGGTACGCAGGGCAGCCGCCTTCGCGCTCGGGCAAACCGGGGGCACGAAAGCAGCGGACTTCCTCCTGCGAGCCCTTCCGGAAGAACGCGACAGCATTGCCCAGTATTTCCTCCTTGAGGCCATCGGCAAGACGGCGGGCGTAAACGACATTCCGGAAATGGACTTTCATTCCGCAGGAATACCCTGGATGTATTACCGCTTGGGCCTGCGTTATGAAACACCAAAACGAATCAACACGACGGTCGCACAATATCTGGACACGAAGTATGATCAGTTGAGTCGATTGGGCGCCGCACATTTTTTTGCGCGTTCCAAGACGCTTGCAATAGACGATGCCTTTGAGGCGTTGAGCTACGCGCTGAGGAATGACCCTGACGCCGAAGTGCGCATGGCTAGCGCATGGGCACTCCGTAAGATCCCTTCCAAACAGTCGATGGAAGTACTGTCGCACGCCACTGTCAATGACAGCGACTATCGGGTTCGTGTGAATGCAGTGAACGCGCTGGAATCATTCCCATTTAATAGTACACGCGCTACGCTACTTCGTGCCTGCAATGATCCTGTACTGCAAGTGGGCGTCGCGGCTGCGGGCACTATTGGCAAAGTCGCTGACCCAAGTGACAGCGAAGAACTCGTAGCCGCTGCCCGGTCTGCTACACATTGGCGCATACAGGCCCTGTTGTTCCAGGCGGCGAATCTCTCTGGCGATCCCCAGCTTAACGCTGAAATTGTGGCGCTCTACAACGCCGCGTCGAACCCCTACCAAAAAGCCGCATTGCTGATGGCGCTGGATGGACGCGAGGCTTTAGACTTCGTATCAGATGTACTGTTTACGACAGAGATCGCTGCCATCCGTACTGCTGCGGCACAGGTTATTGTCGCGTTAAATGAAGAGCTTTCGCAGCGGATCGAAGACCGCAAAATGTTTCTCGATTTGTACGCCCGCGGCATCGCCCAGGGTGACCTGGCAGTAATCGGATTGTTCACGAATGCGCTGGCTGACGAAGAACTCAATTTTCGGGATGTTGTCACGGACTTGTCGTTCCTGTATGCAGCACGCGACAAGTTTTCGCTTCCGCGCGATTATGAATCGTACGTGCCATTAGAACGGGCGATCGCCTTTTTTGAAGATCGCGATCCCCGTGAGATTGACAGGCCATTTAATCACCCGATTGACTGGGGCCTTGTCCGTCGGATTCCTTCGCATCAGAGGGCTGTCGTCACCACGACTAAAGGGGAGATGATATTCCAACTGCATGTTGATGTTGCGCCGGGTTCTGTCGCCAACTTTGTGCGCCTGGTACAAGATGGATACTATAATGGGAAGGCTTTCCATCGGGTCGTTTCAAATTTTGTAGTTCAGGGCGGTTGTAACCGCGGCGCCGGGTAGAGAAGCGCTGACTACTCTATACGCTCCGAATTCGGCGGAATACCGTACGCCACCGGGTCGGTAGGGCTTGCGTCTGCAGGCAAGGATACGGAGAGCACCCAATGGTTTATAACCCATTCTCCCACGCCGCACCTGGACGGGCGGTATACGATCTTCGCCACAGTGCTAGAGGGTATCGAAAACGTGCACCGACTCGAGGTGGGCGATAGCATTTTGTCTGTAACACTCATGCCGCCGGTTAACCCAGGTTAAAGTCCTGGTTTTCGTAGACACTTTCACCCGGGCTGGTTAAATTTCGGTCTAATTCTCATTCTTGAGCAACGTATTTGAACATAACCTGAAGATCGGTGTACTTGGAGGAGGGCAGTTGGGACGGATGCTCATACAGTCGGCCGTCGACTTCAACATCACGTTGTCCGTGCTTGACCCGGATCCGCATGCGCCGTGCGCCGGAATAAGTGACTTTCATTGCGGCTCCATTACAGACTACGATACGGTGATTGCTTTCGGCGCAGCCTGTGACCTGATCACTATCGAGATTGAGAACGTAAATACGGATGCACTGAAGTCACTTGCCCGCTCCGGCAAGAAGGTATATCCTCAGCCCGATATCATCGCTTTAATTCAGGACAAGCGAACGCAGAAACAATTCTTCCGTGACCGTGGCATACCAACCGCTGACTTCATTCTCACGGACGACCGCGAACACGTCATGTCAAACGCGGAGTTCCTGCCAGCGGTGCACAAACTCGGCCGGGCGGGATATGACGGACGGGGGGTGCAAGTCCTCCGCGGCAGGGATGACCTGCACAAGAGCTTCGACGCTCCAGGCGTGCTCGAGAAACTCGTTGACTTTACCCGTGAAATCTCGGTGATTGTGGCGCGCAACCCTGCAGGTGAAACGGTGTCCTATCCCCCCGTGGAGATGGCTTTTCATGCAGAGCAGAATCTCGTCGAGTTTCTGTTCTCACCTGCCCGGCTGACAGCCGAGCTGCAAGAGAAGGCCGACACCATCGCCCGAAAGGTTGCCCGCGAGTTGGACATCGTGGGATTGCTTGCGGTGGAAATGTTCGTTACGCGAGAAGGAGATGTTCTGGTCAATGAAATTGCACCGCGTCCGCACAACAGCGGGCATCACACCATCGAGGCCAATGTGACATCGCAGTACGAACAGCTTCTTCGGGCTATTCTCAACCTGCCAGCAGGCGACACATCGGTGATTAGCCCAAGTGCTATGGTGAATCTGTTGGGCGAACCGGGGCATAGCGGTCCTGCCCGGTATGTGGGTTTTGAAGAGGTCCTGGCGTTGCCGGGGGCGCATATTCACCTGTACGGCAAACGGCTCACCAAGCCGTTCCGCAAGATGGGACACGTGACAATTGTGGATAGCGATGAGGCGCGATTGTTTGAAAAAGTCAACTTTGTAAAACAGAAACTTAAAGTTATAGCCTGATATGGCCAAACCACAGGTCGGTATTATCATGGGAAGCCAATCTGATCTTTCCGTGATGAACGAAGCGGCAGAAATGCTAACGGAGCTTGGTGTGACATTCGAGCTCACCATTGTCTCGGCGCACCGCACACCCATGCGAATGATGGAATACGCGAGCGAGGCACGCGGCCGCGGACTAAAGGTCATCATTGCCGGCGCTGGCGGTGCCGCTCATCTTCCAGGCATGGTTGCGGCTATCACAACACTACCCGTAATCGGCGTGCCTGTAAAGTCTTCGAACTCTATAGATGGTTGGGACTCGATTCTGTCGATCCTTCAGATGCCGGCCGGTGTTCCGGTGGCCACCGTCGCGCTCAACGGCGCACGCAACGCCGGCATTCTTGCTGCACAGATCATTGGCACAAGCGACCGTGAGGTTGCCCGAAAACTTGACAAATACAAGAAATCTTTGAAGACTAAGGTCGAAGCTGCTGCCCGGAAGATAGAGGCCCACGGATGGCAGGAAAAAGGAAGTACGTCATGAAGGACGTGAATAACGAGAGTATATTGAGTCTGTCGCACTAGATAGGAAACGCTGATGAAACCGCAGGGAAAAGGCTGGCTTAAGAATTATCTCGAACTCCGAAAGGATCTTCTGAAAGATCTTGCCCGGACGAGAGGCTCTCATCCTGAGCATTCGCTCTACCGGGTAATACAACCCACCGGTCTCATGTATGGACAGACGGTCGGCGACGTCGAGTTCCCCGGCATGGAAAACTGGAACGAGAAGGACAAGATGAAAATTCTCCTGGCAGAGAGTCTCGTAAGCAGTTCCCTCGTCTTCAACGATACACCGGTCAACAGCCCTGATGAGCTTTCGAACGTTGTCATGAAAGCCGTTGAAAACATCGGCAACTTCTACAACAACATTTTCCCGGAGATGGCGACTCCCGCGACCACCCTGTTTGGACGTCGTAAGACGCCGATGGAGCTGGCGGAAAAGATCCTGGAAAAGCGCATTGAGTTGACGAGCGACCTGGAAGGAAATTTCTGGGCCTACTTTTTTCACAACAGCCTGCTTTTCCTCGACATATACATTTTCGGTCAGTGGATCCACACCAATGCAGACCGCATCGTGGCCGACTTCTTTCGCTATGAGCGCGACGAGCTCCGGTTTTCGATCGTGAAAGTCATCGCTGCAGCGGCCCATGCGAATAAGGAAGTAGCCTTTGAAGAGAAACGATTGTTCGATCTGTTCCTTTCGGGTACCGACCTTCCGGCAGACAAACGAAAAGAGGCACAGCGGATTTTCGATAAGGGAATCCTTGTGGAGGAGATGAACCTCCCGGCTGAAAATTCCTGGATACTTAAAAAGTTTTTCCTGGAGATCGCCATGCTGACCCTTTGGGCCGACCGGAAGATGGAAGACGAAGAACTCGCTTTCTTGCGTTCCTTCTGCAAGTACCTCAACTTCTCCGATGAGGACCTCGAGAACAGTATGATCGCGGTGGAAGGATTTGTCCTCGAACATTGGGACCAGTTGGCAGGGCTGCAGAGCAAGACGGACTTTCAGCACGTCAGCGAGCAGTTCATCAATCGCGTATCCACCCTCGCCGAAAAGAACCGCGGACGAATCCTCAAGGAGCTGGAGTCGAGCAGGGAAGTAATGAACCTCATTAAGAAGGTGCGCTCCAGTGAGCTTAGCGCCTCCGAAAAAGAACGCATGCGCACGGAACTCATCAAGGTATTGCGGACGATACCGACGTTCGTGATCGTGTCGCTGCCACAGCGGTTTTTGACGCTGCCGATTCTGTTAAAGATACTCCCCAAGAACCTTTTTGCTGAAGGTGTTAGTTGAGATGGAGATAATGCCGCTCCACTCGCTGGCAACCGTTGAACAATTGGTGTTTTCTACAACATTGGTGCCCTCGTATTCGACGTTCGTAAATAGAGCTGATGTCACAATGGTAGTCCACGACACATGCCAGGACTATCCCGTGGTCACCCGTAGCGCTCTAAATTAATTACGCCAGATGAATGCACCTGTTACTGATCGTCAATCGGATTGCTCTTGCGCGGTACAAGAATAGAGAAGACGATGGAGAGGGTAAGGGTCGCAATGATCACGGAAAAGGATACATACACGTTGACGTGAATGTTTACAATCTCGAGCATCATCTTTGCGCCGATAAAGAACAGGATGATTGACAGTCCCTTCTGAAGGAGATAGAACCTGTCGATGATGCCGGCAAGCAGGAAAAACATGGCGCGCAAGCCCATCACCGCAAAAATATTCGACGTGTAGATCACAAAGGCGGCCGGGTTAATAACGAAGGCAGCGGGGATGGAGTCGACGGCGAATATGATGTCCGTTGTTTCAATCAGCACGATCACCAGAAACAGCGGCGTGAACATGAGCCGGTTGTGTTTCCGGACGATAAATTTCCCCTGGTGGTCGCCGGTCGTCAGCGGCAGGTATTTCCGGCAGAACCGCATGATAGGATTCTTTTCGGGTTCGATCTTTTCGTCGCCGTCCTCGAAGTAAATGCGTATTCCGGAATAGATTAGGAATACGCCAAACACATAGAGGATCCATTCAAGGCGATGGATCAGGTACGCACTGACGAAAATGAAGACCCCCCTGAATACGATGGCCCCGATAATACCCCAAAACAGTACCTTGTGATAGTATTCCTCGTCAACCTGAAAGTATTTCAGGATCAGTAGTATGACAAAAATATTGTCAATGGACAGCGCCTTTTCGGTGAGGTAGGCCGAAAAGTACTCCACCGCCGCAGTGGCTCCGCCCTCGTCATAGATGTACACCAACCACCCAAAAAGAGTCGAGACGACCACCCAGAAAATGGACTGGTACAGGGCTGAACGTGTGGATATCTTGTGTGCTGCACGATTGAAGATTCCCAGGTCGAGAACCAGGAACAAAACGATGGTTACCGAAAAGACGGCAAAGAGTACGGTCTCACGCTCGCTGTTAAAAAAAGTGAACAGACTTATGTTGAGAGTGGGTTGCAATGGCGCTAGTTCCTCAGTTGTGGTGCCGCTTCAAAAAAATAAAAAAAGTCAAAATACCGCTTCCCAAACTCACAAAAGTACAAATATTATTCAAATCTCTGAACAGAAAACTTTGGTCCTAGCGGGCTGTTCCGCATGCCGAACACACACCTTGGACGAGCACGTTGATCTCCTCCACACTGTAGTCCCGGGGCAGCCGTATCTCGGGGACTTCTACATCCAGGCAGTTCGTTTGGCCACACCGCACACACTTGAAATGAAGGTGGTTATGGTGGTGCTCGGCGACGGAGCAGTCGCTGGTACACAGCGCATACTTCAATCCGCCGGCGTCGTCTAGTACCTTGTGTATGAGCCCGCGATTCAAAAAGGTTTTGAGCGTACGGTACACCGTAACTCGGTCCAATGAATCCGCAATCTCACTTTCAATGTCGGCATGCGAGAGGGCATGATCCTTCTTTAGAAAAAGGTGAAGGATCGTCTGCCGATTGGGCGTTGACCGCAGCTTATATGTTTTAAGCAGGTTGTTCGCAGCCAGGGAATCCATTTTCTTAAGTTATGCTATTGCAACTGAAGTCTCAACAAATTTTGATAAATGCCCTGGTCCCGGGTCGCCAGCTCTTGGTGCGATCCGGCTTCTACGAGTTTCCCGTCGTCGATCACCAGGATGCGATCGGCTTTACGAATGGTACTCAACCGGTGCGCGATGACAATGGTCGTCCTTCCTTCCATAAGCTTTTCCAGGGCCTGCTGTATCAGGTACTCCGACTCCGCATCAAGTGAACTCGTCGCTTCATCGAGCACCAGTATGGACGGGTCTTTCAGAATAGCACGCGCGATAGCAATTCGTTGCCGTTGTCCACCGGACAGCGTAATACCTCGGTCGCCAACCACGGTGTCGAACCGGTCGGGAAACCCTTCAATAAAGTCCAGCGCATTAGCCTGGCGGGCCGCCGCCACTACTTCTTCACGCGTGGCCCCCGGTTTACCGAACGCTATATTCTCGTAAATCGTGCCCCCAAACAGCATGACCTCCTGCGGCACAATACCTATGTTTTCGCGGTACACCGACAGATCATAAGATTCCACCGGTTGTCCATCTACTCTGATGGTGCCTTCTGTCGGACTGTAGAAACGAAGGAGCAGGCTGATCAGCGTCGATTTTCCTGCTCCGCTCGATCCGACAAGCGCGACCGTTTCGCCCGCATGAATGGAGAAGCTCATCCCGTTGGTAACCACAACGCCAGGGCGGGTCGGGTAGATGAACGATACATCGTCAAATTCAACCTTTCCGAGAAAACGGATCTTCTCCTCCTTCCGTCGGTCGCGGCCCCACTCATCGTCTTTCCCCAGGAGTTCGAGCAACCTTCCAGATGCACCAACGGCCCGCTGTAATTGCGCATATATATCACCAAGGCCGGCGATCGAACCTCCGACGAATGTCGTATAGAGGACAAACGAAAACAGGTCGCCCACCGACATAGCACCAGACTGTACTAACGTGGCGCCATACCAGGCGACAGCGACGATGCCTCCGAACAAAACGAAGATGACAAAGGAAATGAGCAACCCCCTGTACCGCGCTGAACGAATAGCAGCAGCTACAACTTCTCCAAGTGCTTTGCGATAACGCAGTAGGAACAACGCCTCATTCGTAAATGCCTTTACCACCCCGATCCCCTGAAGCGCTTCCGACACCAAAACATTTGATGCTGCAAGTTTATCTTGAGTGTTACGTGATAACTTCCTGATAAACCTTCCAAACACCAGGGCGAGAATCACCAGCACCGGGAAGGTCGCAAGCATAAACGCAGTAAGCCGCGGCGTGAGATAAAATAGCAGCCCGACTCCCGCGAGCAGGGTGATAATCTGTCGCAGCAATTCGGCCAGCGTCGTAGTGAAGGTTTCCTGCAGCGACTGTACGTCTGACGCGATCCGGCTCGTAAGTTCACCGGCACGGTGGCGGTCAAAGAATTCCATCGGCAACGCGATCATTTTGCCAAACAGTGACGCGCGCAGGTCTGAGAGTGCGCGCTCGCTCACGATGGAAAAAGTATACACCCTGACAAAAGAAAATATTCCCAGAACAAACAATACAAGCACGAGGATGCCGGCCACCTGATTGAGGGACGTGAAATGCGGGTCTGTTTGTCCCGTCGCGAGGTCGAGCAGCCGGCCCGCGTAATACGGGAATGAGAGCAACGTGAAGCTGGAAAGGATCAGCGCAACGAGACCTGCGGCGAAGATCCACTTATACGGTAACGCAAACCGGAAGACACCCAGCAGCTGGCTGATCCCCTCCTTACCCAACCTCCCTTTCTTTGTCTCGCGTTCCGTTTCTGTCATCTTTCCTTCCTCACCATAAATGAATACATCAGTCGTAGGTTAATGTTCCTTTGATTACAAACTTCATCGAATCAGCCAGGATCATCTTTTGTGCCCCACGGATTTCGTAGCCTACTACCGCCGGGCCGTCGTTAACGTCAATAAACTCCATAGACAGAAAGCGGCCTGATGAGTACAATCGGTTCTCCTCGAAGATCTCTCCTTCAATACGTCTGACTTTTCCGGGAGTCTCCTGATAATAGATCCGCACATACGAGAGCGGTAGGGGATTCATGGCAGTATACTGAATGATCGCCAGATTGCTCGTGGCATCACGGAGTCCGTATTCTCCCTGGTACTGAGTTGCGTTAAGCGTCTTTTCGTTGAGGTCGAGTTGCCTGAAAATCTCCAGCTCCCGTGCCCACATCGTGCTATCCAGGTCCTGCAAGACAACCCTTTCGGATTCGCCGTTGATCAGTGCCTCTTTTTCCAGAGAGGGCTGCATTTCAACAAGACGCTGAACCTGCATGTCGATCAGACTATCCAGGTTGTAGAATGCCTGAACACGCTGCTCGGGTTTGCGCTCGCAAGCGGCCGAGAGCAGCGCAATTACGAGAGCACACCATACACTATTTCGCAATAAGTACATTCCCCGTCATTTGTGGTGGTATCGGTATACCCATCAACGTCAGGATTGTAGGGGCCAGGTCGCCCAGTTTGCCGTCCTGGATCGTACCGCGAAATTCCTTGTCGACCAGGATGCATGGAACGAGATTGGTAGTATGTGCCGTGTTAGGGGTTCCGTCAGGATTTATCATTACATCGGCATTGCCGTGATCGGCAATAATGATCGTTGTATAGCCATTGGCCAGGGCAGCTTCCGTCACCTTCCCTGCGCATTGGTCAACCGTTTCGCACGCCTTCACGGCGGCCTCAAACACACCGGTGTGACCGACCATGTCGGGGTTGGCGAAGTTCAGACAAATAAAATCGGCTGACCGTTTTTCCAACTCCGGTATGATTGCGTCGCGGATGTCCGGCGCACTCATTTCAGGCTTAAGATCGTAAGTAGGCACCTTGGGAGAGGGGCAAAGGATCCGCTTCTCACCCTTGAATGGCTCTTCTCTTCCTCCCGAAAAGAAAAACGTCACGTGCGGATATTTTTCTGTTTCGGCGATTCGTATCTGCTGCTTGCCTTCACGCTCAAGCACCGCGCCCAGCGTGTTGTCCAGATTGTCCTTCTCGAACACCGCCTTCACACCCTTGAACGTGTCGTCATAGATCGTCATGGTGATGTAATGCAGGTCGAGCTTCTTCATCCCGTGATCGGGAAAGTCCTTTTGTGTAAGGGCCTCTGTAATCTGTCTTCCCCGGTCCGTCCGGAAGTTAAAGCAGAACACTACATCCCCGTCGCGGATCGTGGCCAGCGGCTGACCCGCGTCGTTAGTCACTACGATTGGCTTGATGAATTCATCGGTGACACCCTCCGCATATGACTTCATCACGGCAGAACGGATGTCACGGGTGGGTTCGCCCTTGCCGTGGACAAGCAGGTCATAGGCCAGACGCACGCGTTCCCAGCGGTGGTCGCGGTCCATGGCGTAGTATCTGCCCACAACGCTGGCCAGCCGCCCTGTGGTACGTTGCATGGCGCTTTGGAGCTCTTCGAGAAAGCCAAGCCCGCTCTTCGGATCGGTGTCTCGTCCATCAGTAAAGGCGTGGACAAACACATCCCTGAGTCCTTTTCGATGCGCTGCAGCCAGGACGGCAATGGCGTGGCGGATGTGCGAGTGAACGCCTCCGTCGGAAAGTAGCCCGATGAGGTGGAATGCACGACCCGACGTCATCGCATACTCGAAGGCGTCGTTAAGTACCGGATTGGTATCTAGCTCGCGTTCGTCGATGGCCTTATTGATCCGTACGAGGTCCTGGTAGACGACTCTACCGGCCCCAATGTTCATATGGCCTACTTCGGAGTTACCCATCTGCCCCTCGGGGAGACCCACTGCCAGCCCTGACGCTTCCAGCGTGCTGTGGGGATAGCGTGGGTACAGGGAGTCGATAAAAGGGGTATCTGCCTGATCGACCGCGGAAACCTCTTTATTGGTAGCGATCCCCCATCCATCGAGGATCATCAGTAAAACTTTCCTGTTCATGGGCCAACTGCCGGAAATCGTTGTCTAAGGCCGCAAATATAGCCATGTACAAAGGAAATAAGTCGCTGATTTTGAAGGATTCAGCAAAAGAAGCGGCGTTGCAACGATTGCAGGGGATGGCGCAGTAGATTTTTCACTATATTTCCAACAATGGCATAGTTTTCGCCCATTTTTTCGATTAACCCAGTAAGGTTGTCATCATGAGCATAAACAGGTCACTTTTTGCGTTGATCGTGTTTTTTTCAACGTTTTCAGGGGTTTTCGGGCAAGGTCAGAGCAACATCATCGAGCAGGTGAGGGAAACCATCGGTGCGGGCAGTGCTAAGGAGTTGTCGAAGTTCCGGAACCAGACGGTCGACGTAATGATCGACGAGCAACTCCAGTCGTACAGTAAAGCCCAGGCTGAGTTCGTATTACGGGATTTCTTTAGAAACCACCCGGCTAACGAATTTACCATCATCCACCAGGGCTCATCGAAAGGCGGGCAGCCTTTTGCCATAGGGCTGTACAAGAGCGGAGATGAAACATATCGTGTCTTCATGAAAATCAAGGCTACCGACAAGCAGCAGCTTGTGCACGAAATCCGCTTCTCCAAGGAATAAGTTTTCCCCTCCCCTTTAAAGTATACCCGTCCGGTCTATTTTTGCACGATGACGCCGGACTATATTACCGACGAATACCTGGATCGGTTCATTCAGCAGGCTTTGCAAGAGGACGTGGGCGAGGGAGACCATTCTACCCTCTGTTGTGTAGGGAAAGAACAATCGGCGACCGCAGAGCTCCTGGTAAAGGAAGACGGCATACTTGCCGGAGTTGCACTCGCACTGCGAATCTTCCATTATTTTGATCCCGGACTTTCTGTCGACGTCTTCCTCGACGACGGCGCAAGGGTCAGTAGGGGCGATGTCGCCTTCGTTGTGAACGGGCAGGCCCGATCCATTCTGACAACGGAACGCCTTGTGCTGAACTGCATGCAGCGCATGAGCGGCATTGCAACTGCCACACGTCGCCTTGTGGAGGAAATCGCCGACACCGGAGTCGCCATTGTAGACACCCGCAAGACCACGCCTAACTTTCGCCTTCCGGAAAAATGGGCCGTACGGATCGGTGGGGGACAAAACCATCGGCTGGGGCTGTTCGACATGATCATGCTCAAGGATAACCATGTACAGCTTGCCGGCGGGGTCAGGGAGGCGATCCTTCTCGCAAAAGATTATATTCGCGCCACCGGAAAGGAGCTGAAGGTAGAGATTGAGGTGAGCAGTGTCGAGCAGGCAAAAGAGGCCATAGAAACCGGAGGCGTCGATGTAATCATGCTCGACAACATGTCTCCCGAGGAAATGCAAGAGGCCGTGAAATACATTGCGAAGCGGTGTATCACAGAAGCGAGCGGGGGCATCACGCTGGAAACCATTCGCGCTGTGGCCACGACAGGTGTGGACCTCATTTCCGTCGGCGCGCTTACGCACAGCATCAAAAGCCTTGACCTGAGCCTGAAGATCCGGAGCGTTAATAACCACAACTTGCCATGATTCTATGATCGTACGAACGAAGAATTACAAACTCGATACGAAGACCTACACACGGATTGCATTCCGGAACATCATGAAGAGACAAGGCTGGATTGCCGTGCTGTGCGCGATTGCCCTTTGCCTGCCCGCGATATGGATCCCCAGTGTATGGTGGTTCATTGGAGCCATCATCGGTTTTCTTCTCTATATGCTGTTCTGGTGGATCCAGTTCTATGGCGTCACCCAGCTCGAACAGGGGAAAATGCTATTTCAAAGGTACTCGTACGAGATAAGTAGTCAGCAAATCCTCATGAAGATCAATCCTCGCGAGGGTATGCCCCTGAAGTGGGATCAAATCAAGTACGCGTACATTGACAAAGACGCGTTCGTCCTTTTCGTCAACAAGGCACAAATCATCCACCTTCCGTTTCGTATATTCAATACTGAGAATGAACGCAAATTCGTAGCCAGCGTTCTCAGGAATAAGGGATACGTTAAGTAGTGTGAAGCCCGTCGGCATGGGGAAACGATCTTCCGCAGCGAATGTGCGGGAAAGGATTTTGCGTTACTGCGCATACCAGGAGCGGTGTCATGCCGAAGTGCGCCGCAAGTTGTCCGGCCTGGGTGTTCCCCGGGATGAAGCCGACGAACTAATTGCCTTCCTGATCACCGAAGGATTTCTCAATGAAGAACGCTTTGCCAGGGCCTTCGCCCGGGGAAGATTCCGGTTAAAGCGTTGGGGACGCATCAAGATTGTTCGCGAGCTTGAGTTGCGCGGACTCAGCCGTGCCTGCATCCGGAGCGGCCTTGAAGAAATCGACGAGGAGGAATACCGCGCAATTCTGGAGGAATTGTTATCCCGCAAAAAGGGGGAGCTTGACGAGGCGAACGTCTTTGTCCTGCGCGACAAGATCGCTGACTATGCCATTCGGAAGGGTTTTGAGCCAGATATAGTGTGGGAGCTTTTGAAGGAGCTTGTTCCTGATCGTCCATGAAAGCCGCCGCTGCCTTCAAGCGTTTAACCGGGTGCGGAGTGCCTCTGCCGCACCGCAAAGGCCGAATCTGAGCCGTGCGGTAGCTTTTTTGAAATTTGCTCTATATTTGGATTTCTATCACCCCCTATGCATCTAAAGCAGGCTTGTACCCATATTCTGGAGCAACTTACCGATGTTTGCCGCCAGGTCGAACACGAGCACTTCTCCCATCCCGTTGAAATTCTTGGCATGTCGACCGTGGGCCAACACATTCGTCATACTCTCGAGTTTTTCATCTGCCTGGAACGCGGCGTTGAGCGTGGTGTCGTGAATTACGACAAGCGGGAGCACGATAAGCTACTCGAAACAGACAAAGCGCTGGCGGCAGCAACGATCGACGCGATCAAACAGTTTGTAGCTCGCGTGGCCGGCGACATACCATTAAACCTCGAAGTCGGGTATGACCTCGCGAAGGAGCAATACATTACCGTACAGACCAATGTATCGCGCGAGTTGGTGTACAACATCGAGCATGCGGTACACCACATGGCGCTCATCAAGATTGGCGTTAGAGAAATCGCCCCTTATGTCCAGCTTCCCTCCGATTTCGGAATTGCGGCATCAACCATCCGTTACAAGGAAATGGCCGGCACCCCGCATTGAGCAACGCGCGCAGGCAAAGGTCGGACTCCTGAAGCGCCTGGCCCGGAGTAATGCCATCGTGCGACTTAAGAGTTGGGAGTACTGGCCGTTCGGAATTATTCAATTACCGTTTTTCCTCTACTGGCTTTGGTTGTCGTTCAAAGCCCGTTCACTGTTGTTCTTCTCTGCATCAAACCCACGAATTCCAACGGGTGGAATGTTTGGCGAATCAAAGTTTGAAATCCTCCGTAGCATCCCGCCGTCCGTTGCTGCGAAATCTGCACTTATGCCTGCGTCCTCAACGCGGGCTGACGTACTTGCGCGAATACGCGAACTTGAACTTACTTTGCCCGTCATTTTCAAACCCGATATCGGTGAGCGGGGATGGATGGTGAGACGCATTTGCACGGAGCAGGACATTGACAACTACCTTTCCGCTATTCGCACGAGTTTCATCATTCAGGAACTGATCGATCTTCCCTTTGAATTCGGCGTGTTCTACCGACGCTATCCGAATGAGCCGTCGGGGATAGTAACCTCGATCGTTATGAAAGAGATGCTGACTATTTACGGTGACGGATACTCGACGTTCGAAGAACTTATCATGGCGAACGAACGGGCAAGGCTCCAATGGCATGCATTGAGGGAAAAATATCGCGATCGGTTGAACACTGTCCTCAGGAACGGCGAAGTGGTCGAACTTGTGTCTATCGGGAACCACTGCCTCGGAACCAAATTCCTGGACGGCAGTCACCTTATTACTGATGAGCTATGCAGTTCATTTGACCGCATCAGCCGCCAGATCCCTGATTTCTATTTCGGCCGGTACGACCTAAGGGCTGCCTCCCTGCGCGACCTTGCCCGCGGCCGGGTGAAGATTCTAGAACTAAACGGATGCGGGGCGGAACCCGCGCACATCTACGACCCGGCTTTCACCCTGGCTAAGGCGATGAAGGCGATGTACAGACACTGGACCGACCTGTACCGGGTCAGCATGCAGAACCACCGCCGGGGCGTTCCGTTCATGAGTTTCAGGGACGGATTGCGTATGTATAGAAAGTTTAGAGCTACGGTCGCCGCGTGAGCACAGCATTCGCCATAGCCTTTGCATTCAGTTTCATCGGGTCGGTTCCGCCAGGAACCATCAACCTCACTGTCTTACAACTGGGTCTTGAAAGGAAATTCGCCATTGCCCTGCGCTTTGGTGCAGCCGCTGCCCTCATCGAGTATCCCTATGGGTGGATTGCCGTAAAGTTTGCCGCACTCATCCTTTCAACACCCGCCATCGTCATGAACTTCCAGCTGATTACCGGAATTGTAATGGTGACACTGGGTACCTTCAACCTTTGGGCCGCATCGAAGCCCAGCAACTTTTCCGTCCGCTTCAACAACAGTGGGTTTCGGCGAGGCCTTCTCCTTGGTATTCTGAACCCGATGGCCATACCGTACTGGATCGCTATGACCACATATTGCAAAAGCCATGGCTGGATTGACCTCGACACCAATTATGAGCTTCACGGATACCTCACTGGCGTGGTCCTCGGCGCCCTCACGCTCCTCATCATTCTCGTATACCTCGCCGGCAAGATTGCGCCACTGTTCCGGCACCAGGGAATTTTGAAGCGCGTGCCGGGAGTTGTGCTGCTTGCATTAGGAATCTATGCGTTTGCCAAGTTAATCGCCAACCCGTAGGGAGTAGGCAGTCGGCATGAGCGTGGCGCCTTCCTGCGTCACTTTCAACTTCATCCTGCTCCCATGCCTCCACGCGGCGTTAGGATGCTCGTGGCCAATAGGGAGTCCGAAGGCGACCGGGTAGTCTGCATCTTTTACGTGGCGGAGGAGAATTTCCTGGACGGATTCCCCGAACGGGGTGTTGGAGTCTTTGATGCCCGTCATATACCCGATGGCAAGGCCTGCGAGCTTATCGAGTTTACCGGTTCGCTTGAGCTGCGTCATCATCCGATCGAGCTTGTACTTGAATTCGTCGATCTCTTCGATTACTAATATGCGGCCTTTCGTTTCGGGTTCTATCGGTGTTCCCATCGCGTCAAGAAGGATGGAAAGGTTTCCACCGATCACCATCCCGGACGCCTCGCCTTCAATGTTGCCCGATGCGGACGGCGCACTGATGGCAGGAGCATTTCCAAACAGAAGGTCGTGCAGGCTTTCCACGGAAGGACGCGCGGCGGGATCACTGAACTGCGAAGGCATGGATGCGTGGATGCTTTCAAATCCGGCACGCAGCATCAGTAAATGCAGCGCGGTGATGTCGCTAAAGCCGACGATCCACTTCGGGTATTTTTTGAATTTTGTCAGATCCACATGATCCACAATTCGGGTAGTACCATAGCCCCCCCTCGCGCAAAAGATTGCCTTGATGCGGCGGCTGTCGAGCGCTTCCTGCAGGTCGACGAGGCGTTCCTCGTCAGATCCCGCCAGGTAGCTGTGACTCTTGCTCATGACGTTGTCGCCGACCATCACTTTCAGATCCCATTGTTCAAGTACGCGCACTGCCCGGGTCAATACCTCACGGGTAATCTTGCCGGCTGGCGCCACCAGCGCCACGCGGTCGCCTCGCTTGAGATGTCGGGGAGCGATCATAATCGGATAAGAAAAAAACCCCGTGTCGTTACGGGGTTTTGGCCGGCTTGTTTTCCGGAATGTCGTTAGTCACCCAATTTAGTTTTGCGTGGTGGAATCTGTTCTGGGCTTCGGCGTGATTCCCATTTTCCTAAGAACCAGGTCAGAAACATCGAGTTGATCATCGCCATAGAGCACCACATCGAGTCCGGACACGCCACCACTCAATATAAGGTTGAAGCCGTTCTCTTTGGCCACCGCCTCAATGGCGTCGCTCACCTTTTTGAAGACGGGTTCCATGAGTTCAGCTTGCTTCTGTTGAATGGTAAGCTGGGCATCCTCCTGAAGCTGTTGAAGGTTTTGCTGCAGCTGTTGAAGTTCGCGCTCGGTGTTGGTTCGTACGGCCGGCAGCATGTTGTTAATGTTTGCCTGGTAGTCTTCCAGCTTTTGCCTGAATTCGGCTGCCTTCGTGTCCATCTGCTTTTTCAGTGCGTTCTGAACGGACTGAAGTTCGGTCTGGATTTGCTTTTGCTCGGGCATCTGGTTGAAAATATAATCGACGTCGGCGAATCCTATTTTCGTTTGGGCCTGTACTCCCGAGGTATATGCGCTCGCAGCCAATCCGATTAGCAATAGAATAATTACTTTTCTCATTATCTCAGTTTCAAGTTTAGTTCTTTATGACATCGTTCGGGTCGCCCAGGCCGAGTTCATCAAGGACGAAATCGGTATAGTCGTACCGCGGATCTGTATAGATCATGACGAGTTGGCTCGATTTATCAAAAACAATCGCAAGGTTATTCTGCTTCGCGACCTTCTCCGCGGCATCCCAGACTTTATCCATCACCGGCTTGACCAGTTCATTCTTTTTCAGGAAGAAAAGGCCGTCGAACCCGAATACCTTATTCTGATATTGTTTCAATTCGTCTTCCTTCTTTCGGATAGCTGCCATGCGCTCGTTTCGCATTTCCTCTGTCAGAAGGACGCGCTCAGCTTCCAATTCAGCGTACATCGCATCAATGCCTTTCGACATTTCCTGGATTTCCTTCTCCCAACCTTGCGCAAGCAGGTTGATCTCGCTCTGCGCCTCCCGGTATTCGGGCATTTTGTTTAGGATGTAATCCGAATCGATATATCCGAACCTCTGAGCCTGTACAAAAGTCAGGCCGAAAAAGAGGAAAAATAATGCAATAAAACAAGTCCGCATGGTTACCTGAGTTGTTGGCCGATCGTAAAGTGGAACTGCGAGCCGCTGATATCTTCCGAAAATGGCAGCCTGTCAAAGCCGTAGGCCCAGTTCAGTCCGATCAGCCCAAAAGCCGGCATGAACAGCCGAACCCCGGCGCCTGCCGATTTGTACAGCTTAAACGGATTAAATTCTTCATAATTACCCCAGTTGCCCCCGGCCTCCGTAAAAATGAACCCGTAGATGGTAGCAGCGTTACCTGTGGTTACGGGGTATCGCAATTCCAGCCCAAGTTTATCATAAACGATTCCTCCTTGAGTTTCCCTGGGTGCCTCTTTTCCGTACCGGGCGTATAATGGCGGCGTAACCAGATTGTCTTCGTAACCCCTTAAGCCAATGATCTCCTGACCGAGTACAAACGAGCCAATGCCACCTGCCAGTCCTGCACCACCCATGAAGAATCGTTCGAACGGACCGATGCCGTACTTCTTTGAATACGAACCAATGAATCCGAAGTGCGCCTTGGCCTCAAGCACGAGCTTTTTCTTGTTATCGAGAGGCAGGTAGTACTTGGCATCGAACATCCACTTATGATACTCGATCCATTTGAACTTCTGTTGGTTGAAAGCCTCAACGGCAGCCGGGTCTTCGGGGTCGTAGTCGTTGTAGTTCAGGTCACGCCACAACGAGAACGGCGGCGTCAACGAAACGCTCAGCGATATCTCGGATCCTTCTGTCGGATACCGCGGGTCACCGGTACTCCTTCGCGAAAGCGTTGTATTCAGCGTGATGCTGTTAGCGTCTCCGTTGGAAAAGCCAATGCCAACCGGATAATCGTGCAGCGAGTATTTGGTGTACGAGAGGGAGTTTGACAGCGTAAAATAGTTGTCAGGCCATTCCAGCAATCGGCCCAGGCCAACGGAGAAATTCAGCACGCTTAACTTTTGCGCATCGTTTACTTCCGCCTGGAAGCCGTAGTAGAATGCGCGTTGAATGGAGCTGTTAAAGCTTACAGAGAACGACTGCGGCTTGCGTCCACCCAGCCAGGGCTCGGTGAAGGAGAAACCGTAGTTTTGATACGCCTTACCGTTGGCCTGCATACGCAGCGAGAGACGTTGTCCGTCACCAACAGGAAGGGGCCGCCACTTGGAGCGATCCGGTATGTTGCGTATGGAGAAGTTATTGAAGGTAAGACCCAGTGTACCTACAAAGCCATAGTAGCCGCCCCATCCGCCGGAAAGTTCGATCTGGTCATTGGACTGTTCTTCAACCGACCATTCGATGTCAACGGTACCGTTTGCCGGATTGGGTACGAGGTTCTGGCTGATCGATTCTGGATTGAAGTAGCCGAGCTGCGCAAGCGATTGTTGGGTGCGAATGATATCAGAGCGGCTGAACTTTCTACCCGGGATAGTTCGAAGTTCGCGGCGGATCACGTGGTCGCTGGTGCGTTCATTACCCGTAATCGTGACCTGGTTGATGGTGGCCTGTTCGCCTTCTGAAATGCGCATCTCCACATCGATCGAGTCGCCGGCGATAGCCACTTCATAAGGCTGGATGCGGAAGAACAGGTAGCCGTCGTCCATGTAGAGACCACTGATGTCGGCGCCCTTGGGGTTGAACGTGATCTTGCGTTGAAGCAGTTCGCGATCGTACACGTCGCCCTTCTTAATGCCCAGGATAGCGTTCAGTGTGCGATCGGTGTGAATGTAGTTTCCGGTCCAGTAAATGTTGCGGAAGTAGTACTTGGGACCTTCGTACACCTTCATTTCCAGGTTGATGGTCCGGTCGTCGTGATTGTATACTGTGTCGGCTATAATCTCTGCATCGCGATAGCCTCTCGAATTGTAGAAGGCGATGACCTTTTTCTTGTCTTCTTCGTAGTCGGCCTGGATGAATTTCGACGAGTTGAATATGTTGAGCCGGATGTTCTTGTTAAGGAACTCGCGGGCTTCCATCCAGCTTGTCTTCTTCTTCGGCTCCAGGTAATCGGAGGGCTTCCGTGCCAGCAACTCGGATATGAGCGTGCGGTGAAGGAAGATTCCGGCACGTTCATGCGTACCCTTCATCTTCTTTTTGATCTTGCTGTCGGGAATATTTTCGTTGCCGTAGATGTCGATGCTGTTGATCTTAACTTTGGATTTCGGATTCACGACAATCCTCAGGCGCATCCCTTCCCGGGCCAGGGTATCCGACTCCTGTATGATCTTCACTTCCGTATTCAAATAACCCTTCTTGATGAAGTGCTTGCGTACGGCGAGCTCGGTGTTGCGCAGCATAGCATCGTTGACGATCCTTCCCCGGATCAGGTCAAGATCTTCTTTCAGCGCGCTCTCCTTCCCTTTTGAAATCCCCACGAAGTAATAGCTGGTGAGTCGGGGGCGTTCCGACAGCACGATCTTAAGAAATACGTTTTCACCTTCGATCCGGTCGACTGAAATAGTGACGTCACCTACCAGGCCGTGTTTCCAGAGTTTTCTGATGGCGCCCGAGATAGCGTCGCCCGGGATTTTGATCTTGTCGCCTACTCTTAATCCGGTGAGGGAGATGATGGCATTTTCGTCGAGGATGTTCAACCCTTCCACCGAGATGCCGCCGATGACGTATTCGGCAGGGTTGGCATAGTTCAGTCGATTGTCGGTTTGCGGTGGGGGTACACGATCTCTCCTGCGGAACTGGGCCTGCGAATCCGTCACCACCACGGCGAGGAGCAACAAGAGTAGAAATCGCTTCATTCTAGCTTACCGGATTCAATTGTTCACTTGTCTTACCGAATCTCCTCTCGCGTTGCTGATACGACCACACTGCCTCGTACAGGTGTTCCTTTCTGAAATCGGGCCATAACGTCGGCGTGATGTACAGTTCCGTATAGGCGATCTGCCACAGCAAAAAATTGCTGACACGCATTTCACCACTTGTACGGATGAGGAGCTCCGGATCTGGGATGCCGGGCGCCTGCAAATAGTTTTCGAACACACGGTCCGAAATGTCCTTTTCGTCAATCTTGCCGCTCTGAACGTCCTTTACCAGCGATTTCACGGCCTGGATGATCTCCCAACGGCCACTGTAGCTGAGGGCGATATTGAGCGTCAGGCCCGTATTGTTGCGGGTTTGTTCTATGGCCCATTGGAGGTTAGCCTGGCACTCCGGCGGTAGGTCCGACAGCTCCCCGACGGTGATGAGCCGAACCTGGTTCTCCATGAGGCGGTCAATTTCCTGCTTCAGCGTGCTTACCAGGAGCTCCATAAGGCCCTCCACCTCCTCCTTGGGACGACTCCAGTTCTCCGTGGAAAAGGCATACAGCGTAAGGTATTTCACGCCCAGTTCGCCACAGGCCTCCGTTACTTCTCTGACGGCCTGCACCGCGTTTTTGTGGCCAAAGATCCGCATGGCGCCCTTCCGCTTCGCCCATCTGCCGTTCCCGTCCATGATTACGGCGATGTGACGAGGCAGCCTGTTTTGGTCGATCAGTTCCTTATAGGACGCCATAGAGGGTGCAAAATTAGCGTATTTCCGGGAAACCATTCAGGTATTCTCCGGATAACTCAAGTACCGGCCCGGCCCGAAGAGCGCGGTCAATACGGACTGGAGGGGCAGGGGATGTCATAGAACGTCCTGGTAAGCGTTATCCCCAGGAAAAAATAGTTGTCTTTGTCGAAAGGATTCGCGTATTGATAGTTCTTGACCCCGGTATCTTCGTCTGAAAGGTTGTCCAGATAGTCGTAAAACGTCTTCCGCAGACCAAATTCCAGGGCCAGGTACCATTTCGGATTTAGGATATACTTTACGCCGACGCCCAGGGGAACGGCAGCCTGCACATTGCTGTATTCCGCAGGTTTATCCTCATTGCCGGAGATACCGAATAAGGCCAATCCGCCAAACATGTAGGGCGAAAACCGGTGGAGGAACTTCTCGTCACGCCAGTTCAGGAAATGGTACTCCATCACGGTTGAAACCTCCAGGAGAAAAACATCGAACGAGGCATCGCGCCGCTCTGCAAACGCATCGATCGGTTTGCGGTCGCTCGCTCCGAGAAAACCTCCAGTCATGCCGGCTCGAAAACTCACGACCTTGGATAGGTTTGACCGGTAGAAGACCGTAGCTGCCGGCCGGGAAAATGAAAAGTCATACGTGCGAACGAGATCACCCGTATAGTTGAACGTGCCCAGGCCAAAGCCGATCTCCGAGCGCTGGGCCCACGATACATTCACCAGACATACTGAAAGGCCAAGGGCCAGGAACAGGTTGAACCGCATTATCGGAATTTAGCGCGATTAAAGGTCTTGCCGACGATATAGCTGAGCCGGACCGTGGTGACGGTGAAGAGATCATTGTCGTTGCTGTTGCCCCGCATGTTGTCGCGCGACTCCTGGCCGTACCCCCGAATTACTGTGTACGATCTTCCGTCACGCCCAACATAGGTAAGCGTATTGGTGGATCCCAACTCGTACCCGCGATACGAAAGCGACCTGGCCAGCTCATCCCCGCCAAACACACCCAGGTCGACATAGTTGCCGCTCACGTCGTCAAGATAGTCGGTAAACGTATATCGCAGGCCAAACTCAGCTGAAAGGTCCATGATTTCGTTTAGTCGAAAACGAACGCCAACGCCAAAAGGTATTGAGATCTGAAAATTATTGTAGGGTTTGATGCCGTAATTCACATCGCCTTCCTGAAGCGTAGCGTGTTGTCCTTCCGTACCCAAATCGACCAGGTCTACCCATTCCCCTGCATTTTCAAAAGGGACACCGCTCAGGCTCCTTTCCGGCACCTTGGCCTGCGGATTATGATGAAATACCGATGCTCCGATATAACCATAAGGCGTCCATCGCACCCGGCTGATGTACGTGTTGTGATTTTCATACAGGTCAAAGACGCCGACTACCGAGAGCTCCTTGATCCGGTTTCTAAACGAGAGGTTGCGCTGGTAACGGAACACACCGTTCTCTGTATCGTTTCGGTTCGCCGACTCGGCGTCCGATCCCTGCAGCGACCCATACATGAAGGAACTTCGCAGCGAGAACCTGGGCCCCAGTCGTTGCGTATAGGCGATACCTACGGCAGGCTTGGTGAAACCGAAGTCTGTACTGAGCTTGCTTGGTTTGGGAGAGAGATCACCGTAATAGTTCAGCGCATTGAGTGTGATGTCAATCGAGTTGTAGCGATTAGCCTCGGGAAATCCCTGCTTCTTACCGCGAAACTTCATCATCCGAATGTTATTGCGCTTGATGTCGCGGCGACTCATTTGGGCGGTGGCTTCAAAAAAGAGGCTGGAGAGGAAGAGCACGGCGGCCACCTGAACGAATATTCTCATAGCGAAAAAAAATGGGTACGCAATGAACCGTAAACTACAAAAATAGCAAACTTTTCAATTCCTCGCCTCCAGTCCCCAGTTCAACTTTTGGCGGAGGGTCTTGAAGTAATGTTGCCCGCGTAGTTGGACCAAATTGATCCGAATATTTGCCTTTTTGACCATCAATTTGACGGTTTCGTCGACTGTCTCCATTCGGGAATCCAGCGAAACAATGAATTTCTTGCTCCTGCCTTCCACCCGGAAGGTGATCTCGGATGCATCGGGCACCACGATAGGCCGAACGGTCAGATTGTGGGGGCTAACAGGGGTAACAATGAAGCATTCTGTACCCGGAAATACGAGCGGCCCGCCGCAGCTCAGCGAATAGCCGGTGGAGCCGGTCGGCGTGGCGACGATGATGCCGTCGGCCCAATAAGAATTCAGGAACTCGCCATCGATGAACGTGTGCACCGTAATCATTGACGAACTGTCTTTTCTCACCAGTGTGAAATCGTTTAACGCATACGCGGAGCCACCAAAGAGGTCACGGTCGGAATGCAGGCTGAGCAGCACACGCTCGTCAATGTCATACTCCTTTTTGAAGATCAGGTCCATCGCCTCGTCGATCTCTTCGCGACCCACCGTTGCGAGGAACCCCAGGCGACCCGTGTTAATCCCGAATATGGGTATTCCAGTCTTGCCTACGTGCGTGACCGACTCCAGCAGCGTGCCGTCACCGCCGAGGCTGAAGAACAAGTCCATTTTGCGAAGGCTGTCGCCAGGCTCATAGGTTTGGAATTTGAATTTTCTGAACTGAGCAAGTCGCAGATTTTTCTGAAAGCGGGAGGAGACAACGATATCAACCTTCTCCCTGGTTAGGCGTTCCAGAATCTGTTCAATAAAGGGCGCTGATTGGCGTGTAAAGTCCTTACCATGTACACCAATCCTCATGAGTTGGGAGTGTTAGATCGTAAGTGGAGGTAAATCGCGCCAAGATACTAAATATCGAGGTAGCGCAGCAGCATGTCAATGCGCTCTTTTTCGCTGGCGATGGGTTTGGTTTCCTGGTAGCGTCCAATGACCTTGTATCCAAATCGCTCCAGGGTGGCGACTATTCGCGACAAATCAAGTTCGTTGATCTTCAGGGTTAGGCGGATCTTACCTGGGTCGAGCGGATCTTCTTTCACAATACTGCTAAGCACCTTCGCGTGATTCTCTTCAATGAGCCTGCTGATCTCAGCAAGCGAGTAGTCAACAAGTGGAAGGGAGATCACTAGGATTCCTCCGGGAAGTTGCACGGCTGCTGTTTGGGCGAAGGAAGTCAGCGTATCCTGCACAGTGATTACACCGCAGTACGTTTGATCTTCGTTGAGCACAGCAACAAGTTGAAGCTTGTTCTCGGCTGCCACTTTCAAAATATCATAGAAGTGGGCATCCAGGCCCACGTGACAACGTTGTCCGATGAGGTCGAACGATTTAACAGGCTTTTCAATGTCGTTCGCTTCGAGGATGATCTCTTCTGAAATAAATCCCAAAAGCTTGTTGTCTTCCACCACTGGCAAATGATTCACCCGGAATTCCTCCATCCAGACGATCGCCTTGTGTGCGTCATCCGTTCCTTTGAGAGGAGGGATCATATGGTTTATGAGGTCTTCAGCGATCATGGTGGTGGGATGAGTTGTCGCTTAAATCTAACAAAAATCCTTCCACAATTTCGTTAAATCGGTCCGGGTGCTCCATCATGGGGGCATGGCAACACTGGTCGATGAACCTTAGCTCCGAATTGGGAATAAGTCGCCCAAATTCATGGGCCACCATGGGCGGCGTGATGGTGTCGTTGAGTCCCCAAACCAACAGCGTCGGCACGGTTATGTCCTTGATTTCATTCGCGAGATTGTTTCGCTGCGCGGATTTCGCAATCGCCACAATGCGCATGCATTTGGGAATGTTCCGGGTGGTTTCAAAAACCTCGTCAACGAGTTCTTTTGTCGCGACATCTGGATTATAAAATGTATATGCAACGCGCTCTTTCACATATTCGTAGTTCCCGCGTTTCGGATAGGATCCGCCCATGGAATCTTCAAACAGCCCCGAACTGCCTGTCAATATCAGGCGTTTGACCTTGTCGCCGTTTCGTAGGGTATACATGAGGGCGATGTGGCCGCCCAGGCTGTTTCCCATGAGAACGATATCACGTAAATCCATGAACGACACAAAATCCTCCAGGAATGTGGTAAGACCGTCCAGACCGGCGTCTTTGATGGGCATTTCATAAATGGGCAGCATGGGGATCACCACACGGAATTTCGAGGAAAACCGCTCGACTACTCCCTCCCAGTTACTAAGCGCTCCAAACAACCCGTGCAGCAGCAACAGCACGGGACCGCTGCCTTCATCGACAAACTTAAAACGATCCGATTCCTTGACTACCAAGCCCATCTTTCTCCGGAGTTATCCCGTTAAAAAAACAAAAAATACCAAATACCATCCAAAAAATGCGCTCCGCTGTCTCAAAAGACACTCCGGAAGGCAGGAATAAGCTTGCCGATCCAGCCCGCCACCAGTGGGGCAAAATCCTCAATTATCGCGTACAGCCGCGATGAGGCGAACCAATCGGCAATGTCAACCTTAAGGGCATTGAGAATCCAGAAGGTAACGCTGAGCATGAACGCCGTTTTCACCATTCCGATAATTGCCCCAACTGCCTGGTCAACGCCCCCCAGAAACGTGTGCCGCACGGTATCCCGCAGCAACCCGCCGATCCAGGAGACGAGCACGACGATAAGCACGAATACGACAGCAAAAGCCACATAGGGAAGAACGCTTTGGTCGATCTGGAAATTCGAATCCAGCATTAGCATTGCTTTTCCAAGCAACATGAAGCCCCCCAGAATTCCCAGTATAATTGCCACCAGGGAAATGGCGGTCATCAGGAACCCTTCGCGGTAGCCGCTGATGGCTCCTGACAGTATGATGATCCCGAGTATGATATCCGGCCAGCTCAAGAGGAGAGCAGTTCCTTCACCACAGCGGAAATAGCCTTACCGTCAGCCCGCCCGGCCAATTGTTTTGTGGCTGCACCCATCACCTTACCCATGTCCTGGGGTCCGGACGCGCCGACCTCGCCGATAATGCGCTCCAGCTCTTTTCGCAACTCAGCTTCTGACAGTTGCTGAGGGAGGTAACGATTTATGATCTCTAGTTGGAACAGTTCACGGTCTGCAAGATCCTGCCGCGACTGGGCCAGAAAAATATCAGCCGACTCCCGGCGTTGCTTCGCTGCTTTCATCAGCAGCTTTGCTTCGGCGTCGGCCGTGAGCTCCCCCTTGCTCCCCTTTTCGGTTTCAGCCAGCAGGATCAGGGATTTGATGCTGCGGAGGGCATCCAATTCGCCCTTATTTTTCGCCAGCATGGCCTTTTTGATGTCGGCATCAATCCGTTCCTTTAAGCTCATATCAATTTTTCTGTTGTACCTTTGAACCCAGGATAATTTCCCCGGTTTGACACGACTTAGCGTCAATATTAACAAATTTGCCACACTCCGGAACTCGCGCGGCGGGAATAATCCCGACGTTCTGAAGGTGGCTACCGACTGCGAAAAATTTGGCGCCGAGGGCATCACCATACACCCCAGACCCGACGAGCGCCACATCCGCTATACCGATGCCATCGCTCTTAAGGACGTGGTCACCACGGAGTTCAACATCGAGGGCTACCCCGACGAACGCTACCTGCGCATTATTCGCGAAGTGCATCCTGCCCAGGCAACACTGGTACCGGATGCCCCGGATGCCATCACCTCTAACAGCGGCTGGGATACGCTGAAGCACGCTTCGTTCCTGCAGGATGTCATCGCGGAAATCCACGCACTGGGTGTTCGCGTTTCAGTTTTCGTTGACCCGGTTCCGCGAATGGTCGAAGGAGCCGCGCGGGCGGGCGCTGACCGTATTGAACTTTACACGGAACCGTATGCCCGCGAGTTTACCGTCAATAAAGAGGTAGCGGTCAAACCTTATATCGAAAGCGCGCGCATCGCGCAGGAGGTAGGCCTCGGTATCAACGCCGGGCACGACCTCAACCTTGAAAACCTCGGCTTTCTTGCCAGCAGTCTCCCCCGATTGGATGAAGTCTCCATCGGACACGCCCTGGTATGCGACGCGCTTTATCTGGGGCTCGAAAACACGATCCAGCTTTATCTCAGGGCCCTCAAGACGGCGCAATCGTAGTTTTTTGCGGGGGTAATTACCGCGATAAACTCTTAGCTATTGTCTTGGCCATACCTTATTTTTGCGGCCGGTTAAACCACCTCCAGAAATCAACCCTGCATCCGCTAATTATACTTCTCAATGAAACGTGATAAAGTTGTTTTTGATCTTATTGAACGGGAAAAGAAACGCCAACAAGACGGCATAGAACTGATTGCCTCGGAGAACTTCACTTCTACCCAGGTGATGAAAGCCATGGGTTCTGTTCTTACCAACAAGTACGCGGAAGGACTTCCCGGAAAACGATACTACGGTGGATGCCAGGTGGTGGATGAAATCGAACAACTCGCCATCGACAGGGCATGTGAATTGTTCGGTGCGGCATGGGCCAATGTACAGCCGCACTCAGGCGCCCAAGCGAACGCGGCAGTTATGCTGGCCTGTCTGAAGCCCGGTGACAAAATACTGGGTTTCGATCTCTCGCATGGCGGCCACCTTACGCATGGCTCTCCGGTAAACTTTTCAGGAAAGCTGTACCAACCTGTCTTTTATGGCGTAGAGCGGGAAACGGAAACGATCGACTTCGACCGCGTCATTGAAATCGCAGAACGCGAGAAGCCCAAACTCATTATTTGTGGCGCATCGGCCTATAGCCGCGACTGGGACTACAAGAAACTCCGCGAAGCTGCCGACCGCGCCGGAGCGCTTTTGATGGCAGACATCGCACATCCCGCCGGCCTTATCGCCAGGGGCCTTCTCGCTGACCCGATGGAGCATTGCCATATCGTGACGACCACCACACACAAGACACTGCGCGGGCCTCGCGGCGGAATGATCATGGTGGGAAAAGATTTTGAAAACCCGTGGGGACTGAAGACTCCCAAGGGCGAATTGCGCAAGATGACGTCGGTTCTCGACTCCGGTGTATTTCCCGGAACGCAGGGTGGACCGCTTGAGCATGTGATCGCCGGTAAAGCCGTCGCGTTTCACGAGGCGCTTTCAGACGAATACCTGGAATACGTTGTCCAGGTTGTACGGAATGCAAAAGCGATGGCGAAGGCGTTGGTTGAACGCGGTTATAAAGTCATCTCCGGCGGGACCGACAACCATCTCATGCTCATCGACCTCCGATCGAAGAACCTCACGGGCAAACAGGCCGAAGAAGCTTTGGTTCGGGCGGAGATTACAGTGAACAAGAACATGGTTCCTTTCGACACGCAATCGCCTATGATAACGTCGGGCATCCGTATCGGAACGCCGGCAGTCACAACACGGGGGATGAAAGAGAAAGATGTTGTGAAGATCGTCGACCTGATGGATGAGGCCCTGCAGAAACCTACGGACGAGAAACACCTGAAGCGCGTTAAACAGAAGGTGCTTCGGTTGGCGCGTCGCTTTCCCTTATATGCCTGATCGTGAAAATTTTCAGGGTCAATGAAAGAGGATGAAAAGGAGATGTCTTTCCTCGATCATCTCGAGGAGCTGCGATGGCACGTGATCCGGTCGCTGTTCGCGATTCTCATTTTCATGATCCTCGCCTTTATCTTCAACCGTTGGATTTTCGATAACATCATATTCGGACCTGCCCAGCCGGATTTCCTCACCTTTCGTGCCATGTGTAAACTGGGCACACTCATTGGCTTTGAAGAAGCCATGTGCATAGAAGAGATCCCTATGCAAATCCAGAACCGGTTGATGACCGGACAATTCACCATGGCACTCACCTCCTCGTTCATCATTGGCCTCATCGTGGCATTCCCCTACGTCGCCTGGGAAATCTGGCGGTTTATCAAACCCGGACTTCACGCCAACGAGAGGAAGTATTCGCGTGGCGCCGTATCTGCCATTTCCGTATTGTTCTTCCTCGGCGTCGGTTTCGGGTATTATGTGATGTGCCCGGTATCCGTATACTTTCTGGCATCATTCCAGATCAGCGATATGATCCGCAACGAGTTCGACGTTGTTTCTTATGTCGGCACCGTAGTAACGCTGGTGTTTGGCAGCGGGCTTTTGTTCCAGCTTCCCGTTGTAGTCTACTTCCTTACGAGGGTAGGCATCGTGACGGCCGACATGCTGAGAACTTTTCGGAAGCATGCTATTGTTGTTATCCTTGTAATAGCTGCGGTCATAACTCCGCCGGATCCTATTAGTCAGGCTATCGTCGCGATTCCGCTTTATCTTCTCTATGAATTCAGTATCGTAATAGCTCGGTTCGTAGAGCGCCGCAAGGCAAAAGAAGAAGCGGAAGAAGAAGCCCGCGACGCAGCATTGCAGAAAACTGATGAAACCTAATATCATACTTGGAAGCGACCACGCCGGCTTCCACATGAAAGAGGAGCTGAGAGAATGGCTCACCACCAGGGGATACGTTGTCGAAGACTTTGGCGTGTTGTCGGATTCGCCCGCGGATTACCCTGACATCGCCCATCCTGTCGCTGAGCGCGTGTCGAGCGACGACACCAGTATGGGTATCCTGCTTTGCGGCAGCGGCAACGGGGTCGCCATCACGGCGAATAAACATGCTGACATTCGCGCAGCGATTTGCTGGACCGATGAATTAGCATCTCTCGCACGCCTTCACAACGACGCAAACATACTCTGTATCCCGGCACGGTTCGTGACGACCGACACCGCCATGAGCATGACGGATCGCTTTCTCAATACAACCTTCGAGGGTGGACGGCATCAAAGACGCGTTGACAAGATGCGATGCGCGTAATGTGTTGAGAACTATTGAACCGCTACGTAACGACCGGTTCCTTCTTCGCGATACATCTCGCGCAGTCGGGGGATACGATCGAAGACAGCATCCATCCGGCGGTCGGGATCGATAATGATGTCAGGGCGGTCGCTGAACCCTTCGTTGATCGCAATGACGTTCTCGTAATAGTCCAGTTTCGTGAAGACAGGCTCTGCCAGGCTCCAGTCCAGAAAAGGCGTGGCCAGTGAATTTCCCGCGTACCAGGAAACGTCGTTGCCCAGTACAAGCACCTTCTTGCCCGCTAACCCACGGTCGTCCTGGGCAACCTGTAACCGACTGTAGTCTATTCCTTCGATCCTGTTGTATCGGCTCAACGTGCTTACGGCAAACACGCCGATCAACAGCGTCCACAAGCTCCACTCAGCGAAACGGCGGCGCCGTATGAGAAGAAAAAGGTGGCTTACAAAATAACTTAAGGGCGGAAAGAGGGCGATCAGGCTTTGCGGCCGGCGGTCGCTGGTATGCATGATGTATATCACGGAAAAGGCTGTCCATAACAACATGCTCTGGAAGATCTGCGACTGATACTTGGAGAACCGCGCTTCTCCATTTATCACCACGAGGGCCGCTGCCAGAAACAGAGCAGGGATCAGGCTTAGATAGACCAGGCCACGCGGGGCCATTAGTGACGTAGCCCCAAACGTAAGGTTCGGCACGTAGAAATACTGCATGAGCGGCCCCAGATCGTCTGTAACGAAATAAAGCGAGATCAAGAGCAGGTGCGGCAGAGCGAACCCCATAGTCAGCAGCACGAATATTCGGAGGTCACGGCGCGAGTACAAGATGACGATGATGCCGGCTACAGGATAATAAAGCCAGTACTCGAAACTGCACAACGACGCCAGGCTGATAAACACGCCAAGCGCCAGCACACGATCGTCGCGCTTGGCGCGGAATTCGAGCTCCGACAAAAGATCGTTTAGTGCGAGAAGAAGAAAGCCCAGGCCGATCAGTTCACCGGTCAGCGCCAGCGTGTCGTAGGAAAACGCCATGAACACGATGTACACCAGTGAAGGGACATACGTATTTTCCGAATATACCTTCCGGTTGATAAACATCGAACCGATGTATACGGCTTGGCTCAGAATGATCAGAAAGGCCACTATGTGGCGTGCCCCCAGGCTGCGCCCGAAGATCAAATCCATGAGACCATAGAACCAAGCCGCGAGGGGACCTGTTGTATCAGCAATGCCTGTGAACGGCGCCGCACCATCTGTGATTTTTTCACCGATGAGGATGCTTAGCAATTCCGGCACGCTCATCGGCGGCGAATCAACCATCGGAGGAATAAACAGAATTCCCGCGATGACGAGCAGACCGAGAAGCCGGTACGGATCATTAATGCGAAAGTAGCGAAGCAACGGATGCGCGTTTGCGGCATAAATTAGAGCAGCTTTTTTAAAGTACGGAAACAATTGCCCAAAATTTTGCGGTTTTGCGCGTGCAGGCAACGACCGCACTGGGGTTTAAATGGTATATTTGCAACATGCCAGCGACGACACGTCAACAAAAATTCGCCCGCCTCATCCAGAAGGAGATCAGCGAGATTTTCCAGCAGGACAAGCGCGGGTATCTCGGCAACGCTTTTGTAACAATCGCCGACGTTCAGGTCAGCCCCGACCTGAGCATTGCGCGTATCTATGTGAGCATGATGTTGCAGGACGACAAGGCAGGCGTCCTTCGGCGCATCGAATCTCACAAAAAAGAAATCCGACGTGATCTCGGCAATCGGATCGGGAAGCAAGTGCGCATCGTTCCGGACTTGATTTTTTATATTGACAAGGTGGAAGAGGAGGCTATGCGGCTTGAAGCGTTGATCCGGAGTCTCAATATCCCGCCGGCCCCCGACGATCCGAAGACATCAACGTGACCAGCATTGAAACTACCGCTTTTCATCGCCGGACGTTATCTCTTTTCCAAGAGGAAGAAGAACTTCATTAACATCATCTCGATCATTTCTGTCCTTGTCGTGGCCATTATCACGGCTGCCTTAATTGTCGTCCTGTCAGTATTCAACGGACTCGAAGAACTACTCCGGTCTTTGAACAACTCGTTTGATCCGCCACTTAAGGTCGAAGCTGTCGTGGGCAAGTCGTTCGAAGTAACGGACGAGCTGCGCGACGCGATCCAATCAATCGAGGGCGTCGAGCTTGTTACTGAAGTGGTGGAGGATTTCGCTTACGTCCGCTACCGTGATGCGAACCAGCTGGTGACATTGAAAGGCGTAAGTGAAAATTTCGTCCACCAGGGTCGAATCGACGAGAACATCGTCGTCGGTGACGTCGCCTTGTATCGCGACGGTGTTCCCCTGGCAATCGTGGGCATGGGCATTCGCAACACGCTTTCCATCGACATAGGCGAGACGTTGCATGCGATGCACGTGTATTATATCCGAAACACAGGAAGTGCTACTATAGATCCTTCCCGGCTATATACACAAAAGCGAATCTATCCCGGCGCCGTCTTTTCCATTATCCAGAATCTTGATGACAACTACGTCATCGTTCCACTGGATTTTGCTGTCGACTTACTCGACTACGGCAACCGCAGGACATCACTTGAAATTAAGGTCACCAATGAAAGTATAACGAACCGGGTACAGGCTCAACTACAACAGCTTTTGGGTGATGGCTTCCGCGTGTTGAACCGCGAACAGCAGCATAAGGATCTCTACAAGCTTTTGCGCATGGAGAAGCTGTTCGCCTTTCTCGCCTTGGCGCTCCTGCTTTGTATCGGCTCCATAAACATCTTTTTTACACTTATGATGCTGGCGCTCGACAAGAAACGGGACGTTTCGATCCTTGCCGCAATGGGCGCACAACTTAAGACGATCCGGAATGTATTCCTTCTCGAAGGCGGACTTATTGCCATAATGGGAACAATACTGGGCCTTGCAATAGGCGGTGCGTTATGCATTATCCAGCGCAATTACGGATTGGTGTCTATGGGCATGGAATCAGCAGTAATGGAGGGGTACCCGGTAAAGCTGGTCTTCCACGACATTCTGTACGTGGTCATTACGATGTGCGTCATTACGTTTTTCATTTCTTACCGCCCGGCTACCCTGGCCGCCCGCTTTTCCTCTGTGCAGCACCTTTAACGGGCGGAAACGAATTATTTCGAAAAAAACGCGTAAAAGCTCGCCATTTCGACGTATTTTGCAGGTTCGTTTAGTCGCCCGAAGCTACCGTTTCTATGAAGGTGTCTGCTTCCCAGCCGTTTCAAATCGTTTATTCGCTGTATTTACACGAATACCTGGGATTCCTCTTCGAATCGTATGTGGTGCATCTCGATGATAAAGGCAAACTCACCTTCCAGCATCAAAATATCTCGATAAAAAACGCCCGTGAATTTTCACGAGGCCTGGACGATCGCGATTTCGAGTTGATCGAGATTGTGGATTCAATGCAACAGGAGGCCATTGTAAAGCGCTTTCACAATAAGTTTGTCAAACCTGAGGAATTTTTTCCCAAGGTGTACGACAAAGACAAGGGAAATCCTGCGCTCCGCGAGGAGATCGAACAATACATGGAGCGACGCAGAAGCCGCATCCTGGAACGCCTTCGCGGCAAGAAACTCTTCGAAATGGGCAACGACGGCGAACCCACGTGGCGTCGGCTCGAAGTCCTGGAAAAGCGCGCTACCATCCAGTTTCATTTCGTCAGAACACCCGAGCATACCAACTATTATCCCACGGTTTATTACGAGGGGAAAAAGCTCGACTTGCTCAACTCGAATGCGTACCTGATATGCAAGGACCCGGCGTGGATGGTGTTGAACGGAAAACTGTACGGCTTTGAAAAGCATGTTGACGGCAAAAAGCTGATTCCCTTTTTCACCAAGAAGTTTGTCGTCATTCCCAAGAACGTAGAAGAGACGTATTACAATCGTTTCGTCGCGCCGCTCATTGCAAGCTTCGATGACGTGGAGGCCAACGGGTTCCAGATCAACAAGAATGTGTATGATCCGCTTCCCGTCCTGACACTTTCCGAACTCAGCACGGCGCCCGGTCCTGATATTTTCGGAAAATCCGGTGAAGACAAAAGCGACGAGTCTGGAAAAATATTATTCGATCTCTCGTTCAAGTATGGCAAGCATCGCTTTCGCGGCGACAATCCAGGACCCGTCAGTGTTACGGTGGAGCGGCAAGGCAACGACTACATCTTCCATCGCATCTCACGGCAAACCGATGCGGAGAAGAATTTTCTGCATACGCTTCAAAAGCTGGGTCTTCCTATGAAGGGTTTCCGCGTCGCAATACCGAAGTCGGAAGCCTTTTCATGGCTCAACGAAAACCGGGTGAACCTGCTCAACCTGGGCTTTGAAGTCAGCCAACCCGAGGCGCGCGACAAAAAATATTTCGTGGGGAAGGCGGTGATCGAAGTCGAAGTGAAAGAAAGCATCGACTGGTTTGACATTCATGCCAGGATCCGCTTCGGCGAATTCGAGATACCCTTCAAGGACTTGCGCAAGCTGATCCTGCGGAAGAAGGTGGAGTTCAAACTACCTAATGGGGAAATAGCCATTATCCCCGACGTCTGGTTGACGAAGTATGCCGACCTGTTTGCCCTCAGCGAATCGGAGGGCACGAGCGAGAAACCCGTACTCAGGAAACACCATCTCAACCTGGTACGTGAACTCGAAGAGGGCAATCTGGCCAAAGTGCATCTCAGCGACCGGCTGCGTTCGCTTGCGTCGTTTTCCGGTATAAAGAATTATCCCGTTCCTGAAGGATTCATCGGAGAGCTAAGACCATATCAGAAGGCCGGATACAACTGGCTGCGCTTTCTGAACGAATACCGGCTTGGCGGATGCCTTGCCGATGATATGGGTCTTGGAAAGACCGTACAAACTCTAGCCCTCCTGCAATCCGAAAAGAACGCGGGAAACGGAACGTCGCTGCTGATCATGCCCACGTCGCTGATCTACAACTGGGAAATGGAAGCGGCGAAGTTTACGCCCTCACTGAAGGTATTGACGTATACTGGCACGCTTCGCAACAAAGACATCCAGCGCTTTCAGCGTTACGACCTGGTGCTTACGTCGTACGGTATTACGCGACTCGATGTAGATCTGCTTAAGCAGTACGCTTTCAACTACGTCATTCTCGACGAATCGCAGGTGATCAAGAATCCGACGTCGAACATCGCGAAGGCTGTGCGGGAACTGCGGTCGCGCAACCGACTGGTGCTGACAGGAACGCCGCTGGAAAATACGACTCTCGACCTGTGGTCACAGATCAGCTTCATTAACCCCGGACTGCTCGGAACGCAGTCTTACTTCAGGAACGAGTATCAGAATCCCATTGAAAAGAAAGGCGACGAAGCGAAGTCGAAACGCCTAAACGCCATCATCAAGCCCTTTATCCTCCGTCGTCATAAATCCCAGGTGGCCACCGAGCTCCCCGAGAAAGTGGAGCACATCCAATACTGCGAGATGACGCCGGAGCAGGAGCGGCGGTACGAAGAAGTCAAAGCCTACTATCGGGGAAAGATTCTCAATATGATCGACCAGGAAGGCATTGGCAGCAGCCGCTTTATGATCCTGGAAGGTCTCACCAAACTGCGCCAACTCGCCAATCACCCGCGGATGGTAGAGCAGTCGTATGCCGGCGACTCCGGAAAGCTCGAAGACATCACGCACATGCTGGAGAACGCCCTTTCGGAGGGCCACAAGGTTTTGGTGTTTAGCCAATTCGTTAAGCACCTTGGCATCGTCAGAAATTTCCTTAAGTCGGCCCGCATTGATTTTGCTTATCTCGACGGCTCCAGCGTCGACAGAAAGGAGCAGGTGCAGCGATTTAACCGCGACCCCAACCTGAGGGTGTTTCTCATCTCCATTAAAGCCGGGGGATTGGGCCTTAACCTTACCGAGGCCGACTACGTCTTTATCCTTGATCCGTGGTGGAATCCTGCCGTCGAAGCCCAGGCCGTCGACCGGGCGCACCGTATCGGACAAAAGAAGAAAGTGTTTACCTACAAGTTCATCACGCGGAACTCCGTCGAGGAAAAAATTCTTACCCTGCAGAAGAAAAAGCTCAAGCTTTCTTCGGATCTTATCACCACGGAAGAAAGCTTCATGAAGCAACTTACCCGTGAAGACATCGAGCTAATGCTCGATTAGCAACATCAACACTTCAACACATCAACACTTCAGCACTCTCCCATGAAAGATAAAGTCGTCATCATCACCGGAGGCTCTTCGGGCATAGGCAAGGCGCTGGCGGCGGAGTTCGGGCGCCATGGAAGCCGCGTGCTGATAACCGGCCGCGATGGTGACACGCTTAACCAGGCTGTTGCCGAACTACACCAGCAGGGTATCGACGTGGTGGGCTTTCGTGCTGATGTGTCACGCGAGGAAGACAACCGACTGATGGCGGAAGAAGCGATAAAGCAGTTCGGTAAGATTGATATTCTAATCAACAACGCGGGCATCTCCATGCGTGCCCTCTTTTCGGAGGTTGACCTGGAGGTAATCCGCAAGGTCATGGAGATCAACTTCTTTGGCGTACTGTACGCAACGCGTTACTGCCTTCCAGAGATTGTGCGCAACAAAGGCTCTGTAATCGGCATTAGCTCCGTGGCAGGCTTTCGCGGACTCCCGGGACGCGCAGGCTATTCCGCTTCCAAGTTTGCGCTGAACGGCTTTATGGAGGTATTACGTACCGAACTCCTGAAGACCGGCGTCCATGTCCTGACAGCGTGCCCAGGGTTTACGACAAGCGGAATACGCATGCGTTCCTTAACCAAGGATGGAACACCGCAAAAGGTATCGCCGCGTAACGAGGAGAAAATGATGACCGCTGAAGAATGCGCACGCCACATTTACAGGGCAACCGTGAAGCGCAAACGTATAATCATACTCACCGCACAAGGGAAACTTGCCGTCTGGCTAAACAAGCTGTTCCCGGGAATAGCAGACAAGATGGTTTACAAGGTTATGGCACGCGAAGCCAACGCCCCGATTCGCTGACTACGTCTTATTCATCAACACCAGCTTCGTGTTGTCTGCTTTGCCGATTGCCCTGCGGAACTCAACGTACTCGTTGTATTTCGCGGCAGGATACCGGCCCTTACGGAGGGTAAAGCGTCGCACGTACAGCAAGCGACCTTCTTCCGCAATACAGGTTGCCTCGTACGAACCAAACGACGACTGCAGCTGGACCGGGCGCGGCAGATACTCCGGATAAAGGTGCTCGGGAATCTTGAACTCTATCGAATCAATGTGAACAAATCCATTGTCGATCACGAGATCCGTCTTTCTGTCGGAGATCTTTTCCGGGAGGTACCCGGACCGATTCATAAGATTGGGAATGAGGAACAAACGCTTGCCACTTGCGGACGCCAAACGGTTGAGTTCGAGGTTCAGCTTCACGACGGCCTCAGGTAGTTTATCCTTTCGCTCCTCGAAGCTGAATTTCTGGAGGTTAAAACTTGGTATATCCGTGTTCTCCAGGGCCCACTCCTTTTGAGCATCATAGCGGCCATTCAATACTCTGCTTAGTCCGTTGACGTCGTACTGCAGGCCTGAATACGAGGTACGCACCGTTGCCGTGGCATTACCGGCAGCGTCCATGGCTACCCGGGCACTTCGCACCCGAACATTTAATGAATCAGGATACCGCACCGTATTGACAAGCTTTCCTCCATCCTCCGTGATGAGCAGCGCCTTTCTATCGCTGGTGAACGATCCCATGTAACCGAAAGGTTGCGACTGGTCGGTACATTCCAGCCATAGCGTGTCCCGCTCTCCCGGCACTGCTACGATGACGTGATTGGTGCTTTGATGGCTGGGGAAGTCTTCAATGAGTGGTGCCACGTCATCACCGGCAGCTACGATGGCGTAATATGCCTTTACACCTGCTTCTTTAAGCAGCGCCACCATGTAATTCGACAACGCCTTACAATCGCCATAGCCCGTTTGATCGACGACCTCCGCAGGGAACGGTTGCAAGCCTCCGATACCGAGGGAGATGTTCACATACCGGGTCTTGCCCTGAAGGTAGTGATACAAGACGCGGGCTTTGTCTTCGTCGGTGGTCAATCCTCGTGTAAGTTCCGCCACCTTTGCTTTCGTTGCGGCGGGGAGATTGTCGCGGTCCTTGTTCAGCAAGGTGAACCATTTCCCGAACTCAGTCCAGGAGGACATGTCTCCGGCATACCCCCCGTATTCAAATCCTGTAGGCGCAGCCAGTATGCCGGGCCGCAGCTCAGTTGGGTGGGGGCCGTCGGGTTCACGCGTCACTGCGCCGATGTTTTCGAAGGTCCAAGTGAGCGATACCATTCCATCTTTGAGCGTTTCGCGCACAGGTTCCTGTTCCAGGTTAACAAGTCGGTACCTTGGCGTGAGGTCTGGGGGAAAAATGAGACTGTAGGTGGCCTTCTGCGTAGAGGTTCGCCAGCCGGAGAACCAGCTGTCGGGTATGTCGTACAGGTACTTGAACTCTTGCTCGTATTCAAATTCCACAGTATACGGATAGGTCGTTGCCGAAAGGTCGGCAATCTTTACCCGGTCGTCGCGATACAACGCCACGCCGTCATTGATACTTTGATCCTTGAGTTCGTTGTTCTTAAGCTTCCTGACCTGTTGGCCGGCAGCATTGTAGACAGCGCCCCGGATGTAGTTGATCTTTTCCAGTTTGCTGTAATGAACCGACCTGACCGCATAATGCGAACCCTTGCTGTTAAGGATCGTCGCGACCAACTTTACGTTCAGCACGGCGCTGTTCCGGGAGGCGATCTTGTAGACCATGACGTCTTCGCGAATCACTACGTTGACGTCTTTCATGAGCTCTTCAGGAATATCCCTGACGGGATAACCATAGTCTCCAGCGCTGGCAAGCGTTGAAACAAAAAACAGGGCGAGAAGTAGCCTGGAAGCCCTCATGAGCTACAACTTCTTCAGAATAATCTGACCCGATTGTGTAGCCACCACCTGGTTGAAGAACTCCCTGAGGTTCGGGTACTCAACCTGCGTGTATATGGCTTTATTGATCGACAGTATACTGGTCACTGTCAGCACGTCGCCAGTAAGTGTAGTATTAAACGCGTACCGCGCCGTGTTGCCGGGCAACATAATGACTTTACCTTCCGGCATCTCTTCTATCTGGTAACCCGGAGGAACTTTGAGTTTGAACGCGAGAATCTTTTCGAAGGGATTGCCAAAATCCACAGGGTATTGACGCTCTTCCAGTTTGAAGGGATTTTCCCGTTCGGCATTCATTAGCATGGGATCGATGTACAAAACGTCGCCAGTTCCCTCCATTTCGTCCTCGGCAACAATTTCGTACTTTTCCCTGAATGGCTTTGTGATATCACGGGGATCTTCAAAGCTTTTCTCTTTGATACTCCATGCGCGCCCTGCAAGCAATGACTTCACGTACGCTTCTTCACCATTGTTGAGATACGACGCACGACTTTCATAAGCGTAGTAGCCTTCCATCACGCGTTCGAGTGAATAGACAGCCTCACCCTCTTCATCGAACTGGAGTTCTGCCGATACGATCGACCTTGATTTTACGGTCGGGTTCAATTCAATCCAGGAACCACCCTGGCCGCTGATAACAAATCCTCTGCCGTTAAGGCAGTTCCTTGGTAGCACGCCTGGAGGCAGCGATTTTTGCGTTGCATCCAGTATGAGGTTTTTCCCATCTACTGTTATCACGCAGGCTGTGTAATTGAATTGTGACAGCAAGGGAAAGGCTTCGCGTATAAAGCCATTGTCACGTGTGCTGAGGATCACCGGATGAACGGTGAACCCGGCCTTGGCCAGCATAGAAGCCATGATGAGATTGATATCGGCAGACGATCCTTTGCCCTCGTCCAGTACTTTCTTTAGCGAGCTTTGAGCAAAAATCCGATTGCGGCCGTTCCATTCTACAGAGCGCCTTACGTAGTCGTGAATGGCAGCAATCTTTGCCTCTGGGGTTGGAGCCCCTGCTGTGATGGTTTCGACGATCTTACCGAGAAACGCGTTACCCTTGAGCTGTCCACCAAAATCGCTGTGCTCCCAAAGTTTCTTGTTGATCTCCTCCCATGTGCCAAGCACGGGCTCAATCGGCTTGTTGGGAAATTTTACGTAAGCGAGCTCGAAGTTGATCTTCGAGACAAAGTCTTCGTGGGTCGTGATGTAGGGTTCTTCCCTGAACGCGGGCACATCCTTCGCCGCGAGCCGCAGATAGTACTCCTTGTAGTCAATACGCTCCTGGTCAAAGGAAGTTCCACCGCGCGGGTCACGGTACTTGGCGTTCAACATGATTGCCTTTGGAATGTATTTTTCCTCGTGCGTATGTGCAGTAATGTATCCTGTCATGTATTGCTCATAGTGAAAGAAGTCGGGCACGTGTGCGCGATACTCACTCCAGACCACCGGGATCGTCCACTGAAAGGCCCAGTCTTGTAGGTTATGGATATAGGCCGTCGTTATCTTGTACGTTATCTCAACGACCGACCCTTCCCTGACATCCGCTGCTGCCACTTTCACAATGTCATAGTTCTCATTGTAAGCTTCCTGGAATACCGCATTGTTGGATACCTTGGTTTCTTTGATCTTGCCGTCGACAAGGTTGTAGGTCACCACCTTGAGGCCGGAGAGCTTCTCGCGGTATTCATGCTGTCCTGTGTATAACGGAATCCGGAAGTTGGCATGATCGTAGCCGTCACGCGTAAGGATCTTGATGCGCGTGATTCGGTCAAACGTCAGGTAAAAGCCTTGGTTCTGATCATACTTCAGGTCAGACTCGCCATAGTCGCAAAGGACCACGGCCGTCGCCGCTGAGTCGAGGGCATACTGCGACATTTTAACTTCTTCGAGGCTAACGTCGCCAAATTTGATTGGTGGCTTTTGCGCAGATGATTCAAAAAAATTGAAAGTCACACACAACGCTACCAAAGCATACGCTTTGAACATAACAAGGATCTTAGATTAAAAAAGTCTTTGAAATATTAACACTTTGCATCACAGGTCGCAACCCGGGCGCTCGTGCGCTTATGTAAGGTTTTTATACCTTTGGAGCAAAAAGGTAACCGCTTGGCAAAAATCCGTTCATTATTCTTCTGTCAGCAATGCGGCTACGAGTCGCCCAAGTGGCTCGGTAAGTGTCCTGCATGCGGATCATGGAACACCTTTGTTGAAGAAGTCGTACAAAAGCAGGATGTAGGTAAAACCGATTGGCGTACGGCTTCCGGCGGCACCCAACGCGTAGCGCAACCGAAACCGCTCAACGAAATCGGAGAAGGAACGGAGGTACGCATGCTGACGCGCGACAACGAACTGAACCGTGTGCTGGGCGGCGGCATCGTTCCCGGATCCCTTATCTTGATCGGGGGTGAGCCCGGTATCGGCAAGTCGACCCTTATGCTTCAGCTTGGCACATCACTCTCCGGGAAGAAGACGCTCTATGTATCCGGCGAGGAGAGTGAACAGCAGATCAGAATGCGGGCATCGCGTATGGGTCTCGACGGAACCGATTGTTATATCCTCACGGAAACGAGAACCCGCAACATCTTCCAGGCCATCGAATCAATACAGCCGGACCTGGTCGTTATCGACTCCATTCAAACATTGTACTCCGACCTGCTGGATTCCGCCGCAGGAAGTATTGCCCAGGTAAGGCAATGCGCCGGCGAGCTTCTCAGGTTTGCCAAGGAATCCGATACACCAGTCGTTCTCATAGGGCATATTACCAAGGACGGGCTGCTGGCAGGACCCAAAGTCCTGGAACACATGGTCGACACTGTCCTGCAGTTCGAAGGCGACCGGCACCTGGTGTACCGCATCCTGAGGACGGTGAAGAACCGCTTCGGTCCCACATCAGAGATGGGGATATATGAAATGCTGGGCAACGGGTTGCGTCAGGTTTCCAATCCTTCCGAAATATTGATTTCGCAGAAGGATCCTAACCTGACGGGCATCACCATCGGCGCCACCATCGAGGGGAACCGCCCCCTTTTGATCGAAGTACAGTCGCTCGTCAGTCCGGCAGCCTACGGCACGCCACAGCGAACAACCACCGGTTTCGATCCCAAGCGACTGAATATGCTTCTCGCGGTACTGGAAAAACGATGTGGCTTCCCCATGGGTCGATACGATGTGTTTGTTAACATGGCGGGCGGCATCAAAGTGGAGGATCCCGCCATCGACCTGGCGCTATGCATTTCTCTTATTTCATCCCTGGAAGAGATTCCCGTATCCGACAAGGTAGCGTTCGCCGCTGAAGTGGGCTTGGGCGGGGAACTCCGCGCCGTACATCGCGCCGACCAGCGGATTACCGAAGCCGAGAAGCTGGGGTTTGAGGAAATTTATGTTTCCAGACACAACAAGAAAGCAGTGGACCTCGAAAAGCCAGGCATTAAAATCAATGCGCTTGGGAAACTGCAGGAAGTCATTCAGGATGTAATGGGCTAATTCAGCAAACGCACTACCATGGAAACCGAATTTTTGTCCAATCTTGGTATCTCAGACGATCTATACCGCTACGTCATTTTGCCGCTGCTGATTTTCCTGGCGCGCATTGCCGACGTGTCGATCAACACCATCCGCATCATCTACGTCCTGGGCGGCCGAAAAGCGATAGCAACCGTCATGGGCTTCTTTGAGTCATTTATCTGGCTGATGGCAATACGCCAGATCTTTCAGCACCTCGACAACTGGGTAAGCTACTTCGCGTATCCTGCCGGGTTTGCCATCGGCATCCTGGTGGGCATGATCATCGAGGAACGCATTGCCTATGGAAAAGTGATCGTCCGGATCATCACGAGAAAGGACATCGTGCCGCTGACGAGCTTTCTTAACGAGGTTGATTTCCGATACACTTCGCTCAAGGGGCATGGACGCAACGGCGCCGAGAATGTAGTGTTCACGGTACTTGAGCGGGAACGCCTGGACGATCTGCTTGAGTTTCTACACAAATCGTTACCCACTGCCTTTTACACAGTTGAGAAGGTCAACCGCGCATCCGACGACTACGCACTGGCGACGGCCCGCCGAAGCGGGATCTTATCATGGCTGCGTTCCGTTAGACGCGACTGATTACAGCGACGTCTTGAAGCGTTCGAAACACTCGCGGTTAAGCTGTTCCCGATGGTCGGGGTGCGCTATGCGGATCAGTTCCTTCGCACGCTCGGCGATCGACTTACCATAGAGGTAGGCGATACCGTACTCCGTAACGACGTAGTGCGCATGGGCGCGGGTAGTCACCACGCCTGCTCCCTTCTGCAAGTATGAAACAATCTTCGACCTGCCCTTTGACGTTGTGGAAGGCATCGCAATGATCGGCTTGCCGCCTTCTGACAGCGATGCGCCCCGCATGAAGTCCATTTGGCCTCCAACGCCACTGTACATATACTCGCCAATACTGTCGGCGCAGACCTGACCCGTCAGGTCCACCTCTATCGCACTGTTTATCGCGGTCGTGCGTGGGTTCTGCCGTATAATGGCTGTGTCATTCGTATAGTCGACCTCCAGCATGGCCAGGCCAGGGTTGTCGTTCATGAAGTCGTATAGCTGCTGCGTACCTAACGCGAACGTACTCACGATCTTTCCGCGGTGCTTTTTCTTATACTTCCCTGTGATCACGCCTTTTTCCACCAGGGGGATTACACCATCGGAAAACATTTCCGTGTGTATGCCGAGGTCCTTGTGATTGGTTAAGGAAGCCAGCACAGCATTGGGGATGCTCCCGATGCCCAGCTGAAGTGTGGCGCGGTCTTCCACGAGCGAGGCGACGTTGCGACCGATTTCCTCTTCAACGGGTGTGATGGTGCCAGGGTCGTGGGTATACAACGGAACGTCGAGTTCGACAATGCGCGTTAACCGCTGGTAATGGATCTGGGCGTCGCCATGTGTGCGCGGCATGTACTTGTTGACCTGGGCAATTACGACGCTTGCCGTATCAATAGCCGCGCGCGTCGCATCCACGGAAGTGCCCAGAGAGCAGAAGCCATGCTTGTCGGGTGGCGACACGGTAACCAGGGCGACGTCAATGGGCACAATGCCTTGCCGTATCAGGCGGGGGATCTCTGAAAGAAAAACGGGGATATAGCTCCCTCTTCCCTCGGCAATGGCCTTTCGCACATTGCTTCCGATGAAGAATGCATTGTGATGAAATACCCCTTCGTATTGTGGAAGCGTGTATGGCGCCTCGCCTTCGGTATGCAGGTGAAAGATCTTCACATCTTTCAGGCTGTCCGCCCGCTTAACCATAGCCTCTATCAACACTCGTGGTGCCGCCGCCACGCTATGGATGAAAACGTTTTGCCCAGGTTTAAGTAGTCCCAATGCCTCATCGGCGGACGTGTGCCTCATTCTATTCGTCATCTCTACGTCGGTGTGTTATGTCTTGTCAGCCGGGAGACGACCGTTGACCATGCTCATGATGTCATCTACATACTCCCGGGAATTCGACAAGCGGGGTACTTTGTTCTGTCCGCCCAGCTTGCCGCGTCGCTTCATCCAGTTATAAAACGTGCCCGCCTCGACACGGTGCAGACGAGGGCGTGTCAATGCCAGATCGTTGGAACGCTTTGCGTCGTAGTCCGAGTTGATTTCGCGCAGGGTCTGGTCGAGAATGTGTGTAAACTCATCCAGGTTGGGTGGCTCTACTTTAAACTCAACTATCCACTCATGGCTTCCTTTCTTCCCCTCTTCCAGGTACACTGGTGCAGCGGTGAAGTTGCTGATTTCAGCTCCTGTAAGTTCGCATGCGCGTGTGATGGCAGCCTCGGCATTTTCCACAATGACTTCCTCTCCAAATGCATTTATGAAATGCTTGGTGCGGCCGGTGATCCTGATCCGAAAAGGTGAGAGCGATGTGAATTTTACAGTGTCGCCGATGTTGTAGCGCCAAAGACCTGCATTTGTTGTAATGATCATCGCGTAGTTGGTTCCCAAGCTTACTTCATCCAGAGTCAGCGCACGCGGATTCTCTTTTTCAATTTCGTCCATCGGGACAAACTCGTAGAAGATGCCATAGTCGAGCATCAGCAGCAGGTCTTCGCTATCGGAACGGTCCTGGATTCCAAAGAAGCCCTCACTGGCATTGTAGGTCTCCCAATACCTCATGGTGCTCGTAGGAATGAGACTCTGGAAGAGGCTTCGATAAGGACCAAATGAAACGGCCCCATGGAAAAATACTTCCAGTTGTGGCCATACTTCTGTGATGTTCTGTTTGCCTGCGATTTCTGTTATGCGTTGAATGAGCAAGAGGGTCCACGTGGGCACACCCGAGATGTTCGTAACATTGACGTGTGCCGTCTCACGCGCCATCTTTTCAATCTTTTCTTCCCAGTTGCTCATTAGCGCGGTCTCCAGGCTCGGCGTACGGATAAATTGTGCCCAGTGGGGCAGGTTCTGCATGATCACTGCCGACACGTCGCCGTAATACGAGCTTGCGCTGGGGTCGTACTCATTGATCTGATGGCTGCCGCCCACCGCGAGACCCTTGCCGTCGAAAATCCGGGTTTCGGGAAAGTTGTTCACATAGATGGAAAGCAAGTCCTTTCCACCCTTGAAGTGACAGTCTTCGAGTGCTTCCTGTGAAACAGGGATGAATTTGCTTCGCGCATTCGTCGTGCCTGACGACTTTGAGAACCACTTTATCTCCGTGGGCCAAAGCACGTTTTGTTCCCCTCGCATGACGCGATGGATGTAGGGAAAAATTTTTTCGTAGGTGTGTATGGGGACGCGTTCGCGGTACCGCTCATAGTTCTTGATGTCGCGGAATCCATGCGATTTACCGAACTCCGTTTGCTCACCCATTTGGAGCAGCTTCCGCAAGAGCTCCTCCTGTACTTCATGGGGATACTTCATGAAAAGCTCAATCTGGTGAATGCGCTTTTTCATGACCCAGGTCAGTATGGAATTGATGATGCCCATAGCTTCAACCTCAAAAATAGCTCACTTTTGGAAATTTCGGTGTGGAGCGGATGCTACTGATCGCCGCCCTGCTGGACGACCCGGGCGCGCCGGAGTTCAAAATTCTGGCCGAGGTAGACTTTGCGAACTTGCGGATCGTTGGCGAGATCCTCCGCCGTGCCTGACTTGAACAATTTGCCATCCACCATCAGGTAGGCGCGGTCGGTTATGGAAAGGGTTTCGTCTACATTATGGTCCGTGATGAGTATGCCGATATTTTTGCTCTTAAGCTTTGACACGATCGACTGGATCTCTTCAACCGCAATCGGGTCGACCCCTGCAAACGGTTCATCCAGGAGTACAAATTTGGGATCGACAGCAAGAGCCCTTGCGATCTCGGTGCGTCGACGCTCGCCACCGGAAAGCGACATACCCAGGTTGTGCCGTACCTTCTGAAGGCTGAACTCATTGATCAGTGCTTCTACCTTGTCTCGCCGCTCCTGCCGTGTATAGTCGCGCAATTCCAACACCGAAAGGATATTTTCCTCAACGGTGAGCTTCCTGAACACAGACGCTTCCTGGGCGAGGTATCCAATCCCCCGTTTGGCGCGCTGGTACATGGGCAGCGCTGTGATCTCTTCATCATCCAGGAAAATCCTGCCTTCGTTTGGCTTGATGAGGCCGACGATCATATAAAAAGACGTTGTCTTGCCCGCACCATTGGGGCCGAGGAGCCCCACGATCTCGCCCTGCGCGACTTCAACCGACACGTCGTTCACCACCGTGCGCGTCTTATATTTCTTTACCAGATGTTCTGCTCTCAGTATCATCCTATCCCTTTAATGTCTTTGATGCGGAGTTGAATGCTCGTGACCCGGTTGTACGTATTCTCTTCGATAGTAAATGCGAGGGAGAAACGTCCGCCAGTCTGCAGTTTTTCATAATACTCCGCAAGATTGAAGCCAACAACCTGGAAGACGTTTTGCGCGCCATCCTGTCCTGCCAGGAACCTTATATGTTTCTCCTTGAACCGGCTAAGCGAGTTGAATACATGCACGTTATGAGCGACGAACACAGGGGTAGGATTTTCGGGGCCGAAGGGCGCCATTTGTTTCAGTATGTTTACGAATTTCGGCGTAATGGCGTCAAAATAGACCTCTGTGTCAATATCAAGCACCGGGACAAGCATTTCGGGCGTAATATTCGCCGCCACTACCTCCTCGAATTTCTGTCGAAATGCCGTCAGGTTGTTCGGATCCAGGGTCAACCCCGCTGCATACTTGTGCCCACCGTATTTTTCCAGCAGGTCGCCGCAGGCACTGATGGCCCGATATAGGTCGAATCCGTGTATGCTTCGCGCTGAGCCGGTTAGTTTATCATTGGAGGCGGTGAGTATAACGGTCGGTCGGTAGTACTTTTCAACGCATCGCGCAGCTACAATTCCGATCACCCCCTTATGCCAGGTGTCTTTAAACAGGACTGTGGATTTGGCGATCCGGTGTGTTTCATCTCCGTCGATCATTCGCAGTGCTTCCTCCGTGATGTTTGAGTCAAACTGTCTTCGTTCGGCATTGTTCTCGTTGAGTGCCGCGGCGAATGCTTGCGCTTCTTCGACGGTTTGAGCCGTAAGCATTTTTACGGCTGCGCTGGCGTGGTCCATACGGCCAGCAGCATTGATGCGGGGACCGAGGGTAAACACGATGCCCGACACGTCGAGGTCCGATTCCACTCCGGCAGCCTTCATCAACGCCTTAAGTCCTGGCAAAGGATCCGTGTTGAGTTTCCTGGTTCCAAAGTGGGCGAGTACCCGGTTCTCTCCAGTCATCGGTACAACGTCGGATGCAATGCTTACTGCAACGAGGTCAAGGTAACGGTATACGTCCTGCTCATCGCGATGCCGACGTGCATAGGCATGCATCAGCTTGAAGCCGAGGCCACAGCCACTAAGCTCTTTGAACGGGTAGGAGCAATCGTCCTGTTTCGGATCGAGCACGGCAACTGCATCAGGTACTGCCGATCCGGGCATGTGATGATCACAAATAATGAAATCAATTCCATAATCACTTGCTAGCCCCACCATTTCTGTAGCCTTAATACCGCAGTCGAGGGCTACGATAAGTGAGAATCCATTCTGAGATGCCCATTCAATCCCTTCACGCGAAACACCATAGCCCTCAGAATACCGGTCGGGAATATAGATCTCACAGTGATTGTAAAAGGTCTTGAGATAGCTGTATACCAATGCGACGGCAGTAGTACCGTCGACATCGTAGTCGCCGTAGATCAGAATTCGCTCATTGTTCTTAATGGCAGCATGAAGCCGTTCCACCGCCTGGCTCATGCCCTTCATCAGGAGCGGGTCATGCAGCATATCCAGTGTAGGACGGAAGAAGGCGCGTGCGGCTTCAAAACTGTCGATGCCTCGTTGAATAAGGACGGTGCACAGATAGGGGTTGACGTTGATCTGGCGCGACAGTGCACGTATAGCCTCGTCTGGCGGTTTGCTGATGTAGCGCCATTTTTTTTCCATGTAACGGGTTTGATGGTATAGGGATGCGCCTCCCGCGTGAACGCGGGTGTGCGCTAGTTGATCTCGAAGTTTAGCGTGCCCTTCTCGCCGGGCTTTCCATTTGGGCCATCGTAGCCACTGTCGCCGGTTTGGCCGTTACGATTTTTGGGTCCGAGACCGGGAGCACCGGCATAGCCTCTCCTGCCTCCAAAGCCAAAATGGCCACCCGTGCTTCTGAACGTCATTTGTTTGCTAACAAGGGCTCGAACATCGGGGCATCGCGAGCAGTTGATGGTCAGCCTTCCGCCATTACCGCCGTTCCCACCGGCCCCACCGTTTCCTCCACTTCCGCCATCTCCTCCATTGCAGTGAAGGGTTCCCGGGCTGCCTCCACCACCGTGGCCTCCATCTCCACCCCGGCCGCCAACGCCTCCAGAAAGATCTACCAGCACGTGGCCCGTAAGGTACAACTGCTCGAAGTAGAGAAAAAGGTTGTTGCCGTTTCCGCCATCCAATCCTCTGCCTCCATCTCTCGCATCGGCGCCGTCACGGCACGGTCCGGTTGCGGTGTCTCCATTTTGTCCATTCCTCCCCGGCGCACCATCAACACCGCGACCATCAATCCTACTGCCGCTTCCCAGGTAGGCAACCTGCGCGCGTATGAAGTTGTCGCGCTTAAGTGGATTGAGCTTGATGCACGATGAATCCATCATTATCAGCGTGTCCGCAACAATGATATCTGATTCCTTGAGTTCGTATATTTCATTGGGCTTGATGACTAGTGTTCCCACTCTCACCTGCGCAAATCCGGCTATGGAAAGCAACGACGCGCATAGACACACCAACGAAAACCTACTCATTGCACAAAATTAACCGGAAGCCTCATTTTACAAAAAAAGCCTTTGGCGCCCGCCCGAAGCGCCAAAAAAAAGAGCAGCACGAAAATTGGTGCGGCTCTTCTTTTAGATCAGTGAATGGATGATGTCATGACTATCCCGCGCCCTGCGGCTTGTCTGCTACAACACCTTCCAGTACATCCTTAATCTCCACCCGGTTGCCGTCCCGGTAAGGTACGATCCAGGCGTCCTTCACACCCATTTCCCGCATGTACTTCTTAAACGTGTCGGCTTCCCAGTAGTCTCTGAAAATACCGATGGTGTAGCGCTGCGCGCCATCTTGTCCCAGTTCACCACCGAAGTTGGGATTGTTCTGGAAGTACTTCGATAAGTCTTTGTTCCGGAAAGCACCAATTTGAACTTTAAAGACGATGCCCTTTGAAAAATCCATTGGGTTCGGGTTCTGGCTCATTTGAGTCAGTTCGGCCCGCGCGGCTGACAGTTGATTCTGCGCCTGTGCCAGCTGATCTTCCAGTTCAGCGATGCGCGAGTCCTTAGAGCTCATCGTCGACTGCAATTGATTAACACGCTGCGTAAGCGACGACACCTGGCTGTCTGCTGCCTGCTTGTCTTCTTCCAGTTGCTTCAGATTGGCGGGATTGCGAGCGTATTCCTTAGCCTTTTTCTTCCACTCCTTCTTCTCCTTTTTGGAGAGTTGGCTATAGCCTTCCGTCGACGCAAAAATCAGGGCCAGACAGAAGAGGAGGACGAGTTGTTTTTTCATTGATGTGGGTTACGTTCAAAAAATGAAGATAAAAGTAACAAAATATTTTGAAATCAACCACTTGCCTTCTCAGAGCCCGCCGGAAGGTTGCCCACCATGTTAGCCGGCTGGACCCATTCGTCAAACTGTTCCGGCGTCAACAGGCCCAGCTCAAGGGCTGCTTCGCGAAGCGTCTTGTTCTCCTTATGCGCCTTCTTGGCAATTCGTGCTGCATTCTCATATCCGATATGAGGATTCAGCGCGGTAACAAGCATCAACGAGTTCTCCAGGTGCCGGCGAATTACAGGTAGGTTAGGTTCAATACCGACTGCGCAGTTGTCATTGAACGATACACAGGCATCGCCAAGCAGACGGGCTGACTGCAAAACGTTAGCCGCAATGACGGGCTTGAATACATTGAGCTCAAAGTGACCAGAGCTTCCTCCAATGGAAACCGCCACGTCGTTCCCCATGACCTGGGCACAAACCATAGTCATCGCTTCGGGTTGGGTGGGGTTCACCTTACCGGGCATGATGGATGAACCGGGCTCATTGTCGGGAATGACGATCTCGCCTATCCCACAGCGCGGCCCCGAACTCAGCATCCGAATATCATTAGCTACCTTCATCAAAGAAACAGCAGCGCGCTTCAATGCTCCTGAAAGTTCAACCATCGCATCATGAGCAGCAAGCGATTCAAACTTGTTGGGAGCCGTAACAAAGGGATAGCCCGTCAGTTCGGCAATCTTCTTCGCGACAAGAACATCATATCCTTTCGGTGCATTGAGACCTGTGCCGACCGCGGTACCTCCCAAGGCAAGCTCCCTTACCCCTTCACGTGCAGACTCGATCGCCCGTATTGAGTTGGCAAGCTGTTGAGCATAACCTGAAAATTCCTGTCCCAATGTGAGCGGCGTGGCATCCATGAAGTGCGTACGGCCCGTCTTGACAATGTCCCTGAATGCACTCGCTTTGTCCGCTAATGTCTTTTGCAACAGTTTTAAGCCCGGGAGCGTGACCTCGGTAACCTGGCGATAGGCGGCGATATGCATGGCCGTCGGAAATGTATCGTTGGAGGATTGCGACTTGTTAACGTCGTCGTTCGGATGCAACACCTTCTTTTCGTCAACGAGCTTTCCTCCGTTCAATACATGAGCGCGGTTGGCGATCACCTCGTTGACGTTCATATTGCTTTGCGTCCCGGAACCTGTTTGCCAAATAACGAGCGGAAACTCTTCGTCGAGACGACCCTCCAGAATCTCATTGCACACCTGGCTAATTAACCTGGCCTTTTCGGAGGGCAAGACGCCCAGTTCCTCGTTCGCAAGAGCCGCGGCCTTCTTCAAAATGGCAAATGCGTGGATGATCTCCACCGGCATGCTGGCCGGCGTGCCGATTCGAAAATTGTTTCTGGACCGTTCAGTCTGTGCGCCCCAGTAGCGCGTGGCGGGCACCTTTACTTCGCCCATGGTGTCCCTTTCAATGCGGAATTCCATTTCAGATCATTTGGTAGGTTCGCAAAATAAAAAAGCCGGGCATAACTCCGGCTCACACCTTCACGGTTAATTTAGGTTAATCCCGGAAGTACTTATCCTCCTCGTACTCGTACACTTCACCAGCCTCTTCCTGGATGGTTCTGGGCAGCACGCCCACTTCGAGGATCTTGAATTCGGTTCTCCGGTTCTTTGCACGCCCCAACGGGTTATCCGTGCCATCAGGGTTTGTGTTGCGGGCAATGGGCTGCGTTTCCCCGTAACCCTTCGCCGTCAGCCTTTCGGGCGATATCCCCTTGTTGATAAGGTACCGGACGGTCGATTCAGCGCGGCGACGAGACAGATCGATATTGTAATCGAACGATCCAACACTATCGGTGTGGGAGCCCATTTCGATTTTTATCTCGGGATTATCAATGAGCAGTTGCGCCAACTTGTCAAGTTCTATCGCGGCCTCAGGTTTGATGTCCGTGCTGTCGAATCCAAAGTAGATGTTCTCTAGCACGAACTTCTCATTGACTGCTTTGCGGTCGAGGATCACAATCGTATCAAGGGTAATGTTCGTGACAAGATCCTTAAGCGTACTCGGGTCCACACCCTTGCCTTTCATGGTCCAGGCCTGGCGCTTGGTTAGATATCCTTCGCTTTCTGCTACGAGGTTATAGTCTTCGTTCTCGTAAACGCGGAAGAGGAACTTGCCATCGTTGCCCGTGACGTAATCCTGCATCGCTTCGCCCTGCGAATCGAGGAGCGTGACGCGTGTGTTGGGAAGTACCTGGAGGTTCTCGTCCTTATCCTTGAAGTACGTTATTCCCTGGAGGGCATAGTTGATCACCTTCAGGTTGGGATCTTCATTCACGAACGTGTAAATATCGTCATCACCTTTACCCCCTTCACGGTTCGACGTAAAGAAGCCGCGATCGGCGCGGAACAGGAAGATGCCGAAATCATCTCCAGGGCTGTTCATCGGCTGCCCGAGATTCTCGATCGTGTTCTTGCCATCCCGCCGGTTAACGACAAACAAGTCCAGACCCCCGTATCCCGGATGTCCGTCAGAAGCAAAATAGAGTCGTCCATCTTCCGAAACGTAAGGGAACATTTCATTGCCGGGAGTATTGATTTCGGGACCGAGGTTGCGAACACGTGTGAATCTTCCCCGTGAGTCCATCTGCGCGGAGTAAAGGTCAGTTCCGCCCTGAGCATTTCTATCCTGCCTGTTGCTGGCAAAATAAAGTGTCCGGCCGTCGGGACTAAACGCCGGCGTGGAGTCCCAACCGAAATTCCTGTCCAACTCAACGGCATTCTCACCGCGATACTGAACGTTCACCGGGGCATTGATTTTCGTTGGCTCCGACCATTCGCCGTTTCGCCAGCGCGCCAGGTACAAGTCGACGTCTTCGCCTCCGTTTTTCTTGCTGGTGTTTCCTTTTGCAAACACCATGATTCGCCCATCGGGTGTAAATGTTACGCAGCCTTCATTGCGTATAGGATCGTTGATGTGGGAAGGAAGTGGTTGTACCGTCGCGACATCGACGTTAGCCCCGCGTGTCGCTACTTTATAGAGATCGGAATACGGGGTTCCTGTTGCTTCATAAATTTTCCCATTGCCCCGGTTGCTTGAAAAGTAAAGTTCGTTATTGAGATATACGGGGGCGTATTCAGCCGCCGGCGTATTGATCAGTTCCAGATTCCTTACCCGATAATAATTTGCGCTGCTGTTTAGTTTCTCCAGGTAAGTCAGGCCTTCAAGTTCAGCGCTGGCACGTTCCTTCAATGCCTGGGCAGTTGTATTCTTTATCAATTCATCAAGTTCGCGTCTCGCCTCCTGGTACTTGCCGTTTGACTTAAGCGACTGGGCGTAGAAGAACCTTACAGTATCCCTGTTAACGCCGCGCCCCCCGGCGTTGGTGTAGTACGGCTCGGCGTCCTTGAGCCGGTTTGACAGGCGGTACGACTCCGCCACCATATAATTATAGTAGCCGTTTTGGGGATTGTCGGCCAGCAGTTTGCTGTAAAGGTCAATGGCAGTCTGGTATTTGCCCAGCTGGAACGCCTTGGTTGCTTTTTTCTCCGTCCCACATGCCATCGCCAGCAATGCAAAAACGAAAAGGAGCGTAATGAACCTCATAATGCCACAATGCCTTTTCACCAAATCTAACAAAATTTATCGGGCTACCGTGTCCGCCGGCCTGGGTTCCACGTAACGCTTCAGCCAGGTGGCCTCCGCGGGTATTTTCCACGCCGATCTGAACTCACCGACGGTTTTTGCCAGAATATTAAACGTCAGGCTGCGGCCATTCCATACGCCGTCGCGGTACTTTTGTTTGAGTTGGTCCAGTCTGATGATCTGGATCCCATCGCCGGAGGAGAAGGGCACGCCCTTTCGGTCGAGGAAGTCGACGCCGGTCGCATCCCGGACCTGCCGGAGCGCACCGACGGACGAATCAATGGAACATCCGCTGGGGCTGTGATGGGATTCGTCCACCGCCATAACCAGAAACCGGTCTTCGGCCAGCGTGTATGAGGCGCGTAACGGTACACCGTGGGCTGCCCATTCAGCGGTAAACGCTCCTATTACCTTGTTCACGACTTCGCGGTCTTCGGCGTCCAGCTTCCGGTCCGCCATATAAATCCAGACTCTCGCGCTGTCGGGCATTTGATCGAATTCGACAAACATTTTCTTGCAATGTCTATTGTTTTACAAACCCTGCCTTTCTGCAATAAGTTCTGCGATATCTTTCACACTCACGGTAGCTTCCTTCTCCCGCGCCTTGACACCGTCTCGCATCATAGTCATGCAGAACGGGCAGGCTACGGCGATTGTGTCAGCCCCCGTTTCCAACGCTTCATCGGTGCGTTCCACGTTAATGTCCTTTTTTCCCCGCTCGGGTTCCTTAAACATTTGCGCTCCGCCAGCGCCACAGCACAGTCCTCTCGATCTGCTTCGCTTCATTTCTACCAGGTCGGCATCGAGCGCCGCGAGCACATCCCGAGGCGCTTCGTACACTTGATTCGCCCGGCCAAGGTAGCACGAATCGTGATACGTAATGCGGCGCCCCTGAAAGGATCCGCCTTCCTTCAGGACAATGCGTCCCTCTTGGATCAGTCGCTGAAGGAACGTCGAATGATGTTCTACCGAGTAGTTTCCACCCAACTGCGGATACTCATTTTTGATTGTATTGAAACAATGCGGGCATGTCGTGACGATCGTGCGGATGTTGTATCCGTTGAGAACCTGAATATTGTTGAGCGCCTGCACCTGGAACAGGAACTCATTCCCTGCACGGCGCGCCGGATCCCCCGTGCAGCCTTCCTCGGTACCCAGCACAGCAAAATTGATATTCAACACCTGCAGTATCTTCACAAACGCGCGCGTCACCCGCTTGCTGCGGTCGTCGAACGATCCTGCGCAGCCAACCCAGAACAGTACTTCTGGCGACTTTCCCTGCGCGGCGAGTTCTGCCACGGTCGGTATCTTTTGATCCTCTTGTTCCACCGGTTTCTGTCTTTAATGTGTTCGGCCGCCTTCATTCGCCCAGTTGAAACGGTCGGAAGGCGGAAATTTCCAGGGGGCAAAATTGTTTTCGATGTTTTGAAACATGGCGTTCCAGGCTGGCGGCGCGCCTGATTCTTCCATGGCGATGTAACGCCTGATATCAAGGATAATCTCCAGCGGGTTGATCATGACAGGGCACGCCTCCACGCACGCCTGGCAAGCGGTGCACGCGTTGATTTCCTCTCGCGTGATGTAATCGCCGAACAGTGCTTTTCCGTCTTCAAGCCCCGGGCCGCCCTTTGCCAGACTCCTTGCCACGTCTTCCATGCGATCGCGTGTGTCCATCATGATCTTGCGTGGCGACAATGCCTTTCCCGTGATGTTCGCCGGGCACTCATCCGTGCATCGGCCGCATTCGGTGCAGGCATACGCGCCCAACAGGCTTATCCGCGAAAGGTCGTTGACGTCCTTTGCGCCGAAGCGACCCGGCGTTCCGGTCGGCGGCGTGTCGCCAAGTCCCAACATGGCGCGGACTTCGTTGGTTACGACCTCCATGTTTTTCATTTGGCCCCGGGGTTCAAGCGAAGCAAAGTAAGTGTTCGGAAAAGCGAGGACGATATGAAGGTGCTTCGAATAGGTGATGTAAATGGCGAAGCCGAGTATACCCACAATATGAAACCACCACGCGACGCGTTCTGTCACAACCAGCGATGTCACAGACAGGTCAGCAAACGCCGGCATGATTAGGCTGCTGAAAAACAAAGTGCCCGAATCGGGATACTGTTTGGGAGCCCGGACCTGAAGCCATTGGTCGGCTGCATTCATCGTGAGAATGGCCACCATCAACAGGATTTCTGCGGTAAGAATTAGATTAGCGTCGAGGCGTGGCCACGCGGTCATCTCGGCCGACCAGAATCGCCGAACTTTCGCCACATTGCGCCGCAGCAGGAATATCACGCAAGAGACCAGCACTGCCACGGCGAGGAATTCAAAGATGTTCATCAAGACGGGATACACGGCCCCGAGAAAGGGCGCAAATATCCGGTGCGTCCCGACAATTCCATCGACGATAAACTCGAGGATTTCAATGTTAATTACCAGAAAGCCCACATAGACAAACAGGTGCAAGAAGGCCGGCCATGGTCTTTTGAACATCTTCTTTTGGCCAAATGCCACCAGCAGCATGTTGCGCATGCGCTCACCAGGTCGATCGCCCCGCAATTCGCCCTGTCCCATTCGAATGTTCCGTGCAATACCGCTTGCCCGTCGCCAGACCACGTAAATGGTTGCGACCAGGACAATCACAAATGCGATCTGCTGGACGGACATTGGGCTAACAAGTTAAATTTTGCACGAAATATAAAATTATATACTTTTGGCCCCTATTCGCCCGGCTGGCGCCGTACTGGTGATGTAGCTCAGTTGGTAGAGCAAAGGACTGAAAATCCTTGTGTCGGCGGTTCGATTCCGTCCATCACCACAACTTCCGGGTTCGCTGTTCTGCGGACCGACATATTTTCCCTTTCGGTAATTTTTTCTCAACTATTTACCCTGAAACTCCAATTTTACCTTATTTAGTTAAAACTATCATTTTCTTTGTACTGGTTTTTTCGGCTTAGTCTTCCTTAATGCATTTCAGACAGTTACTCGGACTTGCCGCCGATCCAGCTGCCGCTTATGTAGCTCAGGCGACGCTCGGGCTTGTGATGTTTTTTATTTTCCGGCACTTCAGTCTCGTGTACGATCGCCGCTTTCTACAAACGTGGTCGCGTGGCTGGCTGGCATTCTCCGTATACATGATCGCCACCGTCGTTCTGATGATTAGCCTGGAAGACGAAGACTATCCGCCCGCCGGTTGGATTCCAGTTAACGTCATCGCACAGGTCGGCGCCTTTCTTCATATCGTTTATATTCTCATCGGCTCGTATCAACTCGTGCGTTCAAAGCCGGTAAACCGTAGAATATACCAATCCATTATTGTTGGCGTCATTCTTCTCGGCATAGTGACAGTCCTTGCATTCGGTCAACATCCGGAAGGTGGCTATGAACGCTATTTGTTCCGCATCGGATCCCGGGCGTTAATTTCGGGGATTGGATTTCTGCTTGCCGGCATCGTGGTGTGGAGAAATCCAAAATTCACCCGGGGCGTGGGCCAAAAATTATTGACTGTGTCTTTCGTCGCGTTTAGCGGCTACCAGTTCTTCTACATCTTCATAATGATCTTTGATGCCGCATCCGAACAGGCGATGCTTCCCGGGTCGCGCGGTCTTATCAATCTTATGATGATTTCCATTATGAGCATGAGCATGGTTATGTGGTTGCTGGAAGACGAACGCGAGAAGTTAAGACAGGTGAACAAGGATCTCGATAGTTTTCTATACAGCACATCACACGACTTGCGTGCTCCCATCACATCCATTCTTGGACTCACATACCTTGGCAAGGTGGAACTCACCGAAGAGAAGGGAAGGAATTACATGGAACTCATCGAGCAACGTGCTCAAAAGCTGAATATGATCCTCACAGATGTCCTACGCCTGTCGAAGACCAAAAAGCTTGGAATAAAACTGCAGACAATTCGTTTCAGTGATCTCGTAAAGGAGGTAGTCTCCGACATCGAGTTCACGAAGGGAACATCCAGCATCAGGCTCGACTACGAGAAGAACTCGGACAGCAGCTTTTATTCAGATCCCAATCAGATATCCATCATATTGTCGAACCTGATCACCAACGCGGTAAAGTATCATCGGCTCAACCAGGATGATCCGTATATCCGAATCAGGTTCAAGAGGATCAGCGACACCGTGATCTTTACCGTTGAAGATAACGGACAGGGTATCCACCCGCATAGCGTCAACAAGATCTTTGATATGTTCTTTCGCGCTTCGCAGGAAACTGACGGCACGGGATTGGGATTATACATTGTGAAGGAGGCCCTGGCGAAAGTCAAGGGCAAAATCGACGTAGAGTCGGAGTTCGGAAAGGGAACAACGTTTACCGTGACGCTGGAAAACGCGTAGTCAACGGTAGTGCTTCAGTCTTATCACTTCCTGGGGTGTAAGGTGGCGCCAGGTTCCGCGCGGAAGATCGCGCTTATCGAGACCGGCGTACATGGTCCGATCCAGCTTCTTCACCTCATAGCCCAACGCTTCAAAGATTCGTCTCACGACCCGGTTCCAGCCTATGTGAAGTTCCAGGCCGATTGTCTTTCCGTCGTCCGAGACGATAGCTGCATCATCCGGAACGGCGCGACCTTCCTCCAGTTGCACCCCTTTAACGAGTCGGTCGAAATCAGCCGCTGAAATCGGTCGGTCGAGTTCTACCTTGTAAATCTTCTTTACGTTGTATGAAGGATGCGACAGTTTTTCCGCCAGGTCCCCGTCGTTAGTGAGCAGGAGCAACCCGGTGGTGTTTCGGTCGAGTCTTCCGACGGGATAGATTCTCTGCCGCACGGCCTTTCCGATCAACGCCATGACCGTATCGCGTTCCTTGGGATCGCGTGTGGTGGTGAGATAGCCCTTGGGCTTATTCATTAATATATATACCGGCTTCTCCGCCGTAAGCAGTTTGCCTTCGTGCCGTACCTTGTCGCCGGGATTTACCTTGTAGCCAAGTTCGGTGATGACCTTGCCATTTACGCTGATAACACCCATTCGTATCAGGTTGTCGGCTTCGCGTCGTGAACATACGCCGCTGTTGGCAATGTAGCGATTGAGGCGAATTGGACCTTCTTGTGCCAGTGTTTTGGGCACCTTGGGCGGCACTTCCGTAGTCTTCGGCTTTCGGGCGCTCTTTGGGCGACCGGCAACGGGTTCCTTTCGCGATACTGAAGATTTTCTCCTGCCTGGTGCGGCGGAACTTTTACCCTTGCGCATCGGCATCCTTAAGATCCATGTTCTCGCCGATGGTATTCACTTCGTGTGCAAAGTCCTTCGGAGTCGGTAGCTCACTGAGGTCGTTAATTCCGAAATACTCCATAAATTTTTGCGATGTGCCGTACAGCATGGGACGCCCGATGGTGTCAGCCTTCCCTTTGATCTCGACAAGCCCTTTGTCGAGCAACTTCTGCACTGCATAATCGCAGTTCACTCCGCGGATGTTCTCTATCTCGGTTTTTGAAATGGGTTGCTTGTAAGCAATGATCGACAACGTTTCCATGGCCGATGTCGACAGCCGCTTTTTCGACTGCTGCTTCAGCATGATACCAATGCTTGCCTGATAGGCGGGCTTCGTAAGGAACTGATACCCTCCGGAAGACTTGTAGAGTTGGAACGAAAATTCTTCCTGTGCATACTTTTCCTCCAGCCGCTGAATGGCTCCAACCACGTCCTCTTCGGGAACTTCCGTACCAAACATTTCGGACAGACACGCAACCAACTCACTAACGCGTATAGGCGTCGGTGAACAAAAGATGAGCGCCTCAATATGGTTCTGAAGGAAATCCAATGCGCTAGTCCTGCTTCATCATCTTTGCCTCAATGGACTGTGTCGTATGCGGCACAGCAATGAGGCGTTCCTTGGAAATAAGCTTGCCGGTTACGGAGCATATTCCATACGTTCCGTTCTTGATGCGGATCAACGCATTCTCCAGGTTTGTGATATACTTCTGCTGACGTGCAGCCAGCTGACTGAGATTCTCCTTTTCTGCAGTTTCGGCACCATCCTCAAGTACCTTGGTATTTCCGCCTGACGTAGCATCGGTGCCTTCGTCGTTGGTCCGATTCAAAGTATCCTTGAGGATCTTGTACTCCTCGCGGGCCTTTTCGAGCTTTTCAAGGATAAGCTTTTCAAATTCCTTCAACTCCTCTTCAGAATAACGGGTACGCGTTTCATCTGTCGTAGTCCGGATCGGCTTATGCGCGATAGGACGCTGGTTAGGAATCTGAAACATGTTCATCTGTGCAATGGGAGGCAATGGCTTCGACTCCACGGTTTTTGCTACGGGCTGTTCCTTTTGCGGCGCCTCAATTCTCACCTTCTCGGGTTGCACGCCTTTCTTTTCAGGTTGCATGCCCTTCGGCGCGCCCTTCGCTTCAGTTTTCACCTGAGGATTCACTTTCGATTTAGATACGGGCGTCTCAGCCGCCTTCGGAGCATTTACACTTTTCTTCTTAACCACCTTCACACTTTTCTTTTGATTGATCACTGCTTTCTTCA